>CAILAZ010000073.1 GCA_903832295.1 uncultured Acidobacteriota bacterium
GGCGGGCCATTCACTGCGCACACCACAAACCCGGTCCCGTTCCTTTATGTCGCGGAAGCGGCAAGCGGGTTCACCCTGCGCCCCGACGGCGCGTTGCAGGATATTTCGCCAACGGTGCTGGGGATTCTGGGAGTGCAACTGCCGCCGGAGATGACGGGAAAAGACCTGCGGGTGAAAAAGCAGTAGAGCTCATTCAGGTTGCAATGCGAAGGCCACGGCGAAATGCCGTGGCCTTTTCAATCCATCTACACTTTACCGCAGCGAGACGTGCTCGGTGATTTCGAGGTCGAAGCCCTCGAGGGCGGCGACGCGGCGCGGGTGGTTGGTGAGCAGGCGGATGCGACGCAGTTTGAGGTCAGCGAGTATTTGCGCGCCAATGCCGATGTCGCGCTGGCGGGTGCGCTGGTTTTCAGGGAGCGTGGGCAGGGCGCGGTCCTTGTGAAACTGCAGCGTGGGCTTGCCTGCGAGCGGTTCAACGGTGAAGCCGAGCGAGGTCTGGTGGAGGTAGATGACCGCGCCGCGGTTTTCTTCTGCTATTCGGCGGAGCGAGTGGTCGAGGGCGGTGGCACAGTCGCAGCCGGTGGCGCCGAAGACGTCTCCGAGGAGGCAGTGGGTGTGCATGCGGACGAGCACGGGCTCTGCCGAAGGGGTTTCGATGTCGCCGCGAACGAGTGCCACGTGGGACTGGCCATCGAGGGCAGAGCGGTAGGCGATCATGCGGAATTCGCCGTAGCGGGTGGGCACGATGGCCTCGCCCTGGCGTTCGATGAGGCGCTCGTTGGCCATGCGATAGCGGATGATCTCGGCGGTGGTGATCATCTTGAGATTGTGGTGGCGGCAGAACTCGGCGAGTTCGGGGACGCGGGCCATGGTGCCGTCATCGCTCATGATTTCGCAGATCACGCCGGAGGGATCGAGGCCGGCCATGCGGGCCAGATCGACGCTGGCTTCGGTCTGCCCAGCGCGGACGAGGACGCCGCCCTTGCGGGCGCGCAGCGGAAAAATGTGTCCGGGGCGTACGAGGTCCGAGGCGCGGGAGGCGGGATCGACGGCGACCTGGATGGTGCGCGCGCGGTCGGCGGCGCTGATGCCGGTGGTGACGCCCTCGCGGGCCTCAATGGATTCTGTGAATGCCGTGCCGAAGGGAGACTCGTTGGCGCTGGTCATGGGCGAGAGGCGCATGTAATCGCAGCGCTCCTCGGTAAGCGAGAGGCATATGAGTCCGCGTCCGAAGCGGGCCATGAAGTTGATGGCCTCAGGAGTGATCTTTTCGGCGGCCATGGTGAGGTCGCCCTCGTTTTCGCGGTCTTCATCATCGACGATGACGACCATGCGTCCGGCACGCAAATCTTCAAGCGCCGCAGGTACTTCGCAGAAAGGACTATTAGGGCTCATGCTATTCGGATTCTAGCACCGGCGACCGGGAGTCGGATCGCGCATGCAAACTCAGCGCAATCTCAGGCTGATGCGAGACGTGCTCTCCGAAAACCGAGGGCAATGGACAGTAGAATCACGGTGGCGCCCAGATACAGTACCGGATTGCTGGAGATCGCCGTGGTTCCCATGAAGTCGAGATGAGGCGTGTGATGCAGCGGGCCGATGTACCACCAGGCGGTGTAGAGTGCTTCGAAGGGTTTGCGGCTTTCGGTGCAGACGCCAAGGGCGAGCGCAGCCGACGGAATGAAAATGACCGCTGCGATCCAGGGAGCTAGCCCGGAAAAGTTGCGGGCGATCAGAAGATGGAGTCCAAGTCCGAGCCCGGTGAAAACGGCCACTAGGACTCCAGCACTCCAGGCGGCGAATAGCTGGCGGGGAAAAGCCCGCTGGGCGGAGAAGATAAGCGCCCGGGTAGAGAACTGCGCCTCGCGGGTGCCCAACTGCGACCACAGGAGAACGGGCCAAAGCCATGCTGCGAGAATGACGCCGGAACGGGCACTATCGAGTGGCGAGAACAGGCATGCAATGGAGAGTCCCGCAGCGCCCAGGTACCACCACCATCCGTGCCCCCGAAGCATGAGCCGGAGTTCGGCGAGGGTGAGGGTGAAAAAGCGAGCCCGGGGCCCGGTGCGCGGCAAGGGGGTGAGTTGAGCGGCCGTTCGTTGGGTTTGCACGGGCGGAGAAGACTGTTGCTCCGCTGATGCAGGCGATGGCTCGCGAGATTTCGGGCTGCGCACGAACAGCGAGAGGCGCGCGGGATCGAAGCGATCAAAGAGCAGTGCCGCTAACATGGAAATGGCGAAGGCTATTGCGAGCCACAGGAGCCGACTGAGAAGAATCGTGGAATCCCAGTGGATGCCCTTCCAGAGAAAGACCCTGGTGGCGGGATTGAGACCGCCTATGCTCAGGGAAGCGCCGCCGCGGTAC
>CAILAZ010000074.1 GCA_903832295.1 uncultured Acidobacteriota bacterium
ATAAATTGGGAGTGATGGCCGGCGGTGGTCTGGATATCAACCTCACAAGACATGTTGCATGGCGTCTCATCCGCGCCGATTATGTAGCGTCCAGCTACCGCTTCGGTCCTTCGGCCTCCACGCCAACTACGGTTCTTCATGGTGCAAGACTGCAGACGGGCCTTGTCTTCATGCTCGGCGGAGCGCCTACGATAGCACCCAGTGCGACCTGTGCCGTGCAGCCAATACAGGTTTTCGCAGGCGAACCAGTAACTGCCACAGCCAGCGGATCTAATTTCAATCCCAAGCGCACCGTAATCTACGCATGGTCCGGTACCGGAGTAAAAGTGTCCGGCAACAGCGCCACCACCCAGATTGACACCAACGGATTACAGCCCGGTTCTTACCAGGTAACGGCTAATCTGAGCAACGGCAGCCGTGCAGGTGTTGCTTCGTGCAGCGCTAGCTTCACCGTCAAGCAGTCCAATCCACCGACCATCTCTTGCTCCTCCGACCCCGCCGCCGTGCAGATCGGCGGAACTTCCACGATTACCGCTACCGCTGCCAGCCCCGATGGACGCCGCTTGACCTACAGCTATGCCTCCAACGGTGGAAGCGTGAACGGCAATACCCCTACCGCCATCCTTAGCACCACTGGGGCGCAGCCGGGCAGGATCACCGTGATTTGCAATGCAAGTGACGACCGCAGTCCGGCGCTTCAGGCTTCTTCCACAACCACGGTGAACGTACTAGCGCCACCGCCGCCACCGCCGGCAGAAGCCACCGCTATCGAAAAGCGGCTAGCTCTGCACAGCATTTATTTCGCGACCGCCAAGCCCACACCCGAGCATCCTGATGGCGGCTTGCTCGCCAGCCAGGAGAAGACCCTTGTTGCGCTCGCCAGCGATTTCCAGACCTACCTGCAAACCAAGCCGGATGCTCGCCTGACCCTTGAAGGTCATGCCGATCCTCGCGGTTCCGTGGAATACAATCAGAAACTCTCCGAACGTCGTGTTGAACGCACCAAGCGTTTTCTAGTCGAACAGGGAGTTCCTGCCGCCAACATTCAAACCGAGGCCTTCGGCAAGCAGCATGAGCTAACCGATGCTGAAGTGAAAAGTGCGGTTGAACGAAACCCAGAACTGAGCACGGAAGAACGGCAGAAGCTGCTCGATCACATGAATACGATCATCCTCGCCAGCAACCGCCGTGTGGACATCACCTTGAGCAATGCTGGTCAAACGGCTCAGCAGTCGGTCCGTGAATACCCATTCAACGCCGCTGATTCATTGGCCCTACTCGACACTTCGAAAACCGGCAAGGCAGCAAGTCATTCGGCAAAGAAGAGGAAAGCCACAAAGAAGTAGGCTTGACGCGTCGAGGTCTCACTGTGGTCCGTCGTTAAGCGGCGGGCCACAGCTGTTATTGAGCTCTGGAGAGGGCCGGCTGAAGCTCAGCATAAGATCTGCCAAGCTGATCTTCTTGCTCAGACGGGCACCTGTCATCGATGCTAGTGTAGCGAGAACCCCATCCGCATATCAGGCAACGTGAGGACGACCGATAACGGATTCAACTGCAGACCCTGGCGAGAGAGTTCGAGCGGAACGCTGTATCCGGCACGCTTGCATGGCATCTTCTAATATGCAAGCGGCGGCCCAACACGATATTGCCAGCGGCATAGCAGAAAACTGGTCCCCTTCGCACAGGGTAGATGAAAAGACTGTTCCCCAGTGGCTGAACACAGAGAACTTACGGCTTTCGTTGGGAAAACTCCTGTTGATCAAGGCTTGCTGTACATAACATTCTTTCCGAGCATCCCGATTTCCTGACCAATCGTTTCCATTACTTTGCCAACGTCGTCACTTGCCACGCTGACGCCTTTGATTAGTTTCCCGGCAAGTTCGCGCGTATCTTTGACGCCAGCAGAGACGCCGGATTCAGCATCGCCACCCGCCCGGGACGCGCCTTGCTCGAGATAGTTTGCCGCGGCCCTCAGTTCATAACCCGCTTTGGTTGCATCTTTGCTGGCCCAGCCTTCCGAGGCCTTTGCTCGGTGAGAGAGAGCTAGGGCGTAATCCGCTCGTGCAAAGGCCTTGTCAAGAGACTTAACATCTTTCACCTCGCCCCGCGACGCTTCATCGGCGAGTTTGGCCAATTCAACAGTGGAAGCGTTAAGCGACTGCTGAGCGTCGCCCGTGGCACGCATGTCCTCAAGTTTCACGAACGCCGCGCCTTTGCGTATCTCCTCAGCCGTTTTCTTGAAATCCCGGCTCAGAAACGAGTCATGCGCGTTCTTGAAATGTTGGTCAGGCTGTTCGACGTAGGGATACCACGCTATCTCGTTTGCCTCCACCCAACGCTGTTTGATGTCGGCATCGTGCGCCTGAATAAATACGACATCGAGCTGCTTCACCGAGCTGATCTTGTTGCTATCCAGCTCCGCAGCCAACTTTTCGAGCTCTCTGGCCGTGGCTTGAATCCGTTTCTGGCCTTCGACAGAAGCGCCTGACGATTCCCGAGATAGAGCAGCGGCACTCTGCCGGATATCTTCGGCTGCGGTCTTGTTGTCGTTCTTCAGAAATGCTCTCTGGGCATCGAGCATCTTCCGGCTTACATCATCGATAACGGGAATGAAAGTGGTATCTTCGACCACCAGCCAGTCTTCCGGGATTCTAGCGGAGATCTCTGCTTTGGTGCTTTTATTATCTGCGCGAGGGGAGGGTGAAGCTGGCGCGCTCGCCGACAGGCCCAGGATAGAAAAGAAAACAACTGAAACGGTCATGGCCTTGATATGTCGCATAGATCTTCTCCGGCAGATCGCGCGCTTACAGCATCATGCTTAAAGCACGATCTGATTCCATGATCCAAACTCCTTTTAACCAATTTGGGAGTGTTTGTTCGAACATGGCAAGAAGTCTGGTCAGGCATCTACTACTGTGACGTCAGGTTGTTTGCGAGAGATGGTCAAAATAGCTCACTCCATTCGGAATTCTGGGAGCGCAGAAAAAATGGGAGAGTGGAGTGTGGAAGTTGAGCTGCAGTGAGTTTGTACTCTGTTCCCAATCTGTCCTGAGTGTTGCATCGTGCGGCTCTCTCAATTTAATTCGCAGAAGTGCTCAATATTGACCACCGGAAACATTGTGGAACGCTATACGTTGGCACTTTCGATTGAATATCGATACCCGCAGCATCATCACTATCCGGCAAACGGTACTGCATGCCCAACTGGGCCCCACGGTCCCGAAGTATCTGTGAAGGCTTTGCAAAACTGATGTTCGGCCTCTAAGGGGAGTATCTCCGGATGCCTACGCCAGCACACTCAAGAAGAGGTTGTGCCACCGCATAAAAGCTATGCGGCAAAAAAGGTAGAAGTTTCCAATGACTTTGCGAGAACGCATCCGAGACTGGTCCCAGCCACTCTATTTTCTGGGCCAGAATCCGCTCACGCTCGCGGGCACCGCGATCACCACCAGCACAGCACTTACCACGATTGCTTTCTGGTTTTATGAAATCTTCTTGCCAGGACCGCCCCATCCTTACATCGGAATCTTGTTCTTTCTGATCTTTCCCGGACTTTTTGTTTTCGGTTTGCTTCTGATTCCACTTGGTATCTGGCTGAGGCGGCGAACTCTCCGCGTGAGGGGGACTCTACCGATGACATTCCCCCCCGTTGACCTGCACTTGCCAGTGGTATGGCGCACTCTCGAATGGGTGGCCCTGGCGACCGTGCTTAATCTTCTCATCGTAGGGACCGCAGCATACCGCGGCGTGGAGTACATGGATACACAGAATTTCTGCGGGGCAACCTGTCACACCGTGATGCAGCCCGAGTACACAACCTATCTGAATTCTCCTCACTCGCGAGTGGCCTGTGTCGACTGCCACATCGGCCCGGGGGCGGGCTGGTTTGTGCGATCGAAAGTTTCCGGACTACGGCAGGTTTTCGCGGTGGCATTTCACACCTATCCCCACCCAATTCCGTCTCCGGTACAGAACCTCCGTCCTGCGCAAGCCACCTGTGAGCACTGTCATTGGCCGCAGCGCTTTACCGGTGACAAGTTCCTGGTGAATACGAGCTACAAAGACGACGCGAAAAACACGCCACAGACTGACGTGTTCCTAATGAAAGTGGGCGGACGCACATGGCAAGGCTCGGTAGGCATTCATGGGCACCACCTCGCCGATGGTGTGCGGATCCGCTACATCTCAACGGACGTTGAGCGGCAGACCATCCCAGTCGTGGATTACACCGACGACCATGGAAAGACTACCGAATTTGTTTCCAGTGATCTGAAACCAACAAAGGAACAATTGCACCAGGGTGAGTATCGCGTGATGGATTGCGTGGATTGCCACAATCGGCCCACGCATACCTTCGATCTGCCGGAAGATGCAGTGGACAAGCAAATGTCGGTCGGAAGGATCAGCACGGATCTTCCCTATATCAAGAAAGAAGCAGTCGTGGTTCTCAAGGTGAAATACCCCACTCGCGAAATCGCCCAGCGCAGCATCACTGGTGAGATCACCAAGTTCTATCAGACCAACTACCCCGAAATTGATCGCTCGCAGCGCCCTTCGGTACAACGAGCCGGCGAAGAGGTAGCACGAATTTACATGCGCAACATTTTTCCGGATATGCAAGTAACCTGGGGGACGCATCCGAATAACCTTGGCCACATCAACTCACTGGGCTGCTTCCGTTGCCACGACGGAAGTCATACCAGTGCGGACGGCCAAACCATCACCAATGACTGTTCCGCGTGTCACAAGATGTTGGCCACTGGCGAAGAAAATCCCAAGGTCTTAACTGACTTGGGTTTGAAGTGAGCGGACGTTTTGAGTGATCTGAGATTGAACACCTGCCTGGTTGCGGTCGCCGTCGTTGTGCTCTGGTCGAGAGAAGGTCTCTGGTGGTTATCCGAAGGTGAATGGCGCTGAGTCTGGTGTCGTGGTGCTCGATCAATATTGACCAACATTTTGAATCCGGCAGATGAATACTGATCGTCCAGAAAGGTTTTCGCGCCAGAGGGAAGGTGTTATGGATCTAGTCCCGTCGGATATAAGACTGATCGCGATTGCCGTGGTAGTAGTTATCCTCGTCGCAGTGGTTGCCTGGGAGTACGCACGAAGACGCGCCGCAACCCCACACAAGAAGATCGACTCCGACTAACGGCCGCTCCGTGTACGAGCATGGGCCCAAGGTGACAGGCTGAAGCGAAACTGGCGGTTCAAAGACATCAGGCACCGCAGTTACCCAAGGGAACGAGAAGCCGCGAAGTCGCGTTTTATCGGCCTCCATAGGGCACAGTCCTGGAGGCCACTGCCTAGTAACGCTTCTAATACTCAGATACATAACTAGGAACACATTTTAATGACACACCCTAATTCGCGAGTGATCCGACTCTTAGCAGGCAGCATCCTTGCGGGAGTTCTTATCGGCCTTGTGGGCGGAGCGTTCCGTTATCTTCTAATTGTCCTTGATCAATGGCGCGATGAGTTAATCGGCTGGGCGCACGCTTGGCCCCACGTCGGCTGGCTGGCGCCAGTCGCTCTGGGACTTGGGGGCGCCGCCGTGGCGCGCGCCATAGTGATTAGGTTTGCACCATTAGCGGAGGGAAGCGGCATTCAACACGTGGAAGCCGTTTTTAGCGGGGAGGCGGAGGAAGCTCCGCCTACTATTGTACCTATCAAGTTCTTTGGTGGATTGCTCGCCCTCGGCTCTGGGCTTGCCCTCGGCCGCGAGGGGCCGACCGTCCAAATGGGTGCCGCGCTTGGCTGGTTGATCTCGCACAGACTCATAAATGACGATCAGGATAAAAAGGTCATCGGGGCGGCCGGGGCGGGTGCAGGGCTCGCCGTGGCCTTCAATGCTCCCCTCGGGGGCTCCATCTTTGTGTTTGAAGAACTGACTGGCAGCATCACGCCCTGGCTATTGGTGGCCACATTGACGGCCGCCTTGGTCGGAGTGTGGATCATGCGATTGATGTCGGGCAACGGTCTGGACTTCGCGGTGAGACAGGTCAGCTTCATCGAAGCGTGGAGAATTGGTCCGTTTCTGGCTTTGGGTGCACTGCTGGGCGCGGTCGGCGCACTATATAACGTCACCGTCGCGGGCCTGCTTCATTTCGCGGACCGCTTGGACCGATTTCCCCGCCTCTCGTCGACGAACCGCGCAGCCATCATCGGCGCGATGGTGGGACTTGCCGCCTGGTTTGCTCCGGCTGTGGTTGGAGGTGGCAACATGCTGACGCAGGCCATACTCGCCGATCGCTATGCAATCGGGGGCCTGCTAGTGGTCTTTCTGGCGCGCTTTCTCCTTGGCCCGTGGTCGTATGCCGCAGGTGCACCAGGGGGGCTCTTTGCGCCGCTCTTAGTATTGGGGGCTTCCTCTGGCGCGCTATTCGCTGGAGTCCTGAATCATTTCACTCCGCTACCGGGAGTCTCGCCCATAGCTTTTGCGGTGGTTGGGATGGCGGCAATGTTTTCTGCCAGCGTGCGCGCACCCCTGACCGGGATTGTGCTTACCATTGAAATGACCGGCCGCGGCGATCTGACCCTTGGATTGTTGGGGGCTTCGTTGTCAGCAATGCTGGTTGCGATACTCCTTCAGAGCGAGCCAATCTACGAAACCTTGAAACGCCGCATGCTGGCAAAGGCTACTGAAACATCTGGGTTCAGGAGTGACCTGATTGCGGAGGATGGTCTACCGGCGCAGGCATCGGACGAGGCCCTGAGGTCGAGAGTGAAGTGAGGTGCGGATTCGGGCTCGAGTGGCAACTCCCGCCGAAGATAGCCTTCAACGTCAACCACGCGCAATCGCCCACCTACCGACAGCACAGCCATACAACAGTACCAGCCTTCTCTGTCTTCGCTTCTGGGGCTGTGCAATAAGAAACAGTCTTTACGGATGTCCGATGCCATCATGGCGTGGAATTGGTGTGAGGAAGTCTCGTTGAGGATTTCCAGCAATTGGATGAACGCGAGCTGCGCGCATGGAACAGAGAAATACGGCGCAGGCTGAGAGCTTCAGCAGGTATTGACACCCGAACGGAGAAGTCAAATGAACATCCCCGCAAATCGTCGTATTGTCCTCGCCTCCAGGCCCTATGGTGCGCCAACAGCGGACAACTTCCGGCTGGAGTCTCAGCCGCTCCCCAATCCGATCCAGGGGCAGATGCTATTGCGCACTGTTTATCTATCACTTGATCCCTACATGCGTGGGCGTATGAGTGACGCACCTTCCTACGCGCCTCCCGTAATGCTTGGCGACGTAATGGTGGGATCGACCGTCAGTCGGGTTGAGAGTTCACGGCTTCCCGGTTTTTCCGAGGGCGACTGGGTGCTGAGCCAGGAAGGCTGGCAGGAACATTCCATCTCCTACGGTGAGGGCGCATTCAACCTTGGCCCGCAGATGGCGCACCCTTCCTGCGCACTCGGCGTGCTGGGTATGCCGGGCTTTACTGCGTACATGGGACTGCTTGACATTGGGCAACCCAAGCCGGGCGAGACCGTGGTTGTCGCAGCAGCTACTGGCGCCGTGGGTTCGGTCGTCGGTCAGATCGCAAAACTGAAAGGATGCCGCGTTATCGGGATCGCCGGCGGAGCGAAAAAGTGCTGCTACGCGGTGGAGGAGTTCGGCTTCGATGAGTGCATCGACCATCGGAGTCCAAAGCTGAAGGAGCAGTTGGCACAGGCCTGTCCGGATGGGATTGACGTGTACTTCGAGAGTGTCGGCGGCGTAGTGTTTGACGCTGTGCTGCCGCTGCTCAATCCTCGTTCGCGCATCCCTTTGTGCGGGTTGATCGCACACTACAACGACACCGAATCTCCTCAGGGCAGAGATCGCACGGCGCAGGTCATGGCAACATTCCTGAAACGTCGCGTCCGCGTACAGGGATTCATCATCTTTGACGACTACGGGTCGCGCTACGGTGAGTTCCAGAAACAGATGTCGGAGTGGTTCAAAGCTGGAAAGATCAAGTACGTCGAAGATGTAGTTGAGGGGCTGGAGCGCGCGCCCGAGGCATTCATGGGACTACTGCAAGGAAAGAACTTCGGAAAGCTGGTGGTTCGAGTCAGCGCAGACACAACACCACAATGAATACGAGAGGACATGGCATGAAAATCGTAATGGTTCTGACTTCACATAGTGCGTTGGGTAATACAGGAAAGAAGACAGGATTTTGGCTGGAGGAATTCGCGGCGCCCTATTTTGTCTTCCGCGATGCGGGAGCAGCGATTACCTTGGCTTCCCCTCGCGGAGGACAGCCGCCACTTGACCCGAAGAGCGACGAACCTGCGGCTCAGACTCAAGCGACTGCACGCTTCAAGCAAGATGCTGGAGCTCAGAGTGCCTTGGCAACAACGGTCGAGCTCTCGAAGGTGCGTGTGGCGGAATTCGATGCTGTGTTTTACCCTGGCGGACACGGCCCTCTCTGGGATCTGGCCAATGACAAACATTCGATCGATCTGATCGAATCGGTGTATGCGACAGGAAAGCCAGTTGCGTTCGTGTGCCACGCTCCAGGGGTTCTTCGCAATGTAAAAGCAAAAGACGGGTCTCCTCTCGTAAAGGGAAAGCATGTCACGGGATTCAGTGACAGCGAAGAAGACGCAGTTCAGCTGACAAACGTGGTTCCGTTTCTGGTGGAAGACGAATTGAAACGCCTCGGTGGACTGTACGCGAAGGGGCCTGACTGGAGTTCGTTTGTGCTAGTTGACGGAAACCTTATTACTGGCCAGAATCCGGCGTCGTCTGTGGAGGCTGCCCATGAAGAGTTGCAGATGTTGGCTGCCGCTGCGAGCAAGAAGTAACCATTACACTTTGACGAATGACAGCCGATCCTTGGGACCGAAGCACCCCCTCGTAGGCCCATACTGACCGACACTCATTTCAGAAGCCGCAAACTGGTCCCCTTCGATGACAAAGCGCGACGGGCCTCAGCGGCTCAGGACCGGGATACGGGACTTCCGAATGATCCCTTATCCTGAGCCTGCCCCTGGGCTAGTCGGTTGGCGACACTCGCGGCACCTACTTTACAGCCTGTGTTTCGGACTGCGCTTTGGCTTCCGCCATGGTGTCTCGAACTGCGGTCAGGAACGGTCTGGCTCCGTCTGGGGTCGCTATTTCGCCCAGCAGTACGGAACGGCTGTTGGCCTGTTTCCCGTAGAAAGCCCGCATCGAATCATCGTCGCGACGAATCGAAGCGCCGGTGAGCGTGAGTCCAGCAAAGGCGCCTCTGGCGTAAGAGTAGGTCAATATATCTGTTTTAAGCTTCCAATCGGTATCCTCGGAAACCTCGCCTCCCACTGGTCCAGCCGCCGCCGAGGCATCCGCCCCGAGTTCGAACTTGCTGGAAAGCAACCGCTCCATCCCCTTGTCAGTCTGGAAGATCATGACCATATCCACGCCTTCGGCACCGAGTTGCAGTCCAACACTGCCGCCTCTCACGGTAAAGAACACTGGCGCGCTCCATCCCGCCGCAATGCGGCAGGTAGCCACGCCGCTGCCGCTTTCTGCGCCAACAATGAAGCCGCCCTCAAGCATATGTGGCACCACCGCGATGCACTTTGCCCGATTCAGAACCTCTCCCGCGATACCTGTGGCTGGCGTGGCCATGATGTTGCGCAACACTTTGCCTGCGACATCCAGGCGCTCTGTGGGGGTTTCGCGCTTGGACTCAGCCCAGCCCAGACTTGTCAGGCTCAACAAAACGAAGAACATCATAAGTTTTTTCAAGGCTTTCCTCTTTTTCTGTAAGTGCACTGCATCTCTCAGCCGTCCACATTGCCCGGTAGTCGAGTTTATGCAAAAGTAGCCGACTTGACATGCAGACATCTGAGCAAGAAAGCTCAGTTCATCAAAGAAATTTCGAGATTTGCGCCCTTCTATTCAGTTCACGTAAGGGACGCAGAGGAGATAAGAGGTCGAACGCTATGCGATGAAACTCGCCAACTGGGGGTGGAGAACTCGCAGTCTAAGAGACGTTGATACCCTGGTGTGTTTTCGGTGCCACTTACTGCACAACCCAGAGCGCAATATCGCTGGCGTGACGGAGAAAGTACTCGGCCAAATGACTACCTGTCAATTTGCGAAACCAGGAGTGAGACTCATGCCCGATGACGATCGTGTGACATCCTATTGCCCGCGCAAGATTAAGAACAGGGACAGCAGACTCTCGACCATCCATTGGATCGGAGCATGCAAAATTAATATCGCACCTGGAAAAACCTGCCTCGCACAGAACTTTAATCGCATCGTCTAACACTGGCTTGGCTGAACTTATTGCCGAGGCAATCCAAGCTTGCTGGTCATGACGGAGCTCCTCTACAAGTTCATTTTCCCTCCGGGGATCTACCACCAAACTCCAACAACTCCGGCGGAAGTGGCGGCAACAGATGCAGAAGATACACGTGAAAGCCTCTCAGTCCGCCGATCATCCTAGCCACATAGGCCACAGACCGCTTCGTTCCGGGGGACTCATCAACCATTACTAGCAGACACTCTGGCTTGCTCTCGGCTTCGGTCATCACTAGCTCTTTCCGGTGATCATTAAGACTCTCGGACCAAACAACTTGGATTTGGCTTGGCGTCGTTCGGCGTTCCTACTGCAATGGTCGATCATCATTCATGATAGTCGATCAGAGCACGCTTGCCTGTCAAGAATCGACCACGCTTCCCAAGATGTCCATCGCTTCGCTTTTTTATATGTGCAATGTTGAACATTCAAGCCATTGTGAATCTATCTACGATTGCGCCGAGGAATCAATGACAATCACTAAACAGGCTCTCGCGGCTGCGAGCGCATCCAGAAGCATGACGACGCCATCGCAAGATAACGATGAAGGCGACCTATCGCATGGGTTGACGAGCGATGAAGCCAGAACGCTGCTTGCAAAGTACGGCCCAAAAGCAATGCCGGACACCGCGATTCAACCATGGCGCATGGCACTGACCAAGTTCTGGGCGCCGGTTCCATGGATGCTTGAGGCTGCGATCATGCTAGAGCTTTCCTTAGGAAAGTTCATCGAAGGGGCGATCATCGCTGTTCTCCTGGTTTTTAACGCTGCTCTCGG
>CAILAZ010000075.1 GCA_903832295.1 uncultured Acidobacteriota bacterium
GAGTCGTTATCTTGTGATCAGCAGGAAGAAGCTGGATCATCTCATTCAGGCGAGACCATATCTGCTCAAGTGACTGCTTCATCGCCCCACCTCCACAACCAGCACGGCGATCAGGGCAAAGCAGGCCAGCACGAACGCAACCGCGAACGCGATGTCGAGCCACACTAGCTCGCGCTCGCCTTCGAGCAGAATGGTGGAAAGGTCTTCGGGGGGTGGTTCAGGATGATGCGACATGAGCGCCTCGCTTTGTGGAACGAACCCATCATTGCACCAATTGCGTGGCTTGTCCAGAACTATTTGCACATTCTGCAAAATAATTATGCTACGATGTAATCCATGCCGAGACGATACACGGAAGAGCATCTGCTGAAGGAATTGGAGAAGCATACACGCTTCAAGGGCGGCCTGACCAGGGCGGCGCAGAAGTACGGCGTTTACCCATCGCACATCAGCCGCGCGGAGACAACGCGCCACATCCCGCCGGGGCTCGCTGTCAAGATGGGCTACCGGATCGTGACGCGGTACGAGAAGGTGGAGGAGGAGTGAAGATGGCAAGTGAGAAGCTGGAAAACGATATGAAGACGAAACACGTGATCTGCTTCTTTATCGGGCTCGCGGGTTGGGTCGCTTCGCCCCTGTTGATCTTCGTCAGTTGGCATTTCCTCTTCGGTGTGTGGTTCATGCTCGGGGGAATCTGGTTCTGCGGTTGGCAGTTGCCGATAGTAATGGAGAAGTCCCAAGAGGAGCCCCGATGACCGCTAGAAAGCATCATTCTCAGCACGGCGCGGACACTCGCTATCATCTGATCGTGAGGCAAGATCACAGGTGCTTTTGGTGTGGAGTGGGATTCAAACGCCGTCCCAAAAGTGAACGGCCAACACTTGAGCACATTATCCCGATGAGCAAGGGCGGAGTAGATGAGATCGCGAATCTCGCCGTTGTCCATGAGCGCTGTAATCGCTGACTCAGGAGATAGATTGGAGGCGAAATGAAACTCATCGCAACTCTCGCTTTACTAGCCCTGTGCGGATGCAGCCAGGTCAACTACACGGGTACGCCGGCACCCACGGGCACCCCATTCCTCGCCATCACCACCAACACGCCCAACGTAGTCGCGGGGGGCTCAGTCCAGCTGCGCGCCAACACTGTTTGGCCGGATGGCAAGCTGACGCAGGTATCGGGCGGAACGTGGGCAGGCCAGGGGACGATCGAGAACGGCCTATATGCGGCACCGGAGAGCCCTATGCTCGACGCGGTGACGGTCTCGCTGGACGGAGCCACATCGCCGCCCGCGCTCGTCACCGTCTACCAGCCCGGAACCGCACAGGACGCTAGCCAGTGGCTTGCGGGCGTGGATGCGGTAGCGCCAACCTATGGATGCTCAGGCACAGTGAAGCAGTACGAGAGCGAGACGATCACCGAGGCTATCCAGCGGTTTGGAGAGACGGCCGAGGATGGCGATTGCCTTGTGCTCTATCCGCAGAGCGTGGGCGCGGTTTATTCGGTGGCTGTGGGCGGAAGCGTGGATGGCA
>CAILAZ010000076.1 GCA_903832295.1 uncultured Acidobacteriota bacterium
GCTTTCACTGCTGCAACTTGCGGATTCACAGTCATCTGGGCCGGCGCAATCGTGGAAGCCAGTTCGCTCCGGGCTGCGACCGATTGCAATGCATCAGACTCCGCCTCTGGGACAACCTCCGTCACGGAGTTGTCTCTGACTGCAACGCTCTCAACAACCGGGGAATTTTCGATCTGGGTCCGGGTCTCCGGCACAACATTCTTATTCGTGTTCTCTACCATCCGTGCGAGATTCGCATTCCTCTCACTCGTGGCAACATTCATCTGCGCCGGAGCCGTGCTGGAATCCGTTGCTCCCTCACTTGCTGATTTCACTGCTCGTACGTGATCTGCAAGCACTTCCGGCACTTCTTTTGGTGCGGAGGCAGACTGCGCGTCAGCAATCTGCGCAACTCCATCCATCTGGACAGAGCCCGTCACAACCACCTTTGACGCTGCTGCCGGTGCCTGCTCGGTCTGCGCAGCAGACTCTTCCGGAGCGGAAACTGTTTTCACGTCCGCCGCCACACCCACCTTCGAAATAGCTGGTACCACTTCGGAGTTGACCGCTGCCGTGCCCTTCACAGGATCGGCGCTTATGACCGCTGTTTGCGTACCGTTATCTCTAACCAATGTGGTGGGCGCCGCAATCGTGGAGGTGGAAACACTCCGACTGCGTCTCGCTCTCGGCGACCCCTTGCCAACCGCGTCAGCTCCCACCGGGGCCACAATCTCTTGCGCCTTCTGGGTTCCATCCGCTGCTGCGATCTCGGTTACATTCACTTTTCCGCCCAGGGATGGGAAGAGAGCCGGGCCGGCAGTCGCGATTTCCGGAATGCACGGCGTTGCTGTCGGCAGCACCACCACAGGCGTCACTGCACTCGGCTGCGGAGTGGTCGCCATCACCGGTGTCGCGTTCGACGACGAATTCATGGGCGGACGTGCGGTTGAGTTCGCGCCTTCCTTCGCGCTCGCCACGCGCTTACCGGTCGTTGTAGCGCTCGTTACGCTCCCGGCTGCCAGCAGCATCTTCGCCATGCTGGGCGCTACCACACCGGTGGAACTCGTATTCTCACCCGCAACGCTGAGCTGATCCAGCAGGGCACGGAAGCCATCGGCCGAGTTCATAACGCTCTCGGGAGCGGCGGTGCCTTGCGATTCGAGATTGAGTGAGATGTTCACTGCCCTGCCTAAGTGCAAGTAGCGCGCCATCCATGGAACTGAATCGCTCAACCGTTCAGAAATTTATTTGCTTTTGAATGTGTTTATTACAGAGATGATGCCGATAGATGGAAAATCAAAACTGCCGATTGCCGCAAGGTGGGCACTGCTTGCCCAACTCATGTAGGCAAACCCTGCCTATGTGTCCCGCTTTGGCCGTGCGCCAAAAATCTCGTCCACTGTGTGCTGATCGCGCCTGTCCTGTTGCGCGGTGTATGCGTCCTTCTGCGATTGCTTGAGCTCATCCAGAATTTCGCGCTTCTGTCTCGCCACAAGGAACACCTTCATCTCCGCGTCGTAGTTGATCTTCGCTTCGGCCACACGCTTTTCAGCCTGTGCTTCCAACTCCTGGAGATGTTGTTGTTGCTCTCTGGCATAGTGCAGATCATCGCCCAGGATACCCACTTCCAGCAGGCGCTGGCATTCTGCAAGCGCCTGGCTTCGTTGCGCCTTGATCTCTGCGAGCTTTGTCTCCGCCAGTGTCAGCAGTTCGCGGCACTGTTCCAGTGCGCGCTCCTCTCGTTTTTCGAGTTCGGCACGATACTTCAATACTGTGTTCAGGGGGAATCGAAATGGCATGGCTAGGCGGGCAGTTCCATTACTTTTCGGATGTTCTCATCCAGTGGCGCGCGGTCGCGCGGAGCCTGCTGCAGAAACTCGCGAACAGCCGGCAGTGCCGCGATCGCGGCATCGAGCGCGGGGTCGCTTCCATTCTGATACGCGCCAATCCGAATCAGGTCTTCCGAACGCGCGTAGGCCGCAAGCAACAGCCGCAATGTCCGGATCTTCTGCATGTGCTCGGGAGTAGTAACAGAAGGCATCAAACGGCTCAGGCTGTCGAGTATCGAAATTGGAGGATAGTGGTTTCGGGCCGCTAATTCACGGTCTAGAACGATGTGTCCGTCCAGCAGTGAACGCACGGTGTCCACCACCGGGTCCTGCTGGTCGTCGCCCTCCATCAATACCGTGTAGAACGCCGTAATGCTTCCCTGTGAAAACCTTCCTGCCCGTTCCACAAGTTGTGCCAGCCTGTTCAGTACGGAAGGAGTGTAGCCCTTCGAAGTCGGCGGCTCGCCTGCTGCCAGGCCAATCTCTCTCTGCGCCATCGCAAAGCGCGTAAGCGAATCCACCACCAGCAGAACATTCCGTCCATGACGGCTGAAGTATTCCGCAACTGTGGTCGCCGCCATCGCCGCCCGGATGCGAAGCAGTGGCGACTGGTCTGACGTGGTAACAACAACCACCGAACGCTTCCTTCCTTCTTCGCCCAACACCTCTAGAAACTCGCCCACTTCGCGTCCGCGTTCGCCAACCAGTGCAAGCACTGTGAGGTCGGCTTCGGTGCCCCGCGTCATCATGCCAATCAGCGTGCTCTTTCCAACGCCGCTTCCTCCGAAGATTCCAACGCGCTGTCCGCGGCCGCAGGTCAGAAATGCATCCACAGCTCGAATTCCGCAGCCCAGCGGCTCCCTGATCGGAACCCGTTCCAGTGGCGAAGGTGCCGCGTCATCCACTGGCAGTGTCGCGCTTGCGCGGTAATCCCCCCCATTGTCGAGCGGAACACCGTTCGCATCAATCACGCGCCCCAGCAGTTCGGCGCCAACTCTCAGCGATGGCCGCGCTCCCCATGTGGCAATCTGGTCTCCGAAGCGCACGCCCTTCGGCTTCTCCAGCAACATGGAAAGCACGGTCGATCCTCTGAATCCCACAATCTCACCCGGCCACACGGTGCCATCCCCGGTGGTAACTTCACAGGCTTCTCCAACCGAACAGAATGGCCCGGCAGATTCAATCAGGTTGCCTACCACCTGCTGCACGCGTCCCTTCCAGCGCACCGACGAGCACTGCGTCAGAAAATGCCGGGCTGCGGAGAGAGGTAGTTGTGTCATCGTCTCAGTCGTTCTTCGGGCGCTGTGCCAGCAGATCAAACAGCCCGTGTTCAATCTCTTTCAGTTGAGCCGTAATCCCCATCGCCGCAATCCCCACCTCGGAATGCACAACGCACTCGCCAAGTGCGAGCGTCGGGTCTTCCACCAGTTCCACTCGCACTCTTCCATTCTCGCCCTGCTCAAAGTAGCTCCGCCAGGAGGCGATCTCAGCCGGGTGGATATTCACCTGCACCTCGCTGCCCTGTTTAAGATTCTCCGTTGCAATCTTGACCAATGCTGCCACCAGCAACGGATCTACCTTCGACTCGCGATGCAGTATCTTGCTCGCAATTCCCAGCGCCAGATGCACCACCTGATCCTCTACCTTGCTGTAATACTCCGAACTTCCCTGCTGGAACTCCTTCACAACCTTGGTCACCCGGGCGCGCTCGGCCGCAATCGCCTGTGCAAGCTGTTCGTTCAGTCGGGACTCGTTCTCGCGCTTCCCATCCTGCCGTCCTCGTTCGTACGCTGCCGCCAGATCATTCTCCGATGGTGCAGGCGGAGTGGCCTGTACTGCCTCCACTTCCTCTTCCATCGGCCTCGAACTTGTCAGGTTGCTCTTCCCCGGAGCGCTCGGATATTCGAACGACCGCACCAGGATTGACATTGGAGTTCTTATGTACTCAGAGGAGGTACTCATCGTCGGTCTCCGCTTTCAAAACAATTCTGCCTTCACTTTCAAGCTGTCGCGCAATTGCCACTGCCTCTTGCTGTGCCTTCGTTACTTCACGGGCCCGCACCGGTCCCAGGGAATCGATGTCTTCTTTCAGCATATCTACCGCGCGCGATGACATTGTGCGGAAGATGTGATCCCGTAGCTCTTCGCTCGCGCCTTTCAGTGCCAGTGCAAGCGTCTTTTTGTCCACGCTCGAAACCAGTTCGCGAATCGATATGTCCGGCACCGCAAGCAGGTCTTCGAAGGTGAACATCAGGTTCCGGATGTTCACCGCCAGCTTCGGCTCGGTCAGTTCAATGTTGTCCAGAATCGATCGGGCGGCGCCGGCATCCAGCCTGTTCATCAGGTCTGCCACGCTTTTGAAGCCCGCATAGGTCCGCCGGCTCTGCTCACCCAGTGACTGTAGTTTCCGGTTCAACACAACCGAGACCTTCTCTGCCATCTCTGGAGAGAACTGCCGAAGTTGCGCCAGCCGCTTGACTGCCTCGCTCCTCACCTGCTCTGGCAGACGGGTCAGCAACGTGGATGCCTGGCGTGCATCCATGTGCCCCAGAATCAGCGCGATCGTCTGCGGATGCTCTCCCTCAAGAAACTTCGCAAGTTGTTGCGGGTCGGCTTTCTGCAATGAGGCGAGTTTGCTCACCTGCGCATTCTGTGTCGTCGCAACCTGGTCCAGCAATTCGTGCGCTCGTGTCTCCCCGTATGCGCTCACCAGCAGTCGCAGCGCAAAGTCGTGCCCGCCCTGCCCGATATAGTCCTGGGTCTTGGAAAGCTGAATGTACTCTTCCAGAACCGTCTCTGCTTCCTCTGGAGTAATGTTGTTCAGCGTGGACAGCTCTGCAGTGATGAGCTGCACAACATTGTCCGGCAGAACTCGATAGATGCCGGAAGCGGCTTCTTCTCCCAATAGCACCATCAGTACCGCAGCTCTCTGTGCGCCACTCGGCTTGCTCACGGCCGCATTCATCATTTACCCGTCCTCCTCAACCCATGCCTGTACCAGCCGGCTCGTCGCAAGGGGATCTTTCTTGGCCCGTTCAATCAGTTCCTGCTTCACCGTTTGTGTGTCATCTGCAAACAATCCATGTGCCGTGGCCGACGGCGCTGTGAGTGCCGCTGCCGCTGCCAATTCAAGCTTCTTCTTCTCTGCGCTAAGCCCGCGGAAAGCGCCAATCACTTCCCGCTTTACCGGGCGCAGCATCAGGAAGTACGCCACCAGGAACAACAGCAGGAGAGATCCATAACGCACAGCCACTGACCAGTCCTGCAACGTGACCCGGACTCTTTGAATCGGCGTAGGCTTCGGTGGAGCGGCCATCGCGGGCCGTTCGAATGCTACGTTCTGTATCGCTAGGTGGTCGCCTCGGTTCACGTCGATTCCGAGGGACGCCTGTGCAAGTTGCTCAAGTTTCGCCAGTTCCTCCGGAGCCCACTTCCTCCGCTTCGCCGCCTGGCCCGGCAGCGCCGTCTCAGCAATGTCGTCCACCGCAACCGCTGCCGTAATTCTCCGGATTCTCCCTGCCGGTTGAATCGTGTGCCGGGTAAGCCGGTTCACCGCGTAAGTAGCCGACTCCGTCTTGCTCACTCGAGCGTCCGCGCCCACTCCCTGCGAGGGAGTCTGAGCCGCCGGAATGTTGCTCCCTGTACCCGGCACTCCGCCAATCCCTGTTCCGCCGCCGCCCGCGCCCAACTGCTCTTCCGAACTCTGCTTTGCCACCGCAACCTGTGAATCAGGATCGTACGAATCCTCGTTCTCTTCCGTCGTGCTCGGATCGAACTCCACATCCACCGTCGCGCGAACATGCTCGGGACCGAGCACCGGTTCCAGTGTCGCCATCAATCGTGACAGCAGCACGCGCTCTTGGTCTTCGTCCGCGCTCCAGCCTTTTCGTTTGTGCATGTCCAGCGGCCGGTTCGTATCCGCGTCCGTCACCGTCACATTGTCCGGCGACAGATTATCCACCGCACCAGCTACTAGCCGCGAGATCGCTATCTGGCTCTCTTCGGAAAGATCCCCCCGTTTCGTCTTCACGATCACCGATGCTTTCGCCGGGCGCTCGCGCGAAACAAACACCGACTCATTCGCCATCACCAGGTGAACGCGTGCGCTCGAAACATCCTTCAACGTCTGGATGGTGCGCTCCAGCTCACCTTCCATCGCCCGCTGGTAATTCACCTTCTCATCAAACTCCGTCTGCCCCCAGCTCACTTTGTCAAACAGCTCAAAACCCAGTCTGCCGCTGTGCGGCATACCCTCTGAAGCAACTTCGATTCTCGCTGCATCCACCTGGTCCGCTGGAACGGTCAGGGTCTTCCCGTCTGTGCTCAGCTCATAGGGAATCTTCTTCGCCGCCAACTGCGCGCTCACGCGCTGCGAATCCTGTTGCTCAAGGTCTGTGAAGAGCGGCTTGTAGTCCGGCTTGGCAATGAACTTCACGAATATCAGCAGGGTCGCCAGCGTCACCACCGCGCCGCCAATCAGCAGGGCGCGCTGCTTCTTGCTCAGCCCCTTCGTCACCTGCTTCAACTGATCGTAGATTTGTATTTGCGTCGCCATACTCACGTCCAAGTGCCGCTAGTCAGAAGTAACTCTAAAACTGCATCTTTGAAACTTCCTGGTACGCGTTCACAATCTTGTTTCTCACCTGCATCATCAGTTGGAAGGCGACGTCCGCCTTTTCTACTGCAATCATCACGCTGTGGATGTCCTGCCGGTCGCCCTGCGCCAGCTGCGTTACCTGTTGCTGCGCGCTCGAATGCAGTTGCTCTACGCCGCCCACCGCATTTTTCAGTACGCTCTCAAAATCAGAGTCCCCGTTGTTCTGCTCCAGCGACGTTGCCGGCGTTGCCGTCGTGCCGCTCTGCACTACGGAGGGCGTGTAGAAACTCGCTGAGGTATTGATCGCTGTCATGCTCGTCCCCCTACTTCAGAATGTCGATCGCGCCGGTGATGATCTGCTTGGAGGCGCTCACCGCTGCCGCGTTCAGTTGATATGCCCGCACCGAATCCATAAGGTCCGCCATCTCCTGCACTGGATTGATGTTCGGATATGCGACGTAGCCTTCCTCGTTCGCATCCGGATTCCCCGGTTCGTAACGCATGATCGGAGGCGTCGAATCCTCGATCACTTTCGTCACTCGCACCGGCGATGCTCCTGGATTCGCGCTCTCCCCGTGCGCGTCCACCAGCAGCATCCGGAATGAATTCACTGGCTGGCTTGAGAACACCACCTGCTTGCGTTTATATGGGCCGCCCTCCGGGGTCCGCGTCGTCTCCGCGTTTGCCATGTTCGCCGCCACAACCTCGGCGCGCTGCCTCTCCGCTGCCAGCGCCGAACCGCTCACTTCCATGGAGCTGAAGATGCTCATCGTTATTTCCCTTCGTTGATCGCGGTCATAATGCGATGAAATTCGGTGCGGATCAGTTGAACCCCAAGCCGGTACTGCAATTGCGTTTCAGACAGTGCCAGGCCTTCCCGCTCCAGGTTCACGTTGTTCCCGTCCGGCCGCTCCATCAGACCTTGAACATTCTGCACCGCCGGAGCGCTCACCAATTCTGTCCCGTTCAGCGCGTTCTTCAACTCTGCACGGAAGTTGATGTCCTGGGTGTGATATCCAGGTGTGTCGATGTTTGCCATGTTGTTCACAACCAGCGCATTCCGCTCCGCTGTCACATGGATGAACTTCTCAAGGGTCCCCAGCATGGATGGTGAATCACTCATCGCAGTGCAAACCTCCTTGGTGGCAGTCCGTATTCCCGGATTCGGTTCCGGATCGTACGCAGGCTCACGCCCAGCATCTCCGCCGCGTGTGTCCGGTTTCCCTGCGTCGCTTCCAGCGTTCTTTCCAGCAGGTTGCGCTCAACTTCCCGCAGCGAGGTTCCCTGAACGCCGGGGAGCGCCGCAAACGAAGGCACCGCGCTGGCGTTTAGAAACTCCGGCGAGAGCCAGCTCGCATCCACAACACTGGAGTCATTCAGCGTGATCACTCTGCGGATGAAGTTCGACAGTTCGCGGATATTCCCCGGCCAGTCGTGCCGAATCAGCCCATTCATGAACTCCGTGTAGAACTCCGGTGTTGCTCTTCCATCCTGCGCGCTGTACTTCGCCGCAAAGTGGTGTGCGAGCAGCGGAATGTCCTCGCGACGTTCGCGCAGTGGGGGCAGCGTGATCGGAATCACGTTCAGCCGGTAATACAGATCCGCGCGAAACTTCCCTTGTCCCACCATCTCCACAAGGGACACATTCGTCGTCGCAATCACCCTGATATCCACCGCAATCGGCTTCGACTCGCCCAGCGGCTCAATCTGTCTCTCCTGCAGAACCCTCAACAGCTTCGGCTGCAGGGCCAGGGGCATGTCGCCAATTTCATCCAGCAGCAGGGTGCCGCCCTCTGCCGCCGCGAATCTTCCCTGCCGGTTCTGCGTTGCTCCCGTAAATGCGCCGCGTGTGTGTCCAAACAGCTCGCTCTCCAGCAGATGTTCCGGCACCGCGGAGCAGTTCACGGCTACAAACGGCTTGTTCCTCCGATCGCTCGCGTTGTGAATGAACCGCGCCAGCAGTTCCTTGCCCGTTCCGCTCTCGGCTTCCACCAGCACATCGGCGTTTGCCCTCGCTGCGTGCCGGGCCCGCTCCATGCACCGTTGCAGCGCAGCCGAATTTCCCAGGATCTCGCTGCCTTCTGGCTTCACTGCAACGCTGTTCCTGCATGCCGCGGGAGTGATCTTCGAAAGGTGGTCGCGCAGCACATCAAACGCCACTGGCTTCGTGAAGTAGTGGCATGCGCCCTCCTGCATCGCTCCCACCGCCTCCGGAACGCTCCCATACGCCGTCAGCACAATCACCGATGTCGTCGGCGAACTCTTGCGCGCGTGCCGCATCAGTTGAATGCCGTCCCCATCCGGCATCCGTACATCCGTAATCAGGACCGTGTACACTTTTCCCGACATGCGGCGCACGGCTTCGTTGAAACCGGATGCGGTTTCAACCTGCCAGCCATCGCGTTGGCAATTCGCTGCCAACCCCGCGCGCATCCCAGGTTCGTCGTCCACAATCAATACCGACCGTGTCAAGTCTGTGCTCATGCCGTTGCAATCTCCAGGTACATGGTCGTTCCCCTCTCGCTCGTGCGCTCCACTCCAAGTGTTCCGCCGTGTGCTTCCACAATCCGCTTGCAGACCGCCAGTCCCAGCCCTGAGCTTCGTCCGCTCGCACTGTAGCCGGCTTCAAAAATATGAGGCAGGTGCTCTGCGGCAATTCCGCTCCCGGAATCGCGAACCTCGATCCGAACCTTGCCATCCGCCTGGCTTGCAGACACCTTCACAACTCCGCCGTCCGCCGAATGCCGTACCGCGTTGCTGCAAAGGTTCAGAATCACTTGCCGCAGGGCTTGGGCATCTCCATCGATCTCTGCGCCGCCGGCCTTGTTCTGTGTCTTCAGCAGGATCCCGCGCTCGCTCGCAACCGGCCTCAGGAACGCCGTGCTCTCTTCCACAATCGGCTTCACCGCAATCCTTGCCATGCTGAATGAGCCCGTCGTGTAGAACTGCAATACGTTATTCACCGTTGCTGCCAGGCTTCGTACCCCAGCCGTCAGATGATCCGTCCAGCCCAGCGCCTCCGCGCTCAGCGATGTCTGCGAGCGCAGCAGTCCGATAAACAGCTCCATCGCACCCAATGGATTTCTAATCTCATGGGCAAGCACCGAGGACATCTCCGCCAGCGCCAGGGAATTCCGGGCCTTTTCGCGCTCCAACTCCATTTCCTTCTCTGCGCTGATGTCTTGAATGATTAGAAGATGGTGCTGGGCATTCTCGGACTTCGCCGACAGGCTCACTCGCGTCGCCTTCACGGAGAGCCACCGCGCTGGCACCGTCTCGTTTGCAAAAATCTCTTCTTCTGAGGATGCGCAATTCAGCGCCCGCTGCATCACTGCCTGCAGTGCCGCCGGCAGCTCTTCCCCCGTCTTTCCGGGTTTCCACAGCAGCTTCTGCGCCTCCGGATTTGCCACGATCGCACCCGCGCCTGTGTGATCCAGCAGCACAACTCCGCAGGGCAGCGCTTCCAGAATGCAGAGCAGAGTCTGTCGCGTGGAATCGACTTCTGCCAGGCTCTTCACCAGTTCCTGGTTCCGCTCCTCAAGTTCCCGGCGCAGCCGCGCGACTTCGTCCTGCAACTCCCGATGAGAAGACTCCAGCCGGTTCGCCGACTCGATGAACTGATCGAATCTCGCCAGCAGCGCTTCCGGGGTGCTCGCACCCAGTGGCTTCATTGGATCGATATGAGAAGTAGGCAACATCTACCTACTAACATTGCACGATGAGTACCAAAGCCCTCGCCGGCGTCCCTCTGGAAATTCTCCGCCTCGCCGCCCTGTTTCGCCGGAAGACAGAAGCGCCTGCAAACTGGTCAGATTTGCAGGCGCCCCGACTTCTAGGGAGGTCAATGATGTGTGTTGTATATCGGCAGCTTCCGCCTTTCCCCTCAGCAGAATTCTGCTCCGCCCGATGCGCTTTCTATATCACAATGTGCTCCGGGGTGACTACCGATTCAGCCCCCACAATGATGCTTGCCCGTTCCATCACGTTTCTCAGTTCGCGAACGTTGCCCGGCCACGAGTGCTGCATCAGGAAGTCGATCGCGGCCTGTGACAGTTTCACATTGCGTGGTGAGAACTTGGTGAGAAAGCTCTCTGCCAGCGCCGGGATGTCTGAGATGCGGTCGCACAGCCTGGGAAGGTTAATCGGAAAGACTGCGAGTCTGTAATAGAGATCTTCGCGGAACAACTTCTGCTTCAGCAGGTCCTGAAGCTGCGCATTTGTCGCCGCCACCACCCTCACATCCACTACAAAGTTTTCCGTGCTGCCCAGCCGCTGTACTTCCCCCTGCTCCAGAAAGCGCAGCATCTTCGATTGCAGTGCCAGCGGCATATCCCCGATCTCATCAAGAAACAGCGTCCCCTTGTGAGCCGCATGGATGCGTCCAACTCTTGATTGCACCGCGCCCGTAAACGCGCCCTTCACATAACCGAACAGTTCGGCTTCCAGCAGCGGCTCGGGAATCGCCGCACAGTTAATCACCACGAACGGATTTGCATGCCGCGGGCTCAGCATGTGGATCGCCTGCGCAAACAGGTCTTTGCCCGTTCCGCTCTCTCCCGTAATCAGCACGGTCGTGTCCCGCGGCGCCACCATGTGTGCCAGCGAATACACCTTCTGCATCTCCGGAGACTTTCCAATAATCCCGCGCAATCCGTTGGACGTGCTTCCGCTCTCCTGCGCCCGCATCTGGATCGGAAGCTGCCGCACCGGCCCCTGCCGGTCGATCAAATCGACAATCTCGGTGCCCAGCAATGCCGTTGAGGACGCCATTGGCTGGCCTGTCCTCGGGTTCACCGCCACCACCTGCAAATGCGGATACAGCGAATTGAGTAGCTCGCGGAAGTCGCCAACGGTAAGGTCGGGCAGCACCGGCTCCAGCATCAGAACCTGGAAGTCCTTGCTTGCCAGTTTCCTCAGTGCGTCTGTACCGCTCACCGCTTCTTCAATGTCCCAGCGCGATGAACTCAACCTTCCGCAGAGGTCCATCCGGAATTCCGCGTTGCCGCTCACAATCAGAATCCTGGGACTCGTGTCCCGAACCCCAATCGGAGATTGCTCGGCTCGATCTTGTTTTGAAAATGCGATGCCACCCATATTGACTCCTCGCAGCACCCGAAGTGTGACCCGTTAAATTGATTCAGTGCATCTCGGCAGAGAGATTCGAATCGAAGAGAGGTTCTCTGCAAGCGAAAAACTCCCTCCCAGCACTTCAACGTAAGTTCGAATCGTCGAACAATCCACATTCCTTGCCACATCGCTCTTGGCGCCATAAACCAGCGAGGCCAGCACAAGCACTTCGCCGCTCGTTTCGTAGATATCAAACGTAGCCACCGAAGGTTTCAGCGAGCGCAACAGGCTGGAAAGGCACACCATGATGCGATCCACAAATCCACGCGGCACAGTCACAGTCCCATTGGCGCAGGCTTCGTGGATCACTACCCGCACCCCTTCCCGCTCCATCTCTTCCTGCTGATCTTCTGCCGCCCGGAGCAGCGCATCGCGAAGCCGCTCCGGCTTGAACTCGGTCGCCGGACGAAATGGCCGGATGATGTCCCGCAGAATATTCAGTTGCGCAACAATCTCTTCGATCGAAGTGAGCGCGTCGCCCAGGCACGACTGGTCCTGCGCGTCCGGCCCGTTCATCACTGCCGCTTCCAATCGCCACTGCGCCTTCGTCAGCGGTTGCGCCAGGGAATGCAGTCCCGTAGCAACCGCCTCCGCAAGCAACACTGCCTGGGACGACGTACGAGGTTTATTCGTCGCTAAGTACATAGCCAACACCCCTCATGGTGCGGATCAACTTGAAGTCAAAATCGGCATCCACCTTGTCGCGGACATACTTCACATAAACATCCACAAGGTTGGTCGAAGGGTCGAACGGTTGATTCCACACGTTTTCCATCAGCTCCGACCGTGAAACCGGACGGCGCGCGTTGCGGATCAGGTATTCGAGAAGGCTGAACTCCCGGAACGTCAGGTTGATTTCTTTCCCGCCGCGCTCAACCCGGTATCCCCGGCGGTCAATCGTCAAATCGCCCACCGTTGAAATCGCCTCGATCGGCTCATAATTCCGCCGCAGCAGCGCCCGCACCCGCGCGGAAAACTCCAGCAGTGAAAACGGCTTGTTCATGCAATCGTCCGCGCCGGCATCGAGTGACAGTACCCGGTCCTCAATGCTGCTTCGTCCGGTCAAAACCAGCACCGGCATCCGTGGATGCGCAGGCCGGAACTGCCGCAGCAGCGTGATCCCATCCACCGTCGGCAGGTTCAGGTCCAGAATCACCAAGTCATACTTGGAGTTGTTCAAGGCTTCCGTTGCAACCGGCCCATCATTGGCCAGATCTACGGAATACTGTTCTGACTCCAAACGTTCGCCAATAAAAGAAGCGAGTGGTAGATCGTCTTCAACCACCAGTATCTGTGGAGTTTGTTCGATAAGCCCCGTAGGCATAGCAGTGGACATCTAAGACTCCGACTAAGTCTAGAGAAACATGGCACTTCTGAATTTCAACTTCGGTCTCGCTAATTACATTGAGGGATACTGTCCGGTTAGTGAATCAAATTATTTGAAGGAAGGGGTCATTTCTAATCTCGCGTGTAACGCAATGGCACATGTTACGTTCTGTAACTCTCCGGTTAATACCTGCTTTGCACCGGACAATGTGCATCTCTAATACTCTTCCCACTCTCTCCGGAAGCCCGCAGAAACTCACACAAGTTACTGACAGTGAAATGGCTTAGCTTCATTCTCCAGAGATATCCCCGCGCCAAAATGGCCAGAAAGTGCCTCAACGCAAACAGGCGCGCGCCCACGGCGGCGCGCGCAACCAAACTAAAAGACATCTCCGGCCATGTACCGTTTTCGCGCTCGTCTCGCGCTGAAAGACTCATCTACCCTGACCGAACATCGAAAGAGCCGTGTGCTGATTTCTTAAATCGGAATTTTCGAGACCCATCCGACGGCGTCCACATACGCCTTGCTCAGTGCGCCTTCACGCAGATTTAATTTTGCCGCAATCGCCTCGCACTCTTCCCACTCTGTTCTCTCGTAGCTGATCGCAATTTTCAGCAGGTCGTTCAGCCGTCCCTCTTTGCCCGCCAGCGCCGCGCTCACGCTCACCGGAATCTCTAATCGGTTTGCAATCGACGGAAAATCCAGAATCACTGCCATCAGGGACAGCAGTCCCACAAGGAACCCGTCATATTCATTGCAGCGCGCGCTCGGCGCGATCAACTCCATCAGTTTCGCGCGAAGCAGTGCCATGCGAAGCAGTTCTCGTGGCTTGTCGTCGCCCATCATCACTGTTCCGGTCAGCAGAGCCCAGCGGCGCGTGTTGCGCTCGCCCAGCAGTGAAAACGCATGACGAATGGATTGCACGCTCGAACGCAAGCAGAATTCAGCCGAGTTAATAAACCTCAGCAATCGGTAGCAAAGCGCAGGATCCTGCTTGATGATCGCTTCCAGCTCTGAGAATTCGAGTTCCTCATTTACCGTCGCCTGCAGCAATCTCAGGTTGTTGATCCGCGAAGGGCTCACAGCCTTGGTCTTCATTACCTGCGGACGGCAAAAGTAGTATCCCTGGAACAGTTCGAATCCGAGTGCCCTTGCCACGTCGTATTCTTCGCTCGTCTCCACCCGCTCTGCCAGCAGTTTCGTGCCGGGCTTCACATGATCCAGGATGAAGGTTACAAGCTCGGGGGTGGCCGTGTGCATCTCCACCTTCACGATCTCTACCAGTGGCAGGAAAGCGTTGCTTCCCTCCCCCGGAACAAAATCGTCCAGCGCCAGCATGAATCCCGCGTTCTTCAATCTCACGCAGGCTCTTAACGTCTCTTCGTCCGCAACAACCGTCTCCAGAATTTCCAGCACCGTCCGGTTCGGCTGTAGAACGTTGATAAGGTCGCTCTTCAGCACACCGCCGGTGCAGTTCACAAACGCCCGAGCTTCTCCGCACAACGCTTCGAAGCCGAATAGATGTGCGCTATCGAACACTTCCAGCGATGCCTGTCCGCTATCGCCGATAATCGCCCGGTCTGTATCCCCATTGCGATAGAGCAGTTCATACCCGAAGCAATCCGAATTCATGTCCAGAATTGCCTGACGCGCTATAAAACGGTTACTGAGTTCCATGGCAACCTTTTAGGAGTCCGAGACCATATCGGCAGGCTCTCTGATTCTCATCAATCCCTTTCTTCATTAATGGATCCCTCCCCATTGGCCGATAAGTCCCCGGAACGTTTTCACTCGAATCGGGGTATCTGTACATGCGATCTGTCGGTGTTGGAACAAAACTCACAGTCGGTTTTGCGGTTCTGCTCATTCAGTTGACCGTCCTCGCATGGAGCGGCCTCTGGCTCGTCACTGAGGTGAAGGCAGGCTTTCACAGCACAAAACGCATCGCCCAGATGATGGTTCTCACAAACGAAGCCGACCGCGCCCGCGCAGATATGAGAACTGCCCTGCGCGGCGAGATCATGTACACCTATGCCAAGATTCCTGCCGAGGTCGAGCTCAGCCACTCCCTCTACACTCAAAATGCCCAGTTAGCGGAAAAGGACCTTGCTGAGATCAAGGCCTTCCTCGTCAGCGACCAGGGCCAGCAGCTCATGGCAACCACCACCGCAGACATGCAGCTATGGCAACGCAAGGCTGACACCATCTACCAACTCTGCCAGCAGGGGCAGCCTGACCAGGCCGCGCTCATTGCCAACAAGGAAATTCGCCCCCTCACCGATGAGTTGAAAACCATCGCCGTTGAAATCCGGGCCATCGAAGCGAAGCAATTGGAAACCGCTGCCCAGGCCACTGAAGACCACGCCAACGCATCCGGCTGGCTATCCATTGTCTTTATTATCGGCGGCCTCATCGTCAGCGTGACTTCCTTCATGCTCGTGCGCGGCATCCGGGGAACCCTCCGCCAGCTCTCCACCGAACTCCAGGTTGGAACCGATCAGGTAGCCGAAGCCGCATTGCAGACCTTCTCATCCTCGCAGTCTCTTGCACAGGGAGCCTCTGAACAGGCCGCTTCCCTCGAGGAGACCTCCTCCTCCACCCAGGAGATTCAGTCCATGACCAGCCAGAATGCCCAGAACGCCAAGGCCGCAACCCAGCTCATGAAGGGCGTCTCCCAGGGAATTGTGAATGGCAACCGCAAACTCGAGGAGATGGTCTCCGCCATCATCGCCATCAATGAGTCCAGCGTCAAAGAATCCAAGATACTCAAAGTGATTGACGACATCTCTTTCCAGACCAACATCCTCGCCCTCAACGCCGCCGTGGAAGCCGCCCGCGCCGGCGAGTCTGGCATGGGCTTCGCCGTGGTCGCCGATGAAGTGCGAAACCTCGCCCAGCGTTGCGCCCAGGCCGCAAAAGACACGGCCCTCCTCGTCGATGAATCCGTCGCCCGTTCCGGCGAAGGCCGTCGCGCTGTCGATGAAGTCGCTCGCGCCATTGCCGAAATCACCGAAAAGTCCGAGCAGGTCTGTACCCTGGTGGAAGAAGTCAGCTCAGCCAGCCAGGAGCAGGAGAAAGGTCTCAACCAGATTGCCCAGGCCGTCTGCCAAATGGAGCAGTTGACGCAGAACACCGCTGCCATCGCTCAGCAGAGCGCAGCCTCCAGTCACGAACTCACCGGCCAGTCCCAGTCACTCCAGAAGGTGGCGGCCTCTCTCAACCGCTTCGTCGAGGGTCGTGATGTTGTGCGCGAACCCGTTGCCCGCCCCAAGGTCGTCAACCGTCGCCCGCACACCAACAAGCCTGTCAGGAAGATTTCCCCTTCGGCGTTTTCCCGCTCCATTGCCCCTGCCGAAATGGACCAGTCGGACGGTGGCTGGATCGCACAGTAGTTGTTGTGGCGCGTGCCATTTCCACTCCTGTGCCGGGGTATGATGGATATGAGCACGCGCCACCCGCTTCCTAACGGATTTAGCAGATGCGGAAATTTCACTATCGGCTCCCAAGGCACCGTACAAATGTTCCCGTCGTAGTGCGTCCCGCCTCCGGCTATCCTCTCTTTGGATGGTGTGTCGATGTCAGCACCGAAGGCATCGGAGTCAGTCTGGCCAATGACATTGCCATCAATGACGTAGTCACCGTCGAGTTCGCCCTGCAGGGAACCACCATCTGCGCCACCGCCCGCGTCGAATACACCCGCAACCTTAACTACTACGGAATGACATTCCTCTTCGCATCTGAGCCCGAGCGCGACGCCCTTCGCGGCCTCATCGAGTCCATCTACACCACCAAGTAAAGAATCTTTTGTTTGTCTGGATTTCTAGCAGCGCATAACTGGAGTTCAAAAATTCCTGGGCAGAGGCGGGAGCCTGCTGCCCAGCGTGTATCTTCCGCCTAGTTGATGCCGGCGGCCACCAGGTACTCCGTATATTTCTGGTCGCGCGCGGCGATGTGCGCCTTCAACCAGTCTTTCAGAAAGTCCGCCAGCGTCAGGCTGATCGCTGTATTTCCCTTGTCGAAGTCCTGCTTCATCTTCGACACGGCCGTCGTCAGTTTCACATGTTCAATCCTGTGCGCGCCAAGGTCAGGATACTTCGCCTTCTGCATCAGGCTCTCTTCATACGCAAAGTGCTCGCGCGTGTAGTCCAGCAGCCGCTCCAGGATCGCGGGTGCGACCTTGCTGCCCTGCCCGACTCTCATCGCCTCGTGCAGTTCGTTGATCATCTCGAAGATCCGCTGGTGCTCTTTGTCAATCGACTGAACTTTCACTGAGTACTCGTTCTTCCACACAAACAATGCCATTCCCCGCCTCCATGGACTCCATCACTATTGCGCAAACTTCTGTTGCAGATTTCTAGCTCCGTCAACATCGGCACACCGCTCATCCCGCATCACTATTTCGCCTGGAAGTACTCCGCTTTTTTGTCGTCTCAAAATGATGCTCTTCCATCAACCTGCCGATATGCATTGCACCGCGCAACGCACTTGGCGTCTCACGGTGGCAAGTTTCTGTGAGGTATCTGTGACCAGTTCGCCCCAGATCGACGCTCTCCCTATCGGGTACATCTCATCTTTCGCGTCGTCCTCATTTCACGAGCAGCTCCTGGACAGGCTCCATGACGGCGTTTACTTCGTGGACCGCGAGCGCAGAATTCAGTACTGGAACAAAGGCGCGGAACTGCTTACCGGGTACTCTTCCAGTGAGGTCGTCGGAAAGTACTGCTTTGACAATCTCCTGCTGCACGTCGATGGTGCTGGCCGCGCCTTGTGTCTGGAAGGCTGCCCGCTCGCCGCAACCATCCAGGACGGCGAATGCCGCGAAGCTGAGATTTTCCTCCGCCACAAACTCGGACACCGCCTCCCCGTATCTCTGCGCGCCGCCCCCATCATGGACGCAAATGGACTCATCATCGGTGCGGTCGAAATCTTCTCCGACGTCACCGTCAAGCGCAACATCGAGCGCCGCGTGGGAGAGCTGGAAAACATCGCCTTCCTCGACCCGCTCACCGGCGTCAAGAGCCGCCGCTACATCGAACTCAAGGTCAAGCAGGCCATTGAGGAGACCTCGCAGTTCAACCGGGCCGCCGGGTTGCTCATGATCGATGTCGATCACTTCAAGCGCGTGAATGACACGTATGGCCACCAGGTAGGAGACAGCGTCCTCCGCGCCATCTGCCAGACCATCAACGCCAACCTCCGCCTTGGAGACATTCTCGGGCGCTGGGGCGGCGAGGAATTCCTGCTCATCGTCCGCGATGTCAACCGCGCCTCTCTTGCCGCCGTCGCCGAAAAGTGCCGCATGCTGGTCGCTGCTTCTGCCATCCCGGTCCGCGGACAGCACCTTCGCGTCACCATCTCCGTTGGCGCAACCCTCATGGCCGCCGATGACTCCGATCAGTCCGTCATCAATCGCACGGATGAGCTCATGTATTTCAGCAAATCCTCCGGACGCAATCGGGTCACTCTCGGTTGACTCTGAACCTCATCGCGTTGCGCGTCCGTTTCATCAGCACTGGTGCATCCGTTCGCGCGTATTCTAAAACGCTATATAATCGTCTCCGTCGTGCTATGCACGGCCAGCACTCTCGGCAGCAACAACACGTTGGGCTCCCAGAGCCACTGCCCACAAAGAAGTCGGAATCAGGTATGCACTCCTCAAGAGAAGCCCCGCACTTGCACCCCATGATGGACGAAGCGCGCGACATCGTCCTCATCTTGAGTGCGGGCGGCCAGATTCTCGATGCCAATCGCGCCGCGGTCCGCGCCTATGGCTATAGCCGCGATGAGCTTCTCTCTCTCAACGTTGAAACTCTCCGGGCTGCGCCAACTCACCCCGAATTCCTCTCCCAGTTCCTCGCCGCTCATCGCAGCGGACTCCTCTTTGAGACCACCCACGTTCGCAAGGATGGCACTGTCTTTGAGGTCGAAGTAAGCTCCCGGCAATCCGGCATCGAGGGCGATCAAACCCTCGTCAGTATCATTCGAGACATCTCCGAACGTAAGAAATCCGAAGAACTCCTGCGACTGACCCAGTTCTCCGTTGAGTACGCCTCTGAGGCAATCTTCTGGGTCGAGGAGAGCGGCCTGATCGCCTATGCCAACAAGAAGGCATGCGATCTGCTCGGCTACTCGCGCGAAGAGCTGATGCGGCTCAACATTCTTGACATCGATTCCGCCTTCCCCGGCGATGCCTGGAAGCAGCACTGGCAGGAGGTCAAGCAGCATGGAACCATGGCGTTTGAAGCCGCGCATCGGGCTTGTGATGGCCGGGTCTTCCCCGTGGAAGGTACGGCAAACCATGTCGAGTTCAACGGCCGCGAGCTGCATTGCACCTTCTTCCGCAGCGTCGAAAGCCGCAAGACGCTCGAAGCGCAACTGCGCCAGGCTCTCAAGATGGAGGCCATCGGACGCCTCGCCGGGGGCGTCGCCCACGACTTCAACAACATCCTCACCGTCATCACCAGTTATGCCGAGCTGCTCGAATCCGAGATCGCATCCATCCCCCACGCCCAGGCCAAGATCGATGCCATCCTCGCCGCTTCCACTCGCGGAGCAGCCCTCACCGGGCAGCTCCTCGCCTTCAGCCGCAAGCAGGTCCTTCAGCCCGCTGTCCTCAACCTCAATCGCACCGTTCAGCAGGTCGCCGACATGGTCAACCGCGTCGTCGGAGAAGACATCGAGGTCAAGGTCATCACTCATCCCAGGCTTGGAAAAGCGCGAGTCGATGGCGGTCAAATTGAGCAGGTGATTCTAAACCTCGTCGTCAACGCGCGGGACGCCATGCCCAACGGAGGCAAGCTCACCCTCGAAACCACCAACGTCGAACTCAGCGATGAGTACGCACGACTCCATCTCGATGTCGAGCCCGGCCCCTACGTCATGCTCTCTGTCAGTGACAACGGCTCTGGAATTCCGGCCGACATCACAAGCCACATCTTCGAGCCTTTCTTCACCACCAAACCCAAGGACAAGGGAACCGGCCTTGGCCTCTCCACCGTTTATGGAATCGTCAAGCAAAGTGGCGGACACATCTCCGTCTATAGCGAGCTCGGCATCGGAACCACCTTCAAAATCTACTTCCCTCTCGTCCGCTCCGCCGGAGAAGCCGCACCCGGCCCAGTCGGACCGGCGCTCTCCGAACTTCAGGGCAGAGGTGAGCTCGTCCTTCTCGTCGAAGACGACAAATCCCTTCGCGCCGTCGTAGCCGAGTACCTCTCTGAAAACGGTTACCGGGTCCTCGCCGCCGGAAACCACGATGAAGCCATGCTCTTCGCCGCGCAGCATTGCCACGACCTCGCCTTGCTGCTCACCGACATCGTCCTCTTCGGAAAGAGCGGCAGCGCCATCGCCCAGGCCATCCATGCTCAAGTTGCAGGCGCAAAAATCGTCTTCATGTCCGGCTATTCGCTCGACGCCATGCGCGAAAATGGAGTCGTCACCGACGACGAACATTTCCTCCAGAAGCCCTTCACCCGCACCACACTCCTCCAAACCATCCAGAAGCTTCTCCGCCCTTCCGCTACTCGCTCTTCCTCTGATTCCCGGGCATAATATTTCCTCTGCCCCACGGCATCGTTCAAACACCGTCCACACATGGCTTGGGCAGGGACAGGGACAAATCGATGTGCCGGAACATACGCGAGCTTTTCAACTTCGATCCTCCTGCAACCGACGCAGAAATCCGGGCCGCCGCCCTCCAGTACGTTCGAAAGATCAGCGGCTTCAACAAACCTTCCCGCGATAACGAAGCCGCCTTCCATTCCGCGGTGGAGGACGTCGCCGCCATCTCCACTCGCCTCATGCGCTCTCTGGAATCCCGAACGCCCCCCAAAAACCGTGAGCAGGAAACAGCCAAGGCCAAAGCCCGCAGCGTCAAAAGATTCGGCAATTAACGCCCATGCAAAGTCAGCGTCCCGCACTCACTGCTGCGGCCTCCGTATCGTGGCGTGGGTGCGACGGATCTCCGGTTTATTGGTGCGAATGGTCCGCAGCGTGGCCTTCACCTCTCGCACTTGTTGCGTGAGCTGAGCTATTTGTGCCTGCTGTGCGCGTAGCTGCTCCTGCTGCTGGCGTATCAGTTGCTGTTGCTCTTTCGTGGCCTCGATCAGCAGGGCGGTCAGGCGGGCATAATCCACGCCCTGCGCATCTTTGCCGTTGGTCTCGAAGGTCACGACCTCCGGCACCACGGCGCCCACCTCTTCCGCAATCACGCCGATCTCGTGTTTGCCAGAGTTTTTCAGTTCGTAGCTGACGCCGCGCAACTGCTCTACTTTGGCCAGCGCTCCGCCCAGGGTCTGGATGTTCTTCTTAAACCGCCGTGAGCTGTAGCTCACCCAACCGTCCGCGTAGGCCGAGCCAAAGCCCTGGCCAATGGTCAGCACGTAAGCCGGAGTCGAGGTACCGATGCCCACGTTGGTTGTGATCGGGTTTCCCAGGTAGTCGGAGGTTGCGCCTAACACCAGCGCATTGTTCTGCAGCACACGGGCGTTGGCGCCGATCGCGGTGGCGTTGGTAACGTCCATGGTGCCGGTGTTTGCCCCCGATCCGAGCACCGTGTTGTAGCTGCCTCCCAGGGAACTGGCCATGGACATGGAGCCGACGGCCGTGTTCTGGCTTCCAAGGAGGTTGTGCTGAAGCGCGTCGTATCCCACGGCGGTGTTCCCGCTGCCTGCCGTGTTGTCTGCCATCGCGTTCGAGCCGCTAGCCGTGTTGCTGTTTCCGGTGGTGTTTGCCGTCAGTGCATACACGCCGCTGGCGGAGTTGTAGCTGCCATCGGTATTGGCGTACAGCGCGCGATTGCCGATTCCGACGTTGAAGCCCCCGTCGGTGTTCAAGGTGAGTGCCTGGTTCCCGATGCCGGTATTCGCATTGCCCGTAGTATCGGAGCCCAGCGTCTGGTAGCCCATGCCAACGTTGCCCCAGGTGCCTGGCTGAACTACGCTCCCCGCGAAACCGGAGTACGCGTTTCTGGAATTGAGACTGCCGTAGGCGAAGCGTGAGCCATCGAGGTAAAACTCATGCGCCGACATGTACCCGCTGGCCGTGATGTTAGTGAACGCGCCGCTGCCTCCTGCAACCAGAACAACGTTCGGGTCCACCCCGATGGTTGGCGACTGTCCGGCGCTCAGCGTGATGCCGCTGCCCGCGGTCAAACCAAGAATGCCCGTATTGTTCAGCGTCACCGTGCCGCTGGTGCCGCCGCCGCTCAGGCCGGTTCCGGCGGCCACACCGGTGATGCTTCCAGAACCGCCACCACCGGGGAAGGTCTGCCCGGCGGCAAACGTCACCGGACTGCCGAAGGTGACCGCCCCGCTGATGTTTGCCGTGCCGTGCACATCCAGCGTTGCCGCCGGAGCCGTGGTGCCGATGCCGACGCTGGTGTCTGCCGTGGCGTTATTGACGCCGTTGATGCTGCCCAGCACCAGCGAATTACTCTGCGTGACCTGCGCGTTCGCGCCGATCGCAGTAGCGTTGGTCAGGCCATCGGTTCCCACGCTGGCTGCGTAGCCGAGGGCCGAGAGCAAACTGCCACTGGTGCTGCCCGAGAGCGTCTGGAAGCCCACGGACGTGTTCTTGTTTCCGGTGGTGTTCGCGTTCAGCGCACTGTCTCCCACGGCAGTGTTTTGACCACCCTGTGTGTTCTTGTACAACGATTGGGTGCCCAGCGCAGTGTTCTGCCCGCCAAAGGTATTCGCGGCGAGCGCCTTGCCGCCCACGGCCGTGTTGTCAAAGCCCACAGTATTCTGCAACAGCGCCTGGTATCCGGTGGCGGTGTTGCCGGTTCCATTGCTGTTCGCGGCGAGCGCACCGTAGCCCCCGGCCGTGTTCTGAGATCCCGAGGTGTTGGAGCTAAGCGAGGTCGCGCCAAAGCCGCTGTTGTAACTCCCCGTCCCAAGCGAATTCCCGGAGAAGCCGGCAAAGGCGTTTCCGCTGGCAGCCGTTCCGAAGGCAAACAGGTTGTTGCCGACAAAATAGTGCGCCGCGTGGATGTCCCCGCTCGTGGCCAAGCTGCCGGTGATGGATTGGTCAGCCGTAAAAACGTTGGCCGAGGCCAGTAGCGGAACCCTGGTCGAGTCCAGTCCGATAATGGGGGCCTGTCCTCCGCCAACTACGATTCCGGTTCCGCCCGTTACGCTGAGTAATCCGGTGTTGTTCAGCGTCACCGTGCCGCTGGTGCCGCCGCCGCTCAGACCGGTTCCGGCGGTCACGCCGGTGATGGTTCCTGCTCCACCGCCACCGCCTCCAGGAAAGCTCTGCCCTGCTGCAAAGGTTACCGGTTGGGTAAAGTTCACCGCGCCGCCGAAGTTCGCCGCGCCGCTGATATTCGCCGTGCCCTGCACGTCCAGCGAGTAGGCTGGCGCTGTGGTGCCAATGCCAACGTTGGTGCCGAGTTTGCCCAAAACGAGCGAATTGCTCTGGTTAACCGTCGCACCAGCTCCAATGGCTGTCGCGTAGCTCAGGTTCGCTGATCCCACGCCGGCCGAGTCGCCGATCGCGGTATTGCTTTGGCCGGTGGTATTAAGTTGCATCGTGCCGCTACCAATTGCGGTGTTGCTGCCTCCGGTGGTGTTGAAGGAAAGCGCATTGACACCGATGGCGGTGTTGGAGGATCCAGTCGTATTGGCGTTGAGGCCGAAAAAACCAGATGCGGTGTTTGAAATTCCACTGGTGTTCTTGGTGAGCGTATTGGCCCCGGTAGCGGTGTTGTAAACTCCGTCAACATTTGACGAGAGCGCGTACTCCCCGGCCGCGCTGTTGAAGCTTCCAGTGGTGTTCTGCGAAAGCGCCAGAGTACCCACGGCAGTGTTGTAGTACCCCGTAGTGTCTGACATCAGTGCCCCGTTACCCAGAGCAGCGTTCTTTGTTCCGGTCGTGGTCAGGTTGCCGGAATAGCCGAGAAAGGCATTCTGCTGGCTGGCCGAACCGGTAGCGAACAGGTAGGGACCGAGATAGAAGCTGCCCGCTGAAACATGTCCGGTGAGGGTCAGGTCGCCCACAATTCCCTGATTGGCCGAGAAGGTGTTGTTGTTGGCCAGCAGCGGGACCTTGGTCGCATCCACCGCCAGCGTCACTGCGCCGCTGCTGCCGCCGCCGCTCAGGCCGGTGCCCGCCGTCACTCCCGTGATGTCGCCACCGCCGCCACCGGGAAAGCTCTGCCCTGCGGCAAAGGTCACCGGTTGGGTGAAGTTCACCGCACCGCCGAAGTTTGCCGCACCGGTTACATTCGCCGTGCCGTGCACGTCCAGCGAGTAGGCCGGTGCTGTGGTCCCAATGCCGACATTCGTGTTTGAAGATGCGCTATTGACGCCGCTGATGCCGCCCAGCACCAGTGAATTGCTCTGGGTCACATAGGCAAGGGAGCCTATCGCTGTCGCGTTCGTCAACGCGCTTGATCCCACGTCCGCCTTGTAGCCGAGGACTGAATTGTTGTTGCCCGTGAGATTTGTTCCCATGGCGCTGTCGCCAACTGCGGTGTTGTAGTTCCCGGTGGAGTTCGATGCCAGCGCGTAGCCACCCAGAGCGGAGTTCCCGGTGCCGTTGTTCGTTCCGAGCGTCCCAACACCTTCGGCGGTATTCTCATTGCCCGTGGAGTTCTGCACCAGCGCGTAATAACCGTTGGCGGTGTTGTAGTTTCCCGTGATGTTAGTGTTCAACGCCCACACTCCGGTGGCGGTGTTCTGATATCCGGAGATATTACCCGTCAACGTGCCGTTACCGAGTGCCGTGTTGCTGTCCCCCGTGGTGTTGGAGTTGAGCGCAGTGATGCCAACGGCAGTGTTGTAATATCCGCTTGTGTTGTACTGGAGAGCCCCATTGCCCAGAGCAGCGTTCTTTGTTCCGGTCGTCGTGAGGTTGCCGGAAAAGCCGAGGAAGGCATTCTGCAAACTGGCCGAACCGGTGGCGAACAGGTTGGGGCCGAGATAGAAGCTGCCCGCCGAAACATGTCCGGTGAGGGTCAGGTCGCCCACGATCCCCTGATTGGCCGTGAAGGTGTTGTTGTTGGCCAGCAGCGGAACCTTGGTCGCGTCCACCGCCAGGGTCACTGCGCCGCTGGTACCGCCGCCGCTCAGGCCGGTGCCCGCAGTCACGCCGGTGATGGTGCCGTTGCTGCCGCCACCCGGGAAGACCTGCCCAGCAGCAAAGGTCACAGGGCTGCCGAAGTTCACCGCCCCGGTAAAATTCGCCGTGCCATGCACATCCAGCGTGGATGCAGGCGTTGTAGTGCCAATGCCTACGTTGGTGCTCGCCGCTGCATTGTTGACGCCGCTGATGCTGCCCAGCACCAGCGAATTGCTTTGCGCCACATACGCCTTGGCGCCGATTGCCGTGGCATTGGTCAGAGCGCCTGACGCCACATCAGCGTAGTATCCGAGCGCCGAATTGTAATTGCCAGTGGTGTTCGTGGAGAGGGCGTAATATCCACTGGCGGAGTTCTCGGAGCCCGTGGTGGTGTTCGTGAGTGCGTAGCGGCCATCGGCTGTGTTGAGACTTCCGGTGCTGGAAGCGAGCGCGAAGTCGCCGGTGGCGGTGTTGCCTTGGCCGATGGTGTTCAGATTCAGCGCCGCGTGTCCAATTGCTGTGTTTGAGATTCCGCTGGTGTTTGATTGCAGCGCCCCAACCCCGTTTGCGGTATTTTGCGATCCGCCGGTGTTGGAACCAAGCGCCAAATAACCGCTCGCAGTGTTCCAATTTCCGTTGCTGTTGAGTTGAAGGGCCTGGTATCCGATCGCGGTATTCTGCAGGCCGCTGATATTCGCTGCGAAAGCCTGGACACCCACGCCGGTATTTCCACCATTGCTCATAGTATTGTTGCCGGCAAAACCGACGAAGGCGTTTCCATTGATTGCTGTGCCGAAGGCAAACAGGCTCTTCCCAATGTAATAGCTGCCGGCCGCCACATTACCGCTCGCGGTCAGGTTGCCGGTGACGGACTGGTCGGCGGTAAACGAATTCGCCGAACTCAGCAGCGGAACCTTGCTGGCATCCACCGAAATTGTCGGCGTTTGTCCCGCGCCCACGGCAATACCGTTGCCGGCTGTTACGCCGGCAAGCGTGCCGGGGAAGGTCTGTCCGGCAGCGAAGGTTATCGCGCCCGTGAAGTTTCCCGTGCCATGCACGTCCAATGTGTACGCCGGCGCAGTGGTGCCAATGCCGACGTTGGTGCTGGCCGTGGCTCCGTTGGTGGCGTTGATGCTGCCCAGAACCAGCGAATTGCTTTGAGTAACAAGGGCATTAGCGCCGATTGCGGTGGCATTGATCAGGTTCCCTGATCCGACGTCGGCCTGGTTGCCAAGGGATGAATTGTTGCTGCCGGTTGTGTTATGAGAAAGCCCCTGCGCGCCACTGGCAGTATTGGAAGCTCCCGTGGTGTTGTTATTCAGCGCCGCAAATCCGCTTGCAGTATTGGAAGCGCCGGTGGTGTTCTTAACGAGCGTGCCGCCGCCGGTGGCAGTGTTGAAATCTCCGGTGTTGTTCGCTTTCAGCGCGCTGTTCCCAGTTGCGGTATTCCACCCCCCGTTAGTGTTCAGATTGAGCGCTGTGACTCCACTGGCGGTATTCCCGATACCGCTGGTGTTTGACTGGAGCGCGCCATACCCCATGGCCGCATTGGAAGTCCCTGTCATGCTGCCGTTGCCGGCAAAGCCGACGAAGGAGTTTTGGTTGGCTCCAGAACCGAAGGCAAAGAGAGTGTTGCCAATGTAATAGCCCCCCGCCGACACATTGCCGCTCGCCGTCAGGTTGCCGGTGACGGACTGGTCGGCTGCAAAGGAGTTCGCCGAACCTAGCAGCGGAATCTGGCTGGCATCCACGGAAATGGTCGGCGTCTGCCCCGCGCCCACGGCAATACCCGTGCCGGCCGTTACGCCCGTGAGGGTGCCAGGAAAAGCCTGTCCGGAAACAAAGGTAACCGCACCCGTGAAGTTCCCCGTGCCATGCACGTCGAGCGTGGCTACCGGTGTGGTTGTGCCGATGCCGAGGTATCCCTTATCGGTGATGCGTACTTTCTCGGTTGCCGACGAGGAACCCGGGTTGGTGCCAATCGGCGTGGTGGCGAAAGAGATGTACGCGCCCTGTCCGATGTCCGTCCAGTTCTCCGCTGCGAAAATCTTCATGAAGGCCCGGCTGGAGGGGCTGAATCCCTGGTTTGTACCGTCGGCGCTGGAGTAGTAGCCACGGCCCTGGATGGTGAAGATGTTGTCATTTGCCATCAGCGCCGTGGGCGCAGCCATCGTCCCTCGGGCATGGCGGCCGACAAAAGCGACGCCCGTGCTGGCTCCGTAGCCATCCACCGCCACAACCGCGTTGCTGGGACCTTGCGAGACAAAGTGCATGGGGAAGGCGGGGCTTGTGGTGCCAATGCCAACATTTCCAGCCGACTGGTACAGCACCGAGTTTCCTATATCTCCGGCTGCGTCGGTGAACACAGGCAGATAGCCTGCGCTGGCACCGGTAGCGACGATCGCAGGGGTGCTGGCTAGCTGGCTGGCTGCCGACGCAACCGCAGCGGTGTTGATGAACGAGCCGGGTTGAGCCGCAGCATCGGCGCGGAGGAAGGCAGAAGCGGGCAGGCCGGCGAGTGTCTCGGCGTCGGCGGCCTTGATGGCATAGGGGACGCTGACTAGAAGGACACGCGGTTGCTCGTGCTGGCCTTCGCTTTGCACTCCCAACCAGCGGGCCTCGCCGTTAGTGAACACCTCCAGCGAAATTCCATTTGCGCTTCGTGATCCCAGCATCGTCGCATAGTGTCCACCGGCGTCCACCGCCACGCTCTGCACCTCCTGCCATAGGGGAGCGCCACCTTCGGCATCTTTGTAAAGAGCGAAGACCGCCGTGACGTTCTGCGATCGCGCAGCAGGAAGCGTCCCACTGAACTTGATGAGGTGGGGCAGCGTCGTACCTTGACCCAGCGCAGACGCCGAGATCAAAGCAACCATGATGAACAGAAGTGATGAAAACAGGAGCTTAGAAACGCGGGACATACGTTCTCCAACCTGCGGAAATCCTCGCGAGAGGGCACATCTCTTGTTGCAGAGTAGCGCGATTACAGCAGTAGTACGGAGCCCTAGACTTGCAGATCCAGCTATTTGGAATGTCCATTTTTATATTGTCGAACCGGTAAAATGTCAAGCATGCCGACGATCGTTGAAGCGTGGTGGCTAGCAGAATTCGTGAGAGGAAGCGGAACTGGAGGATCGACGAACTGCTGGATTTTACTCGGCAATACTCGCAAACAGCGACAGCCGTGCGTTCACCGCCGTGCTGGCAATGGGTACCTCGACGAGTACGGGAATGGCGGTAGCACCAGCGACAACATCTCGGCCACCAGCGTGGGAAATATGTCCATCGCGCACTGGCGCAACAATCGCATCCGCTTACCACCGTGACGGGCAATGGGAGGCAGTCCCCTACCGTGGTGGTTGCGTCTGGCGGCGCAACAGTGCCCCGCATGAAGTCCAGGCTCGGCAAAGCCCCTGGCTATCTAAATTTACTTGGTTTTTGATGGTGGCCAGGGAGGGAGTTGAACCCCCGACACGCGGATTTTCAGTCCGCTGCTCTACCAACTGAGCTACCTGGCCATCCTGAATGCACGAAGAGATTCGCGCCTACGGAAGGGACCTGCACAAGCCAACATTGCTTGCTGGAACGTCTCCGATTATAACAGCCCCCAAACCGTTGGCAAATTTCAACTGTGGATAATCCACCGCCGCCGTGCCTACATCATGTCCGCGAAGCGTCCTCCCATCATCACTGCCGCGCAGTGATTTGCCCCGAACCAGTACGCCACCTCGCGATAATCGTCCACCTCGAAAAATCCCAGGTCCGCGTCTTTTCCCACTTCAACGCTTCCCTTCCGCGTCCCCAGATCCAGCGCATGCGCCCCGTTGATCGTCGCTGCCGTCAGCGCCTCTGCCACCGTCATCTTCATCTGCGTGCACGCCAGTGACAGCACCATCGGCATGCTGATCGTCGGCTCTTTGCTGCTGTCGCCGCCGCCCATTCCAGCGCCACCCATGCCGCCGCCCATTGGACCAGGGCTTCCCCCCATCGGACCGGGAGCGCCACCCATACCGCC
>CAILAZ010000077.1 GCA_903832295.1 uncultured Acidobacteriota bacterium
ATGGAGCTTCCGCGTCAACGGCGAGCTGGTCGAGATGGTTTCCCCGATTGAAGGCACGGTGAGCGATGTGAACGACGAAGTCGTCCGCCACCCCGAGACCCTGACCGCGGATCCTTACGGCAACAGCTGGCTGATGACCGTGCAGTCGCCGGATGCCAAGACCAACTTCCGCAACCTGCTGGATGGCTCGATGGCCCGCAACCTGATGGCCGACAGCGCCAAGAAACTGGCTGCCTACATTCCCTCCACCCACGGCAGCCTGGCCCTGGCGCAGGACGGCGGCAAAGCGCACGACGATCTGGCCAAAGAGATTCCAGCCGACAAGTACATCGCCATCACCAAAGAGTTCTTCCTTGCATAAGCAACACTGCTTCTAAAAGCACCGCCCGGAGGCTGACGCCTCCGGGCTTTTTTTTTTGTGCGGAACTAGGAAGTGCGGGTGTGAATCTGGACTGAATAGCCGTCCTGCAGGTTCTCCAACTTCAAAACCCAACTGCTATCCGGCGGCGATGGGAGTTCAGCGCCGGGAAAGGCGGCGGTGATGAGCAGGTGGGGTGAGCGGGCCGGGATTTGCATGGTCAGCAGATGTTCGCCGGACCATGCTGCCTGGGCGGTGCGGTCGGCGGGGAGAATGAATTCGCGGCGAAGCTGGAGGAGGGTGCGGTACCAGGCCAGCATTTCAAGGTTGGCGGGGGCCTGCGGCCAGCGGAGACGGGAATGCTCGTAAGTTTCCGGGGACTGAGGGTCGGGGACGTTGGTCCAACCGAAATCCGCGAATTCGCGGGGGCGGCCTTCGGAGACGGCTCTCTGGATGATGGGGTCGTCGAAGCTGGTGAAGAACTGGAAGGGAGCGGGCTCATCGTACTCCTGCCCCATGAAGAGCAGCGGGGTGTGGGGCGAGAGCAGGAGGAGAGCGGCGGCGAGCTTGCGGGCTCCGGCGGGGACAAGACTGGTGAGGCGCTCGCCGAAGGCGCGGTTGCCGACCTGATCGTGGTTCTGGATGCAGACGATCTGGGTGGGCAAGGGGAGAGTTGCGCCGGAGGCTCCGCGGGGGCGTCCCTGCCAGAAGCGGAACGGCTCTCCTTGAAAGGCGTAGGGCTGGGAGAGGACGCGGGGCAGCAGGGCGGCCGAGGCGAAGTCCTGATAGTAGCCCTGATCTTCTCCGGTGAGGCGGACGTGGATGGCGTGGTGGTAGTCGTCGCTCCAGACGGCGTCAGCGCCATGGCCGTTTTGCGAAGGGGGAAGGACGTAGCGGGGGAGATTCTCGTCGGTTTCCACGGTGACGACGATGGTGCGGTGCTCGGCGGCGCCGAGTTCATGGGCGCGGGCGGCGATCTCGGCGACGATGTGCTGGGGGGAGTCGTCGCGGATGGTCTGCACGGCGTCAAGGCGGAGGCCGTCGAGGTGGTACTCGCGCAGCCAGTAGAGGGCGTTTTCTACGATGAAGCGGCGGACGTGCAGGCTGCCGACGTCGTCGTAGTTGATGGCGTCTCCCCAGGGTGTCTTGTGACGGGCGGTGAAGTAGGGTCCGAGCTGGGAGAGGTAGTTTCCTTCGTTGCCGAGGTGGTTGTACACGACGTCGAGAATGACGGCGAGGTTGCGCTGGTGGGCGGCATCAACAAAGCGCCGAAGGGCGGCGGGGCCTCCGTAATTGGACTGGACGGCGTAGAGGCCGACGCCGTCGTATCCCCAGTTGCGCTCGCCGGGAACGGCGTTGAGGGGCATGATTTCGATGGCGGTGACGCCGAGATCGCGAAGATAGTCGAGGCGGGCGATGGCTGAGTCGAGGGTGGCGCCGGGGGTGAAGGTGCCGACGTGGAGCTCATAGAGGACGAAGTGAGAGAGCGGAACGCCGTGCCAGTGGAGGTCGGTCCAGGCGAAAGAGGAATCGACGATTTCGGTGGGGCCGTGAACTCCGGAGGGGAGCAGGCGGGAGACGGGGTCTGGGATGGCAAGCGAGCCGGCCTGGTACTGGTAGAGGTCGCCGGCAGAGGCCGGGAGAGTGAGTCCCCAGTAGCCATCGCCAAGCGGCAGCAGGGGCCAGGGCTGGGGAGCCTGACCCCTGCGCTTGAGAATGAGCGTGGCGGAAGACCAGCGCGGCGCCCAGAGATGGAAGTCCACGAGATGGCCGCGTACGGTGGCTCCCAGAAGTGACGGCTGAACTGCGATATGCACAAGGTTAGGACGAGGAGTGAGGCGGAGAAGTTTGCTGCCTTGCGCACACGGACTGAATATCCTGCCATCCATCAAACGTGAGGGAGACGCGTTGGGTGGTGCATGAGTACACCTGAGCCGCTAGAATGTAGGCATGCTGATATTGGCCTCACAGTCTCCCCGACGGGCGGAGCTACTGCGGAATGCAGGAATTGAATTTGCCGTGCTTGCCCCAGATGTGAATGAGAGCATGCGCGACGGGGAGAATCCGCTTGTCTATGTGAAACGGCTGGCGCAGGAGAAAGCGCTGGCGGTACTGAATACAGCGGAGGCTGGCGCGGTGGTGCTGGGTGCGGACACTACGGTAGTGGTGGACGGAGAAAGCCTGGGGAAGCCGACCGACGAAGCAGACGCGCGGCGGATGCTGGAACGACTGAGCGGACGAAGCCACCAGGTGATGACGGGAGTCTGCGTGGCGTGGCTAAGCGCAGATGGCAAGGTAACTGCCGAGGTGGAAGCCGAGGTGACGGAAGTGGAATTTGCGGCCCTCACCGCGGAAGAGGCTGCGAGCTACGTTGCCTCCGGAGAGCCCATGGACAAGGCAGGGGCGTACGCCATTCAGGGTCAGGCAGGGCGATGGATTCCGCGCATTGAGGGCTGCTACTTCAACGTGGTTGGTCTGCCGCTGGCGAGAGTATGTGCGATGCTGGCTCGACGGAACGTGGTCAGCGCGAGGTAGGGGCAGCCAGAACTGGCCGAGCAAAGTTCCCGGAAAACGAACGAAGCGCCTCCACGGAGAGGCGCTTCGCCGCTTCGGATGTATGCGACAAGAGGACAGTGCTGCGCCGAACTACTTCTTTTCGGCGGGCTCGGTCGGGGTGGTCTCGCCGTCTTTCACTGCGCTTTTGAAATTTTTGATGCCTTCGCCAAGTCCCTTGCCCAGTTCCGAGATCTTCGAGGGCCCAAAGATGATGAGGGCGATCACGAGGATAACGAGCAGTTCCGGAACGCCAATTTTTCCACCGAACATATTGTTTTCTCCATTCGCTCAGACTGTTCGGGGCAATTGGAACAGTTCGTTCCGCCCGCAGGCTGTGCATTCTCTATAAGTGTAGGGTACGGCTGGCGGCTCGTCAAAGATTGAAAGGCCTTAAAGTGCCGCCAAAGTTGTCATTAGTTCCGCCAGCAAAGCAGTACGGCGGGGCATCTCGCGGGCTACAACGAACTCGTGCGGAGCATGGGCTCCCTCACCAACGGCTCCAAGCCCGTCAAGGGTTGGAACGCCGAGCGCGGCGGTAAAATTGCCATCCGACCCTCCGCCCACTGCGGTCTCCGCGAGCGGAAATCCTATGGCGTCAGCGGCCTGGGCCGCTAAGCGGTAGAGACGGACGGTGGCGGCAGAACGCTCAAACGGAGCGCGCTCCACGCCTCCTGAGATTTGCAGGGTGCACCGGGGATTGCGCGGGCGCAACGTGCGAATTCCAGCATCTACGCGCGCGGCCTGAGATGCAGTGAGGAACCTCACATCTGTGACGATTTCGGCAAGATCGGCAATGACGTTAGGGCGAGTGCCTCCAGAGATGAGCCCAGGATTGAGGGTGAGGCCGCGGTCTGGGCGGGAGAGCGCGGCGATGGCGACGACCTGGTGAGCTGCTTCCACGATGGCTGAGGCTCCGCGTTCGAAGTCAAGTCCGGCGTGGGCGGCGATGCCGCGAACGTGGATGGTGTAGCGGGCAACACCCTTGCGCGCGGTCTTGCAGGCTCCTGCTGGTCCGGCGGCGGGTTCAAGGACGAGGACGGCCTGGGAGCGAAGGGCAAGGCGCTCGGTGAGCGGGCGAGAGGCGGGGCTGCCGATTTCTTCATCAGGCACGAGCAGAAGAGTGACGGCGCAGGGCATGGGGCCGCGGGCGTGCAGGGCGCGCAGGGCAAAGAGCGCCTGGACGATGCCGGCTTTCATGTCAAAGACGCCCGGGCCGCAGAGGTGTCCGCCATGGGAGCGCCAGGGCATGGCGGCGAGAGTGCCGAGGGGATAAACGGTATCGGTGTGTCCGAGGAGGAGGATGCGCGGCGAGCGGCGCGGGCCGGGGAGATCGAGCTGCAGCGCGGGGCCGTAGCCCATGAACTTGTGGAGGCGGACACGAGGGGAGAGCGGGGCGAAGTCGGCGGCGATGAGCGCGCAGAGCGCGGCGATGGCCTGGGGCGCGGAGGAGGGCGACTCCTGCTCGACATAGCGGCGCAGTGTGGCGGCCATGGCGGGGAGTTGGGCGGCGAGCGGACGCAGGAGCGGAGATGACATGGTGTTTGTAGCCGGTTGCTATGATAAACGCGGGCAGTCGAAATTCTGTAGCAATCCACTCTGGAAAGGTGAGCAAGATGGCATCACTTCGAGATGAGAAGGTTCGCAATGGGCAGGTTGAGAGGCTGCAGAAGTTAACGCCGGAAACCAAGGGGAAGTGGGGGCGGTTGAGCGCTCCGGGGATGGTGTGCCACCTGATCGACGGGCTGAAGATGGCGCTGGGCGATGTCGAGGTGGCCTCGCTGAACAAGAAGATCTACCAGAGCTTTCCGATCAAGCACCTGATTATTTACGTGGTGCCGTTTCCGAAGAATGTGCCGACGGCGCCGGAGTTGCTGGCAACCGCGCCCAGCGATTTCGAGGGAGACCGGAGGCAACTGGCGGAGCTGATGGAGAGGCTGGCGAAGGGGCCAGCGGGCAAGGGGCCTTCGCATCCGTTTTTTGGGCCCCTGACGAATGAGGAGTGGAACGCGCTGCAGTGGAAGCACGTGGAGCATCACTTGAAGCAGTTTGGGATTTGAGGACGCGCCAGCCGAAGAACCGCGGCCCGGTTGGCGCGGCTTGCCTGCTTCGTGGACGGCAACACTGGCTGCTATACTTTATGTTTCCACGGGAAAACTCAATGAGCGAATTTCACAGTCCTGATGCCACGCTGACGCCGGAAGTGCTGGAGAAACTGCCACTCGACAGCGTTGCCATACAGAAGATATTGCCGCACCGCTACCCGTTCCTGCTGATCGACCGGGTGATAGAGCTGGAGCGGCGCAAGCGCATTGTCGCCATCAAGAACGTGACGGCGAATGAGGAGTTCTTCCGTGGACATTTCCCGGGGAATCCGATTATGCCGGGCGTGCTGATGGTGGAGGCGATTGCCCAGACCGGGGCGGCGCTGCTGATGACCGAGATTCCCAACCGGGCGGAGATGCTGACGGTGTTTACCGGGATCGAGCGGGCGAAGTTCCGCCGCCAGGTGACGCCGGGCGACCAGTTGCGGCTTGAGGTGAACGTGATTGTGTGGCGCACGCTGGCAGTGAAGATGGAAGGCAAGATCACGGTCGATGGCAAGGTTGTGTGCGAGGCGACGGTGACCTGCCGCCTGGTGGATTTGAAGAAAGCCGAAGCGGCGGCGGAGTAACCATGGGGATTCATCCAAGCGCAGTGGTGGACGCGCGGGCGCGCGTACCGGAGTCCTGCACGATTGGGCCTTTTTGCCTGGTAGGCGCGGACGTGGAGATGGGCGAGGAGTGCGAACTGATGTCGCACGTGGTGCTGACCGGGCCGACGAAGATGGGCGGCCATAACCGCATCCATCCTTTTGCGGTGGTGGGCAATGGCCCGCAGGACCTCTCCTTCAAGGGCGAGCCGACGCGATTGGAGATCGGCGACCATAACGAGATTCGCGAGTACGTGACGATTCACCGTGGGACGATCAAGGGCGGCGGGCTTACCACCATCGGCTCCCATTGCCTGCTGATGGCCTATGCGCACATCGCGCATGACTGCCACGTTGGCGACAACGTGATCATGGCGAATGCGGCGACCCTGGCCGGTCATGTGACGGTGGAGAACTGGGCGGTGGTGGGCGCGATCAGTCCGGTGCACCAGTTTGTACGCGTGGGAGCCCATGCGTATGTGGGCGGCGGGACGGTGATTACGCAGGACGTGATGCCGTTTGCCAAGACCTGTGCGGTTCGCGACGTGCATGCCTATGGGGCCAACGCGATTGGCCTGGAGCGGCGCGGCTTCAGCAAAGAGCGTGTGCGGCAGATTCAGCGCGCCTTCCGGATTCTGCTGGCCGCCAAGCTGAACACGACCCAGGCGCTGGAGCGCATTGAGCGCGAGGTGGAGCAGACCGACGATGTGAAGATGCTGGTGGAGTTTATCCGCTCCAGCGAACGCGGCGTGGTGAAGTAGAAGTTACAACTGCACGAATCCTCTGGATTCGCCGATAGTGTGGACGAGAACAAGCGCAAGGAGCACGAGATGGGCGCACGGCTGGGACTGATCGCGGGGAACGGGAAGTTTCCATTCCTGGTGCTGGATGCGGCGAAGGCAAAGGGCTTTGAAGTTGTGGTCGCGGCGATCCGCGAAGAGACCGACCCTGCCATCGAGCGTCGTGGCGCGGTGGCGGTGCACTGGCTCTCCCTGGGAGATTTGAGCAAACTGATCGAGACTTTCAAGGCGGCCGGCGTCACGGAGGCGATCATGGCCGGTCAGGTAAAGCACAAGCAGATATTCAGCGCCATCAAGCCGGACTGGAAGCTGGCGAAGCTGCTGCTGGGGCTGGCTACGCGCAACACGGATTCGCTGATTGGGGCAGTGGCCAAGGTGCTGGCCGAAGAGGGCATCCACCTGCAGAGTTCGACCGCGCTGCTGGAGCCGATGATGGCTCCTGCGGGGGTGCTGACCCGGCGCGCGCCGAGCGACCAGGAGCAGACCAACGTGACCTACGGGCGGGCGGTGGCGCACCACGTGGCGCGCTTTGATATCGGGCAGACGGTGGTCATCGCCGAGGCTGCCTGCGTGGCGATTGAGGCCATGGAAGGCACCGACGAGGCGATTCTGCGGGCGGGCAAACTGATGCAGAGCCTGCACGGCGAGGCCAGCACGCTGAGCCGCGAATTGACGGTGGTCAAGGTGGCGAAGCCGAACCAGGACATGCGCTTCGATGTGCCGGTGGTCGGCATCCACACCATTGAGACGATGATCAAAGCCGGGGCAAGCTGCCTGGCACTGGACGCCAACAAGTGCCTGATGCTGGATCGCGAAAAGGTTGTTGCGGCAGCAGACGCGGCAGAGATCGCAATTGTGGCCGAGGAAGCGCCACACCGCGAAGCTACTCACAAAGCATAGACAGGCGGGAATGAGCCAAGCGCGCGTCCGGAGGAAACTCCGGCAGGGCGGAGCTGTGCGTTTGATAGAGTGGACTTGTTGCTTGCGAATTGAGAAAGGGCTCTCTCCTCATGTTGAAGTTCTCGCCGTGCCGCCTGTTTCGTAATGTCGCGTTGTTGGTTGTGATGGCGGCGGCACTGCTGGTTTCGCAGAAGTCGTTTTCACAACCGGGCCAACTCGATGACGCCACGCGCAAGCTCTCGCACGATATCTTCAAGCAACTGGTTGAGATCAACACCACGGATTCGGTGGGAAGCGTAACCGCGGCGGCCGTGGCGATGGAGCAGCGCTTTGTGGACGCGGGCTTTGCCAAAGACGATATCTACCTGGGCGGGCCCAACGACCGCAAGAAGAATCTGGTGGTGCGGCTGCATGGCAGCGGCGCGCACCGTCCCATCCTGTTCATTGGACACCTGGATGTGGTGGAGGCGCGGCGCGAGGACTGGACCAGCGACCCATTTCAGTTTCTGGAAAAGGACGGCTACTACTACGGGCGCGGCACGCAGGATATGAAAGAGTGCGACGCCATCATGGTTGCGACCTTCCTCCGCATGAAGCAGGAGGGGTACCGTCCGGACCGCGATCTGATACTGGCTCTGACCGCCGATGAAGAGGGCGGGAAGTCGAACGGCGTGCAGTGGCTGATCCAGAATCACCGGGAGCTGATCGATGCGGCGTACGTGCTGAATCCCGACGGCGGGGGCGTGGACCTCGATCATGGCAAGCCGCTCTCGATGGATGTGGACGCCACCGAGAAGCTTTACTCGGACTATCAACTGACGGTGACCAACAAGGGCGGACACAGTTCTCTGCCGGTGCCAGACAACGCCATCTACCACCTGTCAAACGCCCTGGTGCGCCTGCAGGGGCACGAGTTTCCATTTGAGCTGAACACGGTGACCCGTGCCTATTTCGAGCGCCTGGCGGCGCGCGCCGTGGGAGAGAAGGCCGGGGATCTGCGGGCGATGCTGCAACTGGCTCCGGACAAGGCGGCGGTTGCGCGCCTCTCAGCGGGCAGCCCGTTTTGGAACTCGCTGATGCACACGACGTGCGTGGCAACGCGGCTTATGGCCGGGCATGCCAACAACGCCCTGCCGCAAAAGGCTGAGGCGATCGTCAACTGCCGCATCCTCCCCGGACATTCGCGCGAAGAGATCCGGCAGGAGTTGATGGCCACGGTGGCCGACGCGCAGGTGGTAATCCGCTATGTGGACAATGCGGGTGCGGTGGCTGATGTTGCTCCCTCGGAGAAGCAGAGCCCTCCGGCAGAGCTTGACCGCCACGTGATGGCGGCGATGGACAAGCAGACGGCGGAGTTCTGGCCGGGCGCGCCGGTGATTCCGACGATGGCGACAGGCGCCTCGGATGGGATCTATACTTCGGCGGCGGGGATGCCGACCTACGGAATCTCTGGCATTGCTCTGGAAGTGAGCGACGCTCGTGCCCATGGCAGGGATGAGCGCCTGCCGGTGGAGTCGTTCTACCGGGGCGTGGATTTCTACTATCAGCTTATAAAGATGCTGACGGCCGAAGAGCCGAAGCACTAGAGGCTGGCGATCATGAAAGACATTTGCAGTCTGAGCTTGACGGAGCTGCGAGCAGCAATTGCGCGCGGAGAGCTTTCTGCCGGGGCGGCGGCGTGCGCCTGCCGGGAGCGGATCGCGGCGGAGAACGAGGAGTTGCGGGCGTTCATCAGCCTGCGCGAAAGTGCCGCGGGCGAGGCCGAAGAAACGCAACATGGCGCGCTCTGGGGCGTCCCCGTGGCAGTCAAGGACCTGATTGACGTGCGCGGGATGCGGACGACGGCGGCCAGCCGGGTGCTGGAGGATGCGGCTCCGGCAGAGGCCGACGCCGAGTGCGTGCGCAGGTTGCAGGCGGCGGGCGCCATCGTGCTGGGCAAGTCCAACCTGCACGAGTTCGCCTACGGTGGCAGCGGCGCGATCAGCGCTTACGGGGCGGCGCGCAACCCCCGGGATCGCCGAAGGGTTTGCGGAGGGTCGTCATCGGGTTCGGCGGCGGCGGTGGCCGCGGGGCTGTGCTTTGGCGCGCTGGGTACGGATACGGCGGGCTCGATCCGGTTGCCGGCCGCGTGCTGCGGGATTGTCGGCTTCAAGCCGACCTGGGGCGCGGTTCCGGCCTCCGGGGTGATTCCCCTGGCCTGGTCTTACGACCACGTGGGGCCGCTGGCGCGCACTGTGGAGGATGCGGGAGTGCTCTACACGGTGCTGGCCGGGGAACTGCCCCGCTGGGAGGATTGCAAAGCCCTGCGCTGCGGCGTCGCCAGAAAATACTACTGCGAAGGACTGGCGCCGGAGGTGGAGGCCGGATTCGAACGGGCGCTGGAGGCCGTACGCGGTTTGGGCTGGAGCCTGCACGAAGTGGAAATCGCGGTCAGCGAAGACCGCAAGGTAAGCAACGCGGAGAGCTGGGCCTTCCACGAGAAGTGGGTGGAGGAGCGCGGCGCACTCTACGACCCCGGCACGCTTCCCCGGATCGTAAACGGCAAGAAGGTGCGGCTCGAGGAGTATATCGAGAAGCGGCGCGAGCTTGAGTTGACCCGCGAACGGATGCGCGCCGGTGTTCCGGGAGTGGACATCGTGCTGACTCCGACCTCGCCGATCCTGCCGCCGCTGCTGGAGGAGTTTTCCGGCCCGGAGGCGCGCACGCTGGAGCTGAAGATGCTGCGCAACACGCGGCCATTCAACGTTCTGGGCTGGCCGGCGGTGAGCCTGCCAACTACCCAAATGGGAGGAATGCAGGTGAGCGCGGGCTGGGGAAGGGATTGGCTGGTGCTGTCTGCGGCGCGGGAGATTGAGCGAAATTGCTTTGAACGGAGCCGGTGAAGGCCGAATAATCTACTGAAAAGCGGAGAGTGCTTTGTGAGTTGTTCCGGTTTCCATAGAAACAGCGCAACAACAATTTTCCGCAATCAAGTTAAGTACCTCGTAGTGAAGCACCTACGGATTTGTTCTAGGATGGATAGAAATTTGCTATAGAGAGGTAGAGCTACAAAGGTGCGGGACTTCGGTCCTGCCTGTTCTCCGGTGATGGCAATAGCTGCACCGCAGGAACCAGATGAGATTTTTTCGGGAAGCACCTTCAAGCTCTGAACTCTGCGACTTGGCCACCGGGCGTCCGGTGGCCTTTTTTTCTTGCTATTGCGGGGTGCCGTCGGATGCGAGGATGGAGGCCGAATCGATGGCCTGAGCCACCTGGGGCAGAATGCCAAGCTCGATATAAATGGGACGAAGGGCGCGCCGGACGGCCGGAAGATAGACGAAATAGGTAGCAGCGGCGGCCATGCAGACGATCCCGCTGACGACCAGGGCGCGGGGCGCGCCAAAGCGGGCAGCGATGGCTCCGCCTAAGAGGGAGCCAAAGGGTGTCATCCCCATAAACGCCATGGTGTAGTAGCTCATGACGCGGCCGCGTTTGTCGGGGTCGGAGATGGTCTGCAGGATGGTGTTGCTGGAGGCCATGTGCTGCATCATGGCGAAGCCGGTGATCAACAGCATGGCCACCGACAGCGCGAGGTTGGTGGAGAGCGCGAAGACCAGGATTCCGCTGCCGAACAGCAGCGCCGCCAGGCCGATACGTCGTCCGAGCCCGAGAATGGTGCGGCGGGCGGCCATGGTGAGAGCGGCGACGAGCGCGCCCACTCCGGTGGAAGCCATCAGCAGCCCCAGCGTGTGCGCTCCCCCGTGGAAAATCTGCCGGGCGAAGATGGGCAGCAGCACCGAGTAGGGCATGCCCACCAGGCTGACAATGGCGAGCAGCAGCAGGATGGCGCGGATTGGTTCGGAGCCGGAGACATAGCGGAAACCCTCGGTGAGTTCGCGCCACAGGTTTTCTTCGTCCCGGCGTCGGGGCGCGGAGGCGGCGACCGTCATCAACAACAGGCTGACGATAACGGCGCAATAGCTGACGCCATCGATGGCGAAACACCAGGCCTCACCGAAGCCGGCAATGATAAGCCCGCCAATGGAAGGGCCAAGAAGGCGGGCGCAGTTGACCATGGTGGAGTTGAGGGCGATGGCGTTGGGGAGAACGGCGCGGTCTTCGACCATTTCGATGAGAAAGGCCTGGCGTGCCGGAGTGTCAAAGGCATTGATGATGCCCTGCAACACGCTGAGCAGGGCAACATGCCAGATGGCGATGTGTCCGCTGAAGGCGAGGGCTGCAAGCGCGAACGATTGCAGCATGGAGATTACCTGTGTCCATACCAGGGTGCGATGACGGCTCCAGCGGTCCACCCACACACCGGCGAGGGGTCCAAGCAGGAAAGTGGGGATCTGCCCGAGAAATCCGATGAAGCCGAGCATCCAGGCCGAACCGGTGAGGCGATAAACCAGCCAGCCGGTGGCGATGCGGGTCATCCATGTGCCGATCAGAGACAGGCTCTGGCCGCTGAAAAAGAGCCGGTAATTGCGGTGCGCAAGCGCGCGCAGAAGGAATCGCCAACGGAAGCCAGGCTGGGCAGGGGAAGACATGGTCACCTGATTGGATGATAACCGGAGCGGATAAAATTCAGCTTGAGCACAAAGGAACCAATGCGCGGGGACTGCACCAGCTAGAACGGGCTGGAATTGCCCGAGAGTTGGTTGAGCAGTTGCTGGATGTTTCGCTTTATTTCATCGTCCACGGCGGCATTGAGGGCGCGAAGGAGATACGAGCAAGCATCGGCAATCGACTCGCCCAGGATCTCGCAGAGTTGAGCGCGGCCGCTCAAAATGCGAGCCATCAGGTCTCCAAAGTGCGCGGGTTCGGCAAGGCAGAAGGGTCTGAGTAGAGTTGCAGCCTCCGTGTAGGATTCGGCAGCCTTCTCGGCCTGTCCCATATCGGAGTAGAGCTGTGCCCGGCTGCCAAGTGTGGCGGCAACCTCAGGAAGCAAGGATCCGGGATCAGAGTGCGCCAGCTTCCGCCGGATTTCAAGAGCTTCGCCGAAGTCCCGCTCGGCATCGCTGTCGCGCCGCAGACCACTGAATAGGATGGCTCGATTGTTCAGGGTTGTCGCGACCTCGGCGAGATAATTCCTGGGGTTGTCCGTGGCGAGTTTGCGTCGAATCACGAGGGCTTCGCCAAACGCTCTTTCCGCCGCCTCACAGCGCTCCCGTCCACTTTGCAGAGTGCCCAGGCGGTCCAGCGAGGTGGCAAGTTCAGGCAGATAGACCTCAGGGTCGCCCTCGGCGAGGGTGCGGCAAATGGCGAGGCCGTCATAGCAATTCTTCTCCGCTTCATCCCATCGCTTGGACTCCCCGTAGAGACGCTCCAGGATGTCATGGGTAACGGCCACGTCGGCCGAATCAGAGAGACTCTCGCAGAGGCTCTCGTAAACTGCGATTGCCTCTGCGAAGTGCTTCATGCGGACGGCCAGATGGGCATAGCGGAAGCCAAACCCTGCATTCCGTTCCAGCCGCCAGGCATCGCGATAGCTCTTGAGCGCATTCTTCCAGTCGAAGCGAAGATCGCGGATTGTGCCCAGCTCAAAGTACCTGCGAGCCAACTCCGAGGTCTGGCTCTCGATTCTGTGCTCAATGGCCAGGATGGTGCCCTCGAAGCCCTCGGTGGCGAGGAGCTCATCGAATTCAGGAGAGGCGGTGAAATTCATATACTTCTCCTGCCATCCTTCGGCAACGCCGCTTGCCACCTGAAATGCCGCTCCGGCAGGAAGGCCTCCGTGGAGCCGCAGGGACTGCCTGGAACCGTCATGCACCAGTTCCTGATTTACGGAGCCTGACAGGGCGAGTGAAAGGACTGGGTTGGTAGCAGGAATTTTCTGGTCCTGGGTGGCGAGAACTGCGAGTTCGAAAAGCCGCACGGCTTTCATCCACTCCCTTTGGCGTGTGGGCACTGTGATCAGCAAGGAGAAGTTCTGCTGGAAGAGTTCCGGGATGCGGGTTGAAAGGATTGTGAGCAGGTCTGGCGGCAAGGTGCGATGGTCTTTCTGCCGGAATGCAGCCCGCTTCCGGATCGCCTTGCCTTGCGCATCAAGAAATAGGACGGACTGTTCAAAGAGCCCGTTGAGTATTTCCGGTACAAACTGGTTCGGACTGAGCGCGGGCAGCGCAAGCGGTCCGGTGTCCGCCAGGCTGAACTCCCAGTTTTCAAACCAATCGTCGAAGTCACCCCGCCCGAGCTGGTCGTGCAACTGCCAGAAGCTTCTACGCAGCGCGTCCCGGTAGATCGCACGAAGATCTATGGAAGACAGTTTCACCAGCGTAGCGAAGGAGCCGTCACGCTCCTGTAAGAGCCGCTCGGCAGAGACCGCTGCCGTCTTTTCCAGGGCACAGGCCAACTCCGGCGCCGGCCTCAGTATGATGTTCGCCAACCAGGGACTGACCGCTGCACCCAGCGGGCCGCCGACAGACGCCCCGAAGATCGCAGCAGCCACGGGAAGCGACGATTCAGCGCCGGGATTGCAATTGCGAGAGGAAGCCATGGCCGTTTGCCCTCGTACTGCGGCGGAATGAAAGTCAGCAATACAGTTCAGGACAGCACGACAAGGAGCCAGTGAAAATACCGAGACTCAACTGGAATAGCGGACATCATAATCTGTTCCAAATCAGCGATTCCACTCAGGCTTTCGCAGCAGGAGTCCTTTTTGCATGGAGGTAATTAATCCGTCGCTTTCCTCGCGAATCGGGAGGAGAGGTGCAGGGGAGGCATCGGGTGATCTACACTCTGAAGCGGAATGCGCCACGCACCGGCCTCAAAATGGCTGGGGCGATTGACAGCATGACACCGCAGCTTGAAGTGCGAAGGGGACGGGATGGGGAACGGCAAGATAGCCGAGCGTCGCAGTGCCGGGGAGATGCGTGCGATGTTTCCGCAGTTATATGACAAATTCAGCCGGGAGCAATGGGCTCAGCTGAGAGCAAATATGCCTCTGGAGATCGGCGACGAAGATCTGGATGCGCTCAGGGGACTGAACGACCCGGTGTCACTGGAAGAGGTCGAGGCCGTGTATCTTCCACTGGGAAGGCTCTTGAACATTCACATTGCCACCGCACACGGCCTGGGCAAGGTGAAGGACTCATTTCTCGGGCGCCCGGCGAAGCGCCCCACTTACATCATTGCAGTGACAGGCAGCGTAGCGGTTGGCAAGAGCACGTTTGCTCGTGTTCTTGCCCAGGTGCTTTCACGCTGGGCCGATCATCCCACGGTTGAGCTGGTGACGACCGATGGCTTCCTTTACCCCAACATGGTTCTGGAAGAGCGCGGGCTGATGGAGCGCAAGGGGTTTCCGGAGAGCTACGACCTGCGCAAGATGCTCGACTTCATGATCGCGCTGCGGCAGGGTGCCAAGGTTCTGCAGGTTCCTGTCTATTCGCACGACAGCTATGACATCGTCCCCAACGAATTCCTGGAGATTCGGCGGCCGGAGATTCTGATCCTCGAAGGGCTCAACCTGCTGCAGTTGAACCTGCTCGGCGAGGTGCGCTCGCCTAAAATCTTTGCCAGCGATTTAATCGATTTTTCGATCTATGTCGATGCCGAGGAAGCGAACATACGCAAGTGGTACATGGAGCGCTTTATGCTGCTGAAGAACACGGCATTTCGCAACCCGCGTTCGTTTTTCCATCGCTTCTCGGAAATGGGTGAGGTTGAGGCGAAGATCTTTGCAACCGATGTATGGGAGCAGATTAACCTGGTGAACCTGGTCACCAACGTGGCTCCAACCAGAGAACGCGCACAGGTGGTGTTGCAAAAGGGATCGAACCACCGGGTACAGGAGGTCTGGCTGCGCCGGGTGTAAGGCTTGCAATCAGAGAAACAGCGATGGCCTGCCCTTTCGGGCGGGCCATACTTATTGCCTCAACCGGTAGAGGTCGTAGTTGTTCAGCGATTCAAAAGGCTCAAAGCCACGGGACAGCATCTCGAGAAGCTGCGGGCGGAAGGCAAGCGGCTCCTCCTGGAGCTGAAGGTTGCGCTTGACGATGACCCAGCGCACATTATGCCGGGTTGCGAGCTGCAAGAGTTGCGCCGCGCTGTAGGGATTCACCGTGTTATCCAGCATGACCACGGGAAATTGCGGAGTCCGCCCCGTGGTGAAGTAAAGCAGGTCTTCGCCGGGCAGCATCAGGATGGCGTCGGTGCGCGGAATGTTGCGGCCAGTGAACGCGACGAGTTCTTCGAAATCCGGCAGCCAGCTGCCGCGCATGGCAAGTCCGCGCAACGCAGGCAGGTTGGAGTGCTGCAATTTGTCTCCGGTTAAATCGACATAGGAAAGCCGCTCATGGCTGAGCGCATAATATCCACCCGATACGAGCAGCGAGAGAGAGACTATACCCGCAAAGACGGCTAGCGGCAGACTGGTGTTTGTTTGCTTCGCCTCCTTCGGGCACACCGCCGCCAGGATGCAGGCCAGCAGGATCATCAGCATCGGCCAGAGGGCATAAGTGGAGCCCCACAATTGCTGGGATAAAAATGCTCCGTGGATAGCTCCGAGCAGGATGAGCGGAATCAGTTGCGCGAAGGTAGCAGCACGCGGAAGCCGACAAAGCGTCAAGGCCGAAGCCGCCAGCAGAAGTACCGGCCAGAGGCGCAACAAAACTTCCACCCGGTCTGACGCGTCGCTCTGAAGAAGCAGCGCGGCCGCAGCATGGACAAATGGAGCCGACAACAGCGCCGCCGCCGCCCAACGAAGGGAGCGGTGAACTGAAAACCGCGGCAGCAAAAACGTAAGCCCCGCCGCGAAGGCCAGCAACGGCCAGAGCAGGGCGGAGTCGCGATAGACGCCGAGCATGGTGGCAATCCCGGGAAGGCGTCGCGAGGCGGCAAACTGGATTGTCCAGTGATAGTAAGCGGCAAGACCAACGGATGCCTGGATCAGGACGAGCCCTGAGATTGCTACGGCAGCGGCTCCACCCAGCAACAGCAAGGCAGCACTACGCTTGCGGGCCGTCGTGCGATTGCGAATCCCAAACCATGCCACGCAGAACGACGCCGCCAGCAGAAAAACCAACCCGGTGTTCTGCTTGATGAAGAGCGGAACTGCAAGCAGGACACCGCATCCCACGCACCGCAGCGGCGGAAAGTCATCGGACTCCAGCCGTAATAGCAGCCAGCAGCCTAACAGAATAAACAGCGTGCAGTCCGAGTCGTAAAACGGATGCGGGAAAATGCTGCTGGTTCCGAGAAAGACGAGCGGCAGCGTCCACAGGAACGAAACCCAGCGAACCGGTATCCCCGAGGATGCGAGGACGCGCAGCAGGATCCTCCAGGTCAACAGCGATGCCAGCGCCGAACTCAGCGCCGCATAGAAATAGTGATGGATGACTGCGCGTCCCAGGAGCTTGATGATCGCCGCCTGGATGACAAACGTCAGTGGCGCATAGGGAAACGGAAAGTCGCGATAAGGAAGCTGCCCGAGCGAGATCCGTGTAGCGTTTTCCAGAATGTAGCTGAGATCCCACAGCACCGTCAGATGTGCGTTCTGCCAAAGCACAAATGCCGCGGTGGAGACGAAGAGAAATATTCCGGTCACAAAACCAGAAACTCCACCCGCTTTTCGAATGCGCAAAGACATGACAATGAAAACATTCTACGTCACTGGTGATAGGCGTACCCTCGCCCTTGTGTCCATTCGGGAATGGAGTTATTTGTTAATGGACGCGCCGAGCCGAGAAATGGACCCGGCTGAGAGGGAATGGAGATGTCGCACCACACCGCAAAAGAAAGTTATCGGAAACTCTCGGAGCGATTGAACCGTTTTCCCCAGGGAGCACCTCCCACCAAGCTGCTGTTTCAGATTCTGGAAGTGCTGTTCACCTCCGAGGAGGCGGAACTGGTCTCGCTGCTTCCGATCAAGCCTTTCAACGTGAGGGCAGCCGCGCAGGCCTGGAAGCGGACGGAGGCGGACGCCCGGCTTGTTCTCGACAAACTCGCCTCCCGCGGCATGATGCTGGACACCGAAATCGATGGCGAGCAGGCGTATGTGCTGCCGCCTCCCATGGCCGGCTTCTTCGAGTTCTCCATGATGCGCGTCGGCGATCATTACGACCAGAGATTGCTGGCCGAACTCTTCTACCAGTATCTGAACGTAGAGGAAGATTTTGTCCGCGAACTGTTTGCCGGCGGAGAAACTCAACTGGGACGAGTCTTCGTAAGCGAACCCGTGCTCGAATCCGAGCAGATGGTTCATGTGCTGGACTATGAGCGGGCCTCCGAGGTGATCCGTACAGCTTCCCATATCGGCGTCGGCACCTGCTATTGCCGCCACAAGATGGAGCACATCGGTAAAGCCTGCGCCGCCCCCATGGATATCTGCCTCACCTTCAACTCCACCGCGCGCTCGCTTATCAAGCACGCAGTCGCGCGCCAGGTGGATTCGGTGGAGGGGCAGGAACTGCTGCACAAAGCCATCGAGCACAATCTTGTGCAGTTCGGAGAAAATGTGCGGCAGCAGGTCTCCTTCATCTGCAACTGCTGTGGATGTTGTTGTGAGGCGATGCTGGCTGCCAAGCGATTTGCCGTGTTGAATCCAATCGCTACCACGAACTTCGTGCCGCAGATCGATGCCGAGAACTGCTCCGGCTGCGGCAAATGTGCGGAAGCCTGTCCCGTGGAGGCCATGGGAATGGTGTCGGCGGCAAATCCGCACAAGCCCAAGCTGAAAAAAGCGCGGGTGAATGAGGAACTCTGTCTCGGATGCGGGGTGTGCATTCGCCAGTGCCTCACAAAGGCGGCGAAACTCAAGCCCCGCAAGCATCGGATCATCACCCCGGTCAACACCGCGCACCGGACGGTGCTCATGGCCATTGAGCGCGGAAAGTTGCAGGAGCTGATCTTTGACAATCACGCGCTGCGCAGCCATCGTGCCATGGCGGCAATCCTGGGAGTGATCCTGAAGTTGCCGCCAGTCAAGCAGGCCATGGCCAGCCGTCAGATGAAGTCGCGCTACCTGGAACAGCTGCTGACGAAACATCAGTTCAGCCACAGGGAATCCTGAGCCGGGCCGGAGAGGCAGAGAAACCCCGGAAAGCGGAAAGCAATCAGAGAGAGAATAGCGGGTGACAACCAAGGAGAAGCGCATGTTCAACGTTGTGACCATTGCGAGAGAGTACGGAAGCGGCGGTGCCAGCATCGGACACAAGGTGGCGGAACGGATGGGGTGGGAGTGCATCGACAAGCAGATCATCGAGCGTGTTGCCGTCCTCGGCAAGTGCGACCCCACCTGGGCAGAACAGGCGGACGAACAGTCCTGCGCCTGGTGGGAGCGGGTCATGAGCGGTTTCCGCCATGGCGGCCCAGAGGTTTACGTGGGTGGAGTTGCCGACACAGGCGTGGATCGCGACTCGCTCCAGCAATTTACGGCGCATGTGATTGAAGAGGCCGCGAAAGCCGGCAACTGCGTGATTGTGGGGCGAAGCTCGCAGTGTGTGCTGCGCCAGCAACAGCGCGTGTTTCACGTGCTCGTCTATGCCCCGCTTGCAGAAAAACTGCAACGCATGAAGCAGCGCCATCCGCGGGAGCGCGACCTGCCAGGGTTGCTGCGCCGCATGGACAATGACCGCCTGCGCTACGCCCAGGAATACTTCGCTTGCGACTCGCGCGAACGCGGCCTCTATCACCTCTGTCTCAACAGTGCCATCGGCCTCGACGTGTGCGCAGACATTATTGTCGATGCAATTCGGCTGTCGTCAACCAGTCAAAGAGAACAGGAGGCGACTTCGGCCTGAGTCCCCGCCTAAGTCTCCGAAGTCGCATCCTGATCGATGAACCGCGATATTCCCCGTCCCCGATAAGGTTGGTTCCTGCTGTCCTGTGTTCTTCCCGCCCGATTATGAAGCTCAAAGTCTCCCTTCCCTCGGCTTCCAAACTCTTCCATGCGTCCACCCGAAGGAGCAATGGGTTAAGAGGATTCGATTTACAGCATCTCTCAACTTCGGCGCGCATCTGAGTACGTAAGAAGTGCTCTCTCCAGAGTAGAAGAGTGTGAATTTTGCCGCGCATTCGCGGCCTATTCCGGAGGAAAGATGAAGACACGCCTGAGTTACTCGCGCAGAAAGCGTCCAACCGGACATCGGAAGAGTGCGATTTCAGGCGTGATTGCAGTTGCCATTTGGGCTCCGATAACCCAATAGAACTAAGGTTCATGGATACCCTTTACTCTGTCGCAGAGATGAACACCTTGTCATTTGAATTGGTGTCCAGCTTGCATTAGTTCTAGCAGTGATGGAGATGGGTAACACACATCCCCATTCGGAAAGATTTATCGATCCCGAACTTGGATTAAGAGCAAGTTGCAGATTGGGAGATAGCAGGGATTGGTAGAACGCAC
>CAILAZ010000078.1 GCA_903832295.1 uncultured Acidobacteriota bacterium
CTTCCGGTGAAGGCGGCACCAGAATCTCCAGCAGCCGGTTCTCCGCCGCGGCTTCCGCGCGGTCGCCGATCTCGTCCAGCTTCTCTTCGCGCACCATGTCAATCGCAATTTCAATCAGGTCGCGGATCATCGACTCCACGTCCCGACCCACGTACCCCACCTCGGTGAACTTTGAGGCCTCCACCTTCAGAAACGGCGAGTTCGCCAGCTTCGCCAGCCTGCGCGCAATCTCCGTCTTCCCCACGCCCGTCGGACCGATCATGATGATGTTCTTCGGCATCACTTCTTCGGCCATCTCCGGAGAAAGTTTCTGCCTCCGCATCCGGTTGCGCAGGGCAATCGCCACCGCCCGCTTGGCGTCATGTTGTCCCACCACGTACTTGTCCAGCTCGGCTACAATTTCGCGCGGCGTCAACTCGTCCAGCGCAATCAGCTCTTCTTCCACGGTCTGCGGCAAATAAATCGCCATTCCATTCCTTCCGGCATCCGGAGCCATTGGGCTCTCTTCTCTGGGACGCCATTTTCCATGCCCCTGTATTCCGCTTGCGGCGCTGCCGCTTCACCGCGGTTTACAGCTCTTCAATCGTAAATTTCTCGTTCGTATAGATGCAGGTCTGTCCCGCAATCGTCATTGCCGCCTCGGCAATCTTCAGCGCGTCCATCTCCGTAAACTTCAGCAGCGCCCGCGCCGCGCTCAGCGCATAGGGGCCGCCGCTTCCAATCGCGGCAATGTCGTCGTCCGGCTCAATCACGTCTCCGTTGCCGCTCAGCAGATATGTCTGCTGCGTGTCGGCCACCAGCAGCAGCGCCTCCAACTGTCGCAGACTCTTATCCGTCCGCCAGTCCTTGGCCAGTTCCACGGCTGAACGGCCCAGGTTCCCCGCATACTGCTCCAGCTTCGTCTCAAAGCGCGCAAACAGCGAAAACGCATCCGCCGTCGAGCCCGCAAAGCCCGCCAGTATCTTCCCCTGGTACAACCGCCGGATCTTCCGCGCGCTCTGTTTGATCACATGGTCACCGAGTGTCACCTGCCCGTCGCCCGCCATCACCACCCGCCCTGCGCGTCGGACGCACAGCACGGTAGTGGAGCGAATACGGTTGTTCTGGGAAGGTGCCTCGAAGGAAAGAAAGCCACTTGTAGATTTCATCGGCATCGGCGTAGTTCTTGATTATACCAGCGCCGCTGCCCTCACCCCTTTTTCGTTATCTTCGTGCTTTCATCGCCTGTTTTCTTGCAACCGAGTCCGGGTAATCAGCATCGAATGCTCCTTTGGTTCCGATTTCGCATCGTTTTCATTGACTCTGTCGCCCTCTGGTTGTTAGGCTCATCTGGTCGAAATACAAATACTGCGGGCAGGGGAGGGGGCGCACAAACGCTCCGCCAGGGCATCAACAGGCATGCCTTCCCGCTGTAGGCCACTCGGGCCAAATCTTTGGATCTCTTCGGGAGCTCACTTTGCGGAAACGTTGGTACATCCTTTTTGTCGCACGCGACGCTGAAGGACAACTCCGCAAAATCCCCATCCCCGTCCACTATCTCTACGTTTTCCTCGTCGGCGCCATCATCGGAATGGTCACCGTCACCGGCATGGCTGGCTCCTACGCCCGCATGCTCTGGAAGGTCGAACGTTTCAACGATCTCCGCGCCGAAAAAGATCAGATCAAGCGCAACTACTCTCAGCTTGAGCAGGTCTCCAAGGAGAAGGATGTCCAGGTAGCCTCGCTCGGCTCACTCGCTGGCGAAGTCTCCGCCATCTACGGTCTCAAGACCAACTCCCGCCTCATCCCCACCAATGACAATGTGCAACCCGAGCAGTACCAGGCATCCCTTGACACCCTCTATGCCCTCAAGGGTTCGGCTCTCACCGGGGCCGCCGCCGCCGGATTGCAGGATGGGAGCCGGCGCCTCGCTTCGCTCTCAGACTGGACCCGCGCCGCCGACGCACCTTCGCTCTGGCCGGTCGAAGGCCGTCTCACCAGCACCTTCGGCGAGCGCGTCGATCCCTTCAACGGAGAAGGCGCATTCCACAGTGGCATTGATATTTCCGTCGCCTACGGCACCCCCGTCCACGCCGCTGCGGATGGCATCGTCAGCTTTGCCGAATTCATGAGCGGATACGGCAAAATGATCACCGTCGACCACGGACACGGTGTCGCCACCCGTTACGGCCACCTCTCCGGATTCGCCATCACCCCCGGTCAGCATGTCCGTCGCGGCCAGATTATCGGCTACGTCGGAACCACCGGTCGCGTCACCTCGCCCCACCTGCACTACGAAGTCCGCATCCAGAGCGTCCCCGTAAATCCTCACAAGTACCTCCGCACCACCATGGCTCACATGGGCAAAAAGAGCGACAGCTAACCCCGGTTCCCCCCTGTTCCCACCCTGCGAAATTACCTCCGTAACCCGCTATTCAATGCGCATTCTTGCCATCAGGGAACTTTTTCCGTTCACCGGTGTCTCTTTAGAGGTACTCTTTCATCCACGTGACCGCTATGAGCATTCTTGATTATTGCGCCGCAAATCCCGCTTCTGTCCCCCTCACCGCCAACGCTGCTGACGCCATTGAGGCCATGATCCGCCGTCGCATGGGTGCCGCCGCCGTCGTTGACGAACATGGAATCGTCGCCGGTGTCTTCACCGAGCGCGACGTCCTGAACCGTGTTGTTCTCTCCGGACGGGACCCCCACAACATTCCCATCACTGATGTCATGACCACCCCGGTCCTCATGGCCACCCGCTCCACCTCCATCGCTGAGGCCACCTCCGTCATGATCAATCATCAGAAGCGCCACCTCCCCGTCGTCGAAGATGATGGCCGCCTCATCGGAATCCTCTCCATCCGCCACGTCCTTGAGCGTAAAGTGGACGAACTCACCAGCCAGATCCGCGAGTCCGCCTCCGTCTAACCTCAACCGCCACCCCACCTTCTACCCGCTTCCCTCGCAACTGCCCTCGCAGTTGCTCTCCTTTGCGTGCTCCCACCGCCGCCCCCCCGCTCTTGCCTTTGCTCTTGCCTTTGCTCTTGCCTTTGCCTTTGCTCTTGC
>CAILAZ010000079.1 GCA_903832295.1 uncultured Acidobacteriota bacterium
AAGAACCTTTATGACCTGCTGGAAGCGCATGATCTCTTTGAACGATAGTTTTCTATTCCTTCTCTCAGTGAGCCAGCGTTCACAGGCTTGAAAGCCACCGATTCGGAATGTCCAGATGTCAGCAGGAACGCCCTTGAAGTACTGATCGTCATTGATCCACACCCGCTTCGATGGTTCCTCGTAGCGAACGCTCTCAACGACTCCGCTTCCTTTGACCGGGAATTCCGTCACCATGTGCTTTGATTCAGGAGACTCCAATAGGTGCATCGAGATTAGCTCGGTGCCAAGCTTCGAAAGCTTCCGGAATTTGGCCAGATCACTTGTCAAAGGTAAACGGGGGAAGTCACTCTTCAGGAATCCAGCATATCGTTCGCGATAGCATGGTGAGTGGAACACAGCGTACGCATATCCGAAGATGTCCTCCGGACTAATGTCCATAGGGAGACCGAATGGACCTGACTGTTTAATGTGAAGCTTCGCAGCCAACTCATGCAGAAACGATGGACTGAAGTTGGGTCTTACCTCTTCGCCAAACTTCATGGAATGTTGATGCTTGTTCTCCGATTCATAGAGGTAGAGGGGGAAGACATAGATGCCACCTCTGCGAAAGATATTGGAATCTATGGGTACCCGCGAAACAGCGAGAAGGTACCATTCCGGGTCGTCAACTGCAATCCCTTGCTTCCCAATTCCTAGGCAGAGATTGTCCCTACCTGCAACGTGCGTCAGTAGGTCGCGCCTGGGATAGTCCATCGCGACGTCACTGAAATATGACCAACGATAGTCGAACGGCCGGTAGAGACACTCAATAGCAGAAGCTTTCCAGTCCACATCTGCTCGAACAGTTTTGCGAGCTTCTGCAAGCTTCCAATCTCGATTGTCTTTAAGTTGGTACTTATCTCTGATCTCGTCATCAGCCATGGTCTTGGAACGAAGATCAGAGATGCGCTCGATGATTGTCTGTTCCTCAAAGTCAATTGCGAAGTCATCGCGATGTGTTTGGAATCCCAACACGTTTGTTGGGAACGCATCCGAAAGTTGGGATCCTTTTTCATACTCCTCACGCAATGTGTCGTCTTGGGGAACATACAGATAGAACGGAGACGAAGGTTCCAACTTCGTCCATTTGGTCTTGGTGATGTTTGAGTTCTGAAGAACTTCGTACTTGCTCTCCCGTGAACCCCACAGATCAGCATGGAACACCTTTGCGGGATGATTGTTTCCCTTTTCTTTAACGCACAGGAGGATGGATACTCCTTGCTGGATATCAAAGACGTTTACATCCTCCCCCCCATCTGGCGCTTGCTGGTGGCGGACAGTATCTCCGTGAAGGTCGTAAACGTATATCTCATTGAACGAACTCATAAGGTGCTGGCGCATACCCCTGAATGTCGGATTGTCGATATATGAATGCGCGGTGATAAACCCAATGATCCCTTCGCCTTCCTTCGCCAACCTCCACTCAGCAAACCTGATGAACTTTACATAATCGTTCTGAAGCCACTTGGGATTGCGTTCTCCCAATGGCTTGTCATCAACGTAATAGTAATCGTCCATCAGTTCGCCAATGAACGTCTTCAGCTTGACCGTTTGAGTTTTCTCGACCTTTTGGGTCTTAACATACATCTGACTCCGGTTCGGTCCTCCGACCATCTTGTTGTAGGTTGCCCCGGGCGACAGAGTGACCTCATAATCACTGCGATTGGCTGACTTTCCGAAATAGGGGGGATTTCCGATGATAACGAGGATAGGTTCTTTTTGCTTTATGTCCGCAGCGGCGTCAACCTCATCTGAGATCCACTTGCCAAAGATCTGCTGGCTCTTCTTGACGGCCTCTTCCAGGGTGTTGGTCAGGTATATTCCTAGACGGGAACCTGACTTAAACTTGTACCCAGTCTCCTTTAACTGCAAGCCGAGTTTTAGATGTGCTACGGCATACGGCGCCATCAATAGTTCGAAGCCAAAGATCCGATTCAGGAGATGCTCGCTAACGTATGAGTCCCACGCTCCCGCTTGTCCCTCAAATTTATCTGCGATGTGCTTCACCACAAAGTACAGGAACGTGGCGGTCCCGACGGCTGGGTCAAGGATCATGGTGTTCTCGTCGGAGAGTCCATCATCCCTCCCAAACTTCTTCTTCAAGAGGACATCAACTGACTGAACGATGTACGAGACAACGGGCTCTGGTGTGTAATACACACCGCGAGTTTCACGAACCTCTGCGTCGTACTCCTTTAGGAAGGTCTCGTAGAAATGCACTACGGGGTCATGTTTTCCGGTACCTTTTCCAAAGTTCTTCAGTATTTCGTTGAAGTCAGCATGTCGAAGCAGATCAGCCAAGTCATCAACTGCCCACCTGATGCTGTCCGGCATTTCCACTCCGGACACTTCGGAAAAGAACTTGCGCAAGAATGGATTCGTTTTGGGGAGTGAATCAGCAGCCGTGATTCGACTGAATCCTTTTACGTCTGTCGTGTGGACGCGAGCAGCGAACATACCATACGAAACGGTCTGGGCGAACATGTCCGCAAAGTCGTCTTCCGAAAGGTCCGGAATCAAAACCTCACGGAAGCCATTGAGCATGTTGTGCAGCCATCCTTTTGCCTTCTCAATCTCAAATGTCCGCACGGTGAGAGTACGCACCATTCGAGTTAGGGCCGCAAGATGAGTTGCAAGTTCCTTCGGCGTGCCGATGGTGAAGGACTCCTGAGCGTAGAAGGCATTCAGTAGAGCCTCTACCTCCTCCTGACCACCGGGGTTAAGGACGAACTTTCCCTTCTTGAATGTCCCTAGGCTTGCCCTATCTTGACGCTTCCCGTTTACATACCACCGGAAATCGAGGTAATCCGTCAGTATCCAGTTGGGCAGCCCGCTAAGGTATCTCTTAAACTGAGAGTTGTCCGCTGCTCCTTTTCCGCGTTCGATGTCATCAAGGGGAGTACCTACGTCCTTCGTCTCAATGTATCCAGCCGGAATGTTCTTTATCCGGATACTCAAGTCAGGGGCACCGCAGCTTATTCTCTTTGGTTCGTTCGTTGCTTCCAGACCTGTTCGCCACGTCTCTATGAAGTGAATCAGGGCGGGCCGATGCGTATGTTCGGTGGCGTCGCCCGCTGCGATCTTCTTCTGTATCTTCTTGATGTATTCGTTAAAGCACGATTCGGACGCGGCTTTAGCAGGCACTTGCGCTCTCCCGGCATCATTCTGAATAAGCCTGAATTCTAGCACTGGTTCCTAACAAGCAAATAGGATCTCGAACTGGCGAATCAAGTCTGCAACGATCTCTAGCGTTTCTAACCTTGTGCCTCATCCAACACTAGAAGATAATTGTGCCTTCTTCCAACGCGAAAGGGTTCTATGACGGAACAAGTTGAGTTTTCAACCAATGCGAAAGGGCGGGTGGCCCACTCAACGTTCCTTTCGTTGAGTGGGGCTGTGGTTGCTGCTGTTGGCTTCGCATAAAGTCCCCGCCTCGCGTTCGCGTTGGTTTGCGGTTCACTCGGATTCAATCTCTACCTGCCCGAGGGTGGCTCTGCCCGGATTGGTGAAAGCGCCGGAGTCCCCGAGGCATTGTGTCAGCTTAGCCGCGAGCAGGAGCGAGTGCAAGGACAAGAGCAACGGCAACAGTCCCCACCCAACGAAAACGCGTTGGGTGGGCCACCTGTCATTAGCTTGTTTCGCGAATGAAGTGCGAGTGTCCGGTTTGCTGCAGTCGAACCAGCGTGGGGGCAGGTCGCTTCGTTCCGATTTCAAAATCTGTGACGATCACAACCGAGGCTCGAAGGTCTGGGATCATTGCGCAAGCTCCAGAGTTGGAGCTGCGCCAACTCTGGGGCAGCAGCTACCAGCCCGCGCGCCGGACGACGGAAAGTTCTTGCGGGGGAGCATATGGTCAACGGTGAAGGCCCCACTCAAGCCAACAATGGGCTTGAATGGGCCACACGCCTGTGGCAATTGTAGAGCTCCACTCCAGTCCCTAGAATGTCCAGACCTACGGACACAGCAGCAGAGACTTGCCCAGCAACAGGAATACCCTTAAAGAGCGCCTTCGCAATCCCTGCCCCGCCAGCCGCCACTTGAAGCCCTGTAACGCCAGGTGCCCCGTGCAAGCCAGACAGAAGGGCTTGCATGGGGCACGCGCGACTGGCACGATAGGCCGCGAGAGAGATTGAGTGAGTACCAGCGGATTCTAGTGAGTGTGGCGGAGACGCCGAACTCCAGTGACGACACCGAACGCGAATGCCCCGTAGAGCAGCGAGTTTGCCAGGCTGAACACGAGGCCAAACACCGCCGCGCTGCCCCACCACAGATGCATGACAGCCATGAGATTTACCCCGGCGTAGTAGCCGGGCAGGAGCGCATAGTCAAAGAACATGCGTGGCGAGGTCTCCTGCAGCAGCCGCATGGTGGATGCAGCAGCGCACACCAGACACATGGTCATAGCTGCGCCGGTAAGCAAGGACAACACGACTTGTCTTTTCATCTCGCCGCCTTCTGAGGTTCCACACAAGATGGTGCGAAGTTACGCCAAAGCGGAGCTGAACACCAGATTACGAATGCCGGAGGATACGAGGCCAAGCGCCACCTGCGGGAGGGCGCGAACGGGCAGGGTGCGGGTGGGTGTTTCCTACACTTGCGGCGCAACTGAGGCGCGTTGGGACACCCGACTTTCCGTTTCGGGCGATGCGTCGTTTCCGAGTTGCTGGTCATCCAAGCGTGTGGCAGGGGTTGCAGTCCAAGATCAAGGAGCGTTGGGATGGCGGAAAACAAGACGAAGGCGACGGAGTTGAGCGTGGGGGCGTTTATTGAGGCGCTGGAGGACGAAACGAGGCGGGGGGATGCAAAGGCGCTGATGAAGCTGATGCAGGGGGCGGCGGGAGAAAAGGCGAAGATGTGGGGGCCGTCCATTATTGGGTTTGGGAGCCATCACTACAGGTACGAGAGCGGACGCGAAGGGGATATGCCGCTGGTTGCCTTTTCTCCGAGGAAGGCGGCGACGGTGCTGTATGGGCTGACGGGGACGAGCGGGGCGGAGGCACTGCTGGCACGGCTGGGAAAGCACACGATGGGCAAAGGGTGCGTCTATATCAAGAAGCTGGCGGATGTGGAC
>CAILAZ010000080.1 GCA_903832295.1 uncultured Acidobacteriota bacterium
GACACTTCGGCTCGGCGCCCATCGTGCCGGCATAGAAACCCTCTGCATCGTAATCGTGCGCCGCGCTGGAAATGTTCTCAAGGCAGTTGCGTGCCACGTGCTGATTGGTCAGCACCAAACCATCGGCAGAGACGATTGAACCGGAACCGCTGGCGTTGAAGCGAACTGACGCAAGGCGCAAATGGTCATACCACTGCTGTGTCGCGGCGAAGTGATAGCGGCTTGCCAACCGCGCTTCAGGAAGGTGATTGAAGAGCCACATGCCCTCGTCGGCGCTGGAAGGCTGCTCCAACAGAGAACCGCATATGAGCAGCACGCAGAGACGCAGCTTGCGGGTCATACAGCGAACGGTGCCTCAAGGCTGCGGGTGGTGGGCGTCAGCAGTTCGGCGCCGCTCTCCGTGATAACCATGTCATCCTCAATGCGAACGCCGAATTCGCCCTCCAGGTAAATACCTGGTGCGTTGCTGGCTACCATGCCGGGACGCAGAAGGTCCTTGTTGCCGCGCACAAGATAGGGATTCTCATGCAGGTCAAGTCCGATTCCATGACCGAGCCGGTGCTTAAAATACTTGTATCCGGGCCCGTAGCCAGCAGTGGAAATCGTGTTTCGAGCGGCGGAATCGAGAACTTCGCAGGCGACGCCCGGAGCGGCCGCCTTGTAGGCCGCAGCATGGGCACGGCGCACTGTCTCAAACACCCGAGTCATCTTCTCCGTTGGCTTACCGAACGAGAAGGTCCGGCTGATATCGACGATGTAGCCTTCTACCCTGCAGCCGCCATCCATCAGGACAATTGCGCCCTCGTGGATCTTCTGCGGTACCGGCGAACCGTAGAGCAAGGCGGACACGGTGCCCACAAAGACATCGGCAAAGCCCTCAAAGCCGAGTTGCCGGTGCGCCTGCGCCACCAGCGCTGCAACGTCCTGGTTCGTCATGCCTTCGGCTATGGACTGGTGCGAGGCCTTGAACGCGCTCCACACCACCCGACCGGCCAAGCGCATCAGTTCGAGTTCATGCCCGCTCTTGATGATGCGGCAGCCTGTCACGACCGCTGCCCGCTGACAAGGGACAGCCCCGGAGCGGCCCCGCTGAGAGCTTCCACTAATCCATAAGGGACAGTTTCTTCCACGCCGATGGTTCCGGTACGAATGCTGCGGTCCGCGAGAGCGGCCGCTGTAAGCCTGTAGGGATCCTCATCCTCCTCCCATGCACGCACTTCGAAGCCGGCCAGCAAGCCAGGGGGAAGAAGTTCGCGAACTCTCGCGAATTGCATTTGCGGACAGATGAGCAAGGGAGTGCCCTTGGCCGGAAGCAGGAGCGACAGCAACCGCTCACTGAATGTCCAGCGCAGTCCGCAGAAGTAAGCCAGCGAGTTTCCGCCGCACAGCATGAGGGCCTGCATGTGTCCCTCTGACAACAACTGTCGCGCCCGCTCCATTCGCTGCTGGTATTCGCCGGTGGAGATCGGTGATGCGAGCTCACGCATGGAGGAGAGTCTGGCAATCGCGGAAGGCGGAGGGAGTTTGCCGGACGTATGCGCGGGAATAACAGGCAACATGGCAAAGCACGCAGCAGCCGAACCAGCGGTATCCATGAACTGCCTGCGATCCATCATCCTGCGCTTCCTTTCCGCTCCATCCTCCCAGGCGCTCCATATGCCGCCCCCCCGGCCGCAGCGAGGGTGGACAAGCCAAGCAAGTGGACTTCCGGGGAAATAAATCCGGGACGGCAGGGCTCCGGCCGCAGAAGATCGGTACTCAGGTAGCGTCGAATATCGTCTGCAAAGACTGTGACCACGACGGCGTCGGCCCCGAGTCGCTCCTGCGCCTGCACGGCTGCAAGAAAATTGCAGCCCGACGAAATCCCCACTCCCAGACCTAGCTCCGAGGCGAGCTTTTGCGCCATGAGGATGGAGTCACCATCAGAAACGGCAAGTACGTCATCGAGGTACGTCAAGTCCATGATGGCGGGCACAAACTCATCGGAGATGCCCTGAATGCGATGCTTGCCCACCCGGTGCCCCGTTGAGAGCGTTGGCGACTCCGCCGGTTCCACGGGATGAACTCTGACCCCAGGATTCATCCGTCTTAGACACCGTCCGACGCCCATCACGGTGCCCCCGGTACCAACGCCGGCGACGAAGGCCTCCGGCATGAGGCCGCAAGCTTCGAGCTGCTCCCAGATCTCCGGACCGGTTGTGAATTCATGGGCCTCGGCGTTCGCCGGATTGGAAAATTGCCGGGGCAAGAAGACCGTGCTGTGTTCCAAGCCATACTCTTCGGCACGCTGAATGCTGCCCAGAAACCCGCCTTCCAGAGCGGTCACTTCCAATATCTCAGCTCCGTAACTGCGCATCAGTTCCTTGCGCTCCCGGCTCATCCACTCCGGCATGAAGATTTTCACCGGATGACCGAGCGCGCGACCCAGCGCCGCGAATGCAATGCCGGTGTTGCCGCTGGTCGCTTCGGCGATTGTCATGCCTGGCTCGAGCTCTCCGTTTGCGTAGGCGCTCTTCAGGATGTGCAGAGCCATCCGGTCTTTGGTACTGCCGGTGATGTTGCACTGCTCGATCTTGGCGTAAAGGGTGCGCTCCCGGCCACGAAAGCTGAAGCGAATTCCCAGCAAGGGGGTGCTCCCGATGACCTGCGATAGCGCGTCAAGCGTGGCCGCCCGCCTGTCCAGCGAGCCACGCGAATCTTCGCCGTTGTGATGCCTCTGCGTGGTGATATTCACAATCCCTCCATTTCGCACCGGCCTAGACGCCGCTCTGCGCGCTACTTTATTCCCACGAGGCCACGCACCGAGTCGAACAGCCTGCGGGAATCGTAGCCCACGCCGTCCTTAAACACGAGGACTGTCTTTTCAATGTCCTCCATGCTCCTGGAAGGATCGCCATCGACCACGATCAGGTCGGCCCGCTTGCCCGACTCTACAGTGCCAAAGTGGCTGGATTCACCAAGAAATGCTGCGCCGTTCGCGGTCGCGATGTGAATTGCCTGGATGGGAGTAAACCCGTCCTCCACCAGCAGTTCAAGCTCGCGCCAGTCGCCATAACCCGGCAGCACCCCTCCGTTGCCGGTCGGGTCGGGACCGGCCAGCAGCATGCCACCGGCACTGGCAAAGGCATGCTCAAACTGCATCTCCTTGCGAAGAGCCGCAGTCCATCGAATGTTCAACTCTGGCGTCATGCGCGAACGCGAATTGAGGAAGCTGATCTTGCTGTCCGCGGCCATGGCCTGCAAAACGCGCGTCGAAGGCGGCTTGTTCGTCAGGCTGGCCTCGAAAACTGGCAGCGTAGAAGTGACGGCGACACCGTGCTGGATCAAATCCTGGATGAGGCCCTGCACGCGAGGATCGCCGATCTCGACTCCTTCCCAGGAGGCCTCCCGACCGTCGGGGCAGCTATCTGGGAGTTTTCCGGGCACCAGGTCCGTTGCGCTGTAAACCGGTCCGTGCTCGAGATTGTCAATCCCCAGTGCGATCGCCTCGTGCCAGGTGAGGGAGCAGAGATGTCCCGTCACCTTCATCCCCCTGTGATGAGCCTCGGAGATGACTGCGGCCGCCTCGGCACGGGTGATCTTCATGTACAACTTCCAGGAGGTAAATCCATCGGCCGCGTAGAATGCTACCCGCCTCCGGGCATCGTCGGCGTCCACCAGCGGATAGAAGGCAAGGATTTCGTCCGGCCCATCCAGGTAGGGCGCGGTTGGCAGAATGTGCGGTCCCGGCATCCGACCGCTGTCCACCATCCGCTTGATGCTCATGTCGGAGTCTGGGGAGATGCTGCCCGTGGTGCGGATGGTGGTAACACCTGCCGCTAAGTAAAGATGTGGCGCGGTGAACGGAAGTTCCACCTGGACATAGCCAGGCGGGGGCAGCTTCCCTTTCTCATTGCGCACCATCGGAGCGGTGTAGAAGAGATGGTCATGCATGCCCACCAAGCCCGGGAGAACCGTCTGCCCGCTCCGGTCAAGCTCCAGCACTCCGGCGGGCAGTTTGATCGCTGTACTTGGCCCCACCTGCTGAATCACACCATGATCCACAAGGATAGTCTGGTCCTCGCGCGCCGCGGCACCTGTGCCGTCAATCACGCGAACGTGAGTGAGGGCAAATACACTGGCATTCACTGTAACGTACTGCGCGACTTCCTCTTCAAGTGCGGGCGAGGGAGGCACTGCCCCACGACTGCCACCCTGTTGTGCGATTCCGGAGCTCGGCTGCATAAGAATCAGCAGCAGCGACAGCAAGCCCGGCACCGTCAGGCGGCCTGAAAGCTTGGGACACGTTCCCATCTCGTTGTCTCCTTCCGCGCAGGGCTGCGCTGTTCTCCGATGCGGTCCAAGTAGCCTGCGCTCCATTTGTGCTCAACCGTCTAGCGGTACATCCATGGCGTGTTCCGCACCGGTCCGCCCAGCTTTTCGAACATCTCAACTTTGGGAGTGGGATCCCTCATCAGGTTCTGTGCGAAGTACTGCTGAAGCACGCGCAGCAGATAAGGCAAATACCGAGCGCGGGTGAACTGATGGCCCTCGTCTGGAATGATGTACATGTCGAATGGCTTATCAGCCTCGATCAGTGCCTGAACCATGCGGTAGGTAATAGAAGTCGGCACGCGGTTGTCCTGGAGTCCCTGCATGATCAGGTAATATCCCTTGAGGTTTTTCGCCAGCTCCGCGTTCGTCGGAACTTTGAACTTGAACTTGCTCTGGCCACCCTCCTCTATCTCCTCGATACCTTGATTCAACTCACCCCAATAGTCCTCGAATATCCCGTTATCCTGGTTCCCTGCCCAGGAGACTCCAACCTTGAAAAGCTCGGGATAGGTGAGCAGCAAAGTTGTGGCCTGAAAGCCTCCGCCGGAGCCACCGAATACTCCGACTCTTTCCATGTCGAGGAAGGAATTTGCAGCACCCAGTTCTTCGAGGCCCGCTTTCTTGTCGGCCAGGCCGAAGTCACGCAAATTACCGTAGGAGTAGGTTGCATACTCGCGACCACGCTCCGAGCTTCCCCCTCGATTGCCGAACATCACAACCACGAAACCGAGCTGCGAGAGGCCTGTGACGGGAACCTCCGTGGGATTGAACCCCCGGGGAACAACTTCCATAATCGGTCCGGGATACGTGACCAGAATGACCGGATATTTCTTGGACGGATCAAAATCGAAGGGCTTCCACATCACGCCGTACAACTCTGTCGCGTGATCCGCCGCCTTGACCTTGAACGTCTCCGGCGGCTTCCACCCCATCGCCGTAAGGGCAGAGATGTCAGGGCGTGGCAACTCCACGATTCTATTTCCCTGCGCGTCGCGTACGACGGCCTGAGGCGTCAGATCCACTCGCGAGAAATTATCCACAAAGTATTTACCCGAGTCGGAAACGCTGAGGGCAGCCGAGCCCAGGTAGTCGCTGGAGTGGTCGGCATTCTCCGGCGACAGGGCTTTGAGCCCCTTGCCGTCGAGTCCCACACTGAAGATCTGCTCGTAGTACGGATTTGTGCCGGACTGCACACCCTGCATGGTGAGCAGCATCGTGCGCGCCGCCGGGTCAATCCTGAGGATCGACTTTGAATTCGACGGCCCGGAGGTGATACTGTTCTTCAGTTTTCCCTGGTTGTCATACAGGAAGTAGTGCCCCCATCCGTCCCGGTCCGACCACCAGACAATTTCCCGGCCCTGGTTGAGCAGTTTCACCTGCTCCGAGGTGGGAGTTACATTGGTTTTGCTTTCCTCGTGCAGAATGACCCTGACTTCGCCGGTCTGCGTGTTGGCCTCGCAGAGATCGACTTGCCGGTAGGCGCGGTCGGTACGAATGAAGTAGAGCTTGTCGGAACCTTCCACCGTATAAACTCCGCCATCCAGAGCCTTGCCGCCGATCTTCTGGTCCTTCCAGCGCTCGGCCCGCACGCGAGTTGCCGTGCGCATCTCGCAGTCAAAGACCCACAGCTCATCCTGATCGACAAATTCGTCGCCCGCCATCGCATACCGGAAAGTCCGCAGCGCCGGACGCGGAGCCAGCGGCTGGAGGGTCCACAACTCCTTTACCTTGCGACGGTCCGACCTCTTTACATAGAACCTGTTCGTGTTCGGAATCCATACAATGAAGGGCAGGCTCTTTGATACGGAGTCCGCGCTCCCTTCATCGAAAAGATTGAAGCTGTGGTAAGGCTCCCCATCGCTGGTCAGTGGATGCTCCTGGCGGGCGGCGTCCTTACTGTCCGTGACATAAAGGTTATGGTTGCGGACAAACACAGCCCAGCGGCCGTCCGGCGATGTCAGCGTGGTTCCCTTGGGGATTCCTCCGCCGGTAAGGGACTTGAAATAGTCGATGTAGGCCGCAGAGAGACGCGGATCCGGTTCGGCTGGGCCGATGGTCTTCAGCTGACGATTGCCGCGATCGTATTCGTACAATGTCGTTTGCACCTGGAACTGAACCTTGTCCGGAGCGGTGAATGTCAGCGAGTCCATGGGCAGGTGCAGTGGATCCACCGCCGTCCCTAGCGTCTTCGACAACTGCGCAGCCAGCATAGCGTTGTCAAAGACAGGCAGCAGCGACTTCCGGGCAGGATCCACAAGATAGAACTCAACCCCCTTGCTGGTGGCCCAGCGGTACCAGAACTGATCGCCAATGTGCGTCCAGTTGGGAACCACGTTCAGATCGAAGAGGTTCTGCTTGATGTTCTCTTCCGAAAACTTGGCAGCGAGGCCAAAGTTTGCGCGAGTGACGGCTGCACTGGAGTGAGCTTGCGCAAAGGATAACCCCGCGCAGCACAGGAGCAACCCCACGAGCACGGCGGCAGTCGACAGACGGTCTTGGCGGGCGCTGTTCTCGAAAAGTCTCGTCATGATATTCTCCCCGGCGATGGATCCCGCCGTCTCTGCTCAAGGTGTAGCAAGCGCCGCCTTGAAGAAATCATCCACTTCCTTGGCGTTGTTGAACTTCCTCTGATACGTAGTCTCGTAGTACACCTTACTCTTCTTGAACATCTCTTCGGAGATGAAGCCGTCCACCCACGGGGTTGATGCAAGGTCCTTCATGGGCTTGAGGAAAATGAGGCCTTGATTCACGTCGGCGAGTGAGACCTCAGGCTGCCAACGGAAGTAATACGAATCGCTGTCGCGCAGCCGGGCAAAAGGCGATCCCTCCACGTCGAAGCCGACCGGTTGGTTTCCGCGGGCCGCCATGATCTTTTCGATCAGGTCGGGCAGCACTGGGCCAGTTCCCTTGTAACTCGGATCGGCAACCTCGGGACGCATCTGCTCTCCGTGAGCCGCGATCTGGAAAATTTTATCGCCATATTTCTGGTGAAGCACGTTGGCGGTGCGCGCCCAGGTCTTGGTGAGTTTTCCCTCCTTGACACTGGGCTGGGCATACTTAGTAAAGGAGTGGTTCATCCCGATCAGTACGACGCCTTTCAAACCTGGCCGGATGATCCCGTCTTCGATTGCCTGCACCATCCAATCATCGCGCTTGTATATGTCGGGCTGGTTCTTTGCCTTCTCGATCAGCGCCTCATCCGTCAGTAACTTGGAGCGCCAGAGGCTGTCGAGTTGAAAGTCCATGCGCTTATCAACGCCGATGACCCGCATGCGCTCAGCTTTTTTCGGCAAGCTGTGATTCAGCCGCCACGCGGCCTCCAGGATGTCCCAGTAATCCTTATAGCCCCAAATCTCCCAATTCTCTGAGCGGGCGATTTCCAAGGCGAGCGCGCGGTCGTAGCTGCTTCCGTTCACCAGTTTCGTCAGCTTCTGATCGTCCTCGGCGTTGCATACCTCGAGTGCAATCACTCTCACGCCCGCAGCGCGGTAGAGCTCCGGAATGGCGCGGTTGAGCAGTTGGAGAAAGTCGCTCTTCATGTGGTATTCGCCGAGAAACACGACCTGGTGCTGCTTCGCCTTCTCCACCATGTAGGCAATCGGAGCTTTCCCGTTCTTGTTGAGCCAGTTGACATAGATCGGGAATGCCTCAGGAGTCACCGAGGAGGCCTCGACGAGGCCGGCATTGGCCGCCACGATTGGCTTGGATTCCTGAGGAAAGGCTAAGGAGCCGGCGAGAAGCACCGCTACTGCGAGAGCGAACAACCGTCCAGAAACTGCTTGCATGATGAATTCCTCCTCGGGGAGCGGCACCAGAGATAGCGGCTCGTGCTACCTCGTGCCTTTGGTTCTGCGGAAAGAGCGGGCCACCTGCCCCGGGACGAGCTTCCCGTCACGGATTGACCCGCTTCAGTTCCGCCTGACATCCGTCCCTAGAATTGGACCTTCGCTCCCACCTGCACGACGCGGGCGGAAAGACGCATGGCACTGGTTTGAGCAAAGCCGCCGGGAGAACCGGCTACGTCGATGAAAGGATTAGGCACGGTCTGCCCCTGGGCAAAGCCGACTCCGGGATTCGGGTGATTGAAGGCATTGAATCCCTCGAGCCGGAGTTGAAGCTTCACGCGGCCTTCATGGAAGGTCACGTTCTTGAACACCGAGAGGTTCACGTTGTTCAGCGTCGGACCGATCGCGGAGTTTCGCCGAACCGTTCCAAACGGATTACCGAAGTACTGAGCTGCGGCCGGACCGTTCAACACGTAACGCACCTGGTCGAGGGTGACAGTTTCCGCGGTGCCGGTGGAGTTGAGCGTGTTCAGAGATAAGAAGAGTTTGGGGGTGGGAACCACGCCTGCCGGGAGCTTTCCGATCAGGTCGGCATCAATCGAATTGATGGCCACCCGGTCACTGGGAGCTTTCATGTTTGCCACGAACGGACGCACCGAGTCGTAGCTGCCCATGTTCTGGTCCCACAGCCCATCCACATAACCGCCGGTGTAGAGAAGGTAAGCGTTGGTGTAGGACTCGGGAGTGTAGCGCGAGCCATTCGCCCAGTTCCAGATCATGTTGAGCTGCCAGTTGCCAACCAGGTTGGCGAGCAGGGCGCTCTTGCCCTTATAGGATGGCGACTGCCATGACGCATACATCGCGAAGTTATTCCGGCGGTCGAAATCCGAATAACTGCGGTCGTAGGAGCGGTCAAAGGGATTGGCGGACGATGCCGGCGAGCTGATGGCATCAGTCTCGCTTCCATCATCCAGCGACTTCGACCAGGTATAGCTGGCGGAGATCGTCAACTGGTTCCGGATTTGGGCGGAGTAGTGCACCTGCAGGCTGTGATAAGAAGACGAAGCCTCATTGCCGTAACTGCCCACCATCCCTACGGGCGACACTCGTCCATCGCAGGCCGCCTGGGGATCGGTTGCAGTTGGCGCGCAGGTGATCGGAACTGCTCCCTTCGCGATTGCGCTTCCGAAGCCGGGGAAGTTGTAGGCCGATCCCGTGATGAGTCCATACTCGGTGAACCCATTCACCAGGTTCCTCACGTAAGGGTTTCCATTGTTATAGGAGAACAGCCCGACGCCGTGGTTCCCCACATAGGCAATCGCAAGAGTCTCGTTGCGTCCGAACTCCCGCTGCACTCGCAGTGACCATTGCTCCGAGAACGGACTGTGGAATCCCTTCACCGGTGAAGTCTGGTTGAGATACTGCGGAGCGAACGTATTGGTCTGCACGATTCCTGCGGTCTTCGCATACGCCTGCACGATGCTCTGCGTTGCGTCCACCGCGGGAATCGGAAAGGTAACGGGCTGCCCGGGGAAGTTGTACGTTGTGTTGAGGAATGTGAAGGGGGCTCCCTGCGAGGAGAGCAGCATCATCTCGTAGTACGCCGGCTCATAGCTTATCGAGTATCCGCCGGAGATCACAGTTTGGTTCGCGCCGCCAAGCAGAGGCCGCAACGTCCGGCTCTCCTTAGGGGTCCAGGAGAAGCCCAGCCGAGGTGCAAAGTTGTTCTTGTCCGAGGCGTAGGAGGGGAAGGTGCGATCAGACAAGGGAAGGCTCTGCAGCCAGATGGCCGTCGCCGGGTTAGACTCGCGCTTCATCGTCAGGTCATGCAGCACATTCAGCGGCTGTCCGCTGTACTCCCAGCGAAGGCCCAGGTTCAGAGTGAGATTGCTCTTCACCTTCCAGTTGTCCTGTGCGTAGAGGTAAATGTCAGATTCGTTGTAGGTGATAATGGGGCTGCCCACGGCCAGTCCGACCGCGATCGGCGCGTTGTTCTGCAGCTGGCTCGCGCTGGTGAAGATGAATGACCCGTTGGAGTACTTGAGCAGCGGGATCTTGTTTGTATTGCGATGGAAGTCAATGCCAAACTTCAGCTGGTGGCTGCCAGCGATCCTGGAGAGGTTGTCGCTGAGCTGGTACACGGTGACCAGCCTTCCCTGCGGCTGACCCGCTGGCGGACCAATCGGAAGCAGGTTGCTTCCAAACGCGTCCTTGATGCCGTTGAAGCTGACGCGTGTAAACGTCTGGTCAATGCTGGACGGCGTGGGAATGCAGTTGATCCCTGAGCATCCACCGCCCATGGTCACATCCAGGCGATTGCGAATGAAACGCAATTCGTTGAATGAGGAGTTCGAAAGCTGCCAGTTCCAGGACGCAGTGGTTAACTGGCTGGTGTTCGCGGCATCTCCAACCCAGCCGCTGCTGTTGGCGTCGCCATTCTTGATCGCCTTCTTCTGGTAAAGCTCGCGGAACCAAAGGTTGTGGCGGTCGTTAATTCTGTAATCTATGCGCCCGCTCGGCTCTTGTTCTGAGGTCCTGTTATCAAACGTGAGGGATGGGTAAACCACCGTATAGGGCACGCCGCCGATTGTCACCGTGCTGCTGGGGAATGCAGACTGCACCGAGGCATTGACCGGCAGGGCAAAGAGCGAGTACTTGGCCAGAAGCTGGAGCGCGACATTTCCATTGCTGTGGGAAGCCAGCAGCGGAAGTTGGTCCTTGGCAAAGGTGGGATTGTAAATCGGATCCACCACTGTCTTCGGATTCAACATTTGCTGATAGCTGCCGAAAAAGAACAGCTTGTTCTTGATCGCTGGGCCGCCGAGCGTGCCAGACCACAGATTGTAGAGTGCGTGCGGCGGCCCAGTGACTGTGGGATCCTGCTTCTGAAGGGCATCCAGAGCGTTCAGGAAGCTGTCATCACGATGAAACCAGGCAGCCGTTCCGTGCAGGGTATTGGTTCCAGACTTCGTCACCACATTGACCACGGACCCCTGGTTGCGTCCGTACTCCGCAGAGAAGTTGCTGGTCAGAATCTGGAACTCGGAGACCGTATCGGAGTTGTCGATAAACATCGCCGGGCCGCTTACCGTCAGGTCGTTATTATCGCCCCCGTCAATGGTGAAGTTGTTTGCCCTGGAACGGTTGCCGTTGACCGAGAAGGTAGCGCCATTTCCATTGCTGCCGCCCGCCGCCGGGAGCACTCCGCCCACAAGCAGCGCCAGGGAATCAATACCCGTGCCCGCAGGGTTGGACGGAAGGTCCTCGACGGCCTTGGCTTCCAGCGTGCCTGAGATTTGCGACTCCTCGGTCTGCAACTGCGCGAATCCGCCAGCGCTCACCGTCACCGTCTCCGTTCTTGCGCCTACCTCGAGTGCGGCGTTGAGCGTGAAGTTCTGTGCAATTGAAATACGCACCCCTTCATAAGCTCGGCTCTTGAATCCTTCCTTCAGGAGCGTGACCTTGTACAGGCCTGCCTTGAGTTGGGGGAAGCTGAAGACGCCTTCTCGGTTGGTCAGCACGGTGCTTGACCAACTGGTGGCGACTTCCACGGCCGGTACCTCGGCTCCCGCAATCACTGCGCCTGACCGATCCACGACAACTCCGGCCAATGCCCCTGTGGTGGCCTGTCCGACCGCTAGTGAAGCAGTGAGAAGCAGCAGGGAGACCAGCAGGAGGGCGCCAAATGCCTTGCGGCCTGTCCAAAAAAGATGCGCGGGGTATCGCTTCATGGGGTATAGTCCTTTCTTCTTCGGTCCAGAAGTTGTCCAGAGCCTTGCGTTGATCGAGTAAGTCCATTCCAAGGACAATCGATGATTCGCATCGAGAGATACAATTAAATTTTCACTTAGAACGGAGCACTTCCTCGGTCCCCAGCCCAACATGCCCAATAAATCGCTAATTTTCACCTGCCGTGCAGCTTTCTGTTCCAGAATCAGCAACAGTTGATTTCGAAATATATCAACAAAAATTGTAAAGTCAAGCTCAATATACAAAAAAATTGTTGACTTCGATCCGAAGTAACATTAGGGTTTGTGTGGTAGCAGGGAGGAGAAATGACCGAATCCGAGCAAGGTGCGCTCATGGAGGTCTTGAGGCGGTTTACGTCCGCGATCGCCGAGGCTGTGGGAAAGAACTGCGAGGTTGTGCTGCATGATTTCACCGATCCCGAGCACTCCATCTCGGCAATCGCCAATGGTCACATCACCGGACGCAAGGTTGGCGACGTGGTGGATGTGCTTGGCTTGCAGCTTCTCCGCCATCCTCCCGAGGGAGACCTGCTAAACTACCGCACCGAGACGAAGAGTGGACGTGTACTGCGTTCATCGTCCATTTTTCTGCGTGACGATCACGGCAAGATCTTTGGCTGTCTGTGCATTAACCACGATATCTCGGGGCTCCTGCAACTCCAGCACTGGCTGCGCGAGGAAGTTGCTCCGCTGGAAGGAGATGTTCACGAGGAATTCGAGCACAGCGTGGACAGCGTCCTCGACCGCCTGATTCAAGATGCCATCCGGAGCACAGGGAAAGAGATTGCAGACCTGACCCGGGAAGACAAGGTAGCAGTGATCAGCTATCTCGAGAATAAGGGCGCATTTCTCATCCGGTATTCCGTGGATCGGATTGCCGAACTGCTGAGTATCTCCAAATATACGATTTACAACTACCTGGAGGAGATAAAGTCCAAGCATCCCCCCAAGCCCGTCGGCCTCTCCCCGCATACTAACTCGCAATAACTCGTTGGACTGCGCAAGAACACGGGGAAGACTCCAGGACCGTTTTCGACGTTCTTCACCGCCCGTCCCGGAGCGGGAAATGGGGCGCATCAGCGCAGTCGAAGAGAACTCAGGTCACGACGTCATACTCCGGCAAGTTCTCCAGAGGAAGTGAAGCAAGCGCTGCGGGAGCATAAACGAACAACCTCCTCATGCCCAGCCATCATGTTTCTGTTCCAGTTCAAGAGAAGAGCGCATGAAAGAAGACCATAGGGACAAACATCTCCCCTTGTCCGACAAAATCATGGCTCCCGCCAGAGATTACTAATCCCGTTCTGTCCCTGCTGTTACTAAAATGTTCCCCAATGAGGAGCGGGCACGTCACCTGATTAAGGCACCAGCAGACCGGTCCTCCTCCTACGTTACAAGTAGCGCTGGCTTCCCAGAAGCCGGTATCAGTACCGTCGAGATTCTCGTTCTCCCCCTGGATACGACGAGAACACAATCGTTATCTAGTCCCGTGCCAAGGCTTCGATTGGATCAAGTTGGGCGGCGGTCCTGGCCGGAAGATAACCAAAGACGATTCCTGTCAAAAAAGCGCATGCGAAGGCTAGGACGACCGGCGCTACAGTGAAGATTACGCGCCAGCCTGCAACTGCTGAGGCTGCAAGCCCGCCGCCAATGCCGACGACGACGCCCACCAAACCTCCGATAAAGCAGACCATCACGGCCTCAGTGAGAAACTGAAATAACACGTCGAAGCCGCGCGCGCCGATCGCCATGCGGATGCCGATTTCGCGAGTACGCTCGGTGACCGAGACGAGCATGATGTTCATGACCCCAATGCCGCCGACCACCAGTGAGATCACGGCAATCGCCGCCAATAGGTAGGTGAGCGTGTTCTGTGTCTCATTGGCAGTGGCGATGGTGTCAGCCATATTCCGGATATTGAAGTCCTCCTTACCATGACGTTTCATCAGCAACGTATGAAGCTCGGCCTGCACTACGGTCATGTCGGCGCCTGGCGTTACTCTCACGACGAAATCATTGAAAAAGCGCTGTCCGAAGATGCGCGCTCCGGCGGTTGTATAAGGCAACCACACCGCGTTGTCCATATCGTCTCCCCGAGGAGTGAGGCCTTTGCTACTCAATACCCCAATGACGAGAAAGGGAGAACTGCCGATGATGACGTACTGGCCCACCGGATCCGTGTTTTGTGGAAACAGGTTCTTGACGACTGTCTGGCCAAGCACAACGACCTGGGCGTACCGCGCCACGTGTTCTGCTGAGAAGAACACGCCAGATTTCGGGGGCCAGTCGTGCACACCAGGGAAACTATCTCCGGTTCCGACTGCAGTGACCGTTAAATCCTGGTCCCCAAAGCGCAGGAGCGAGGATACGTTTGTTTCCGGGATCGCCATTGCTACACCAGGAACGCCGCGAATAGACGGCAAGTCTTCGGGCAGGAAACTCGTAACCATGTTGGATGAGGCACGCACTGCAGGCGGTCCGCGCATGATTGTCAGGAGATCTGTTCCCATCGCCTGAATGCGCTCGAGAACATCCTGCTTGGCTCCATTACCGATCGCCATCAGCGCGACCACTGCGGCAACGCCGATGATGATCCCCAGCATGGTCAATAGGGTGCGCAGCCGATTGTGCACGAGGGAGCGCAATGCCATCTTCAGCGATTCTCCTATAACCGCGACCCCTTGCTTGTCATCCATGTTGGGCGGACTGGGTTGCGTCTGACTGCCGGGCTCGCCGTGTCGCTGCTGTTCATCGGAGGTGATTCGTCCGTCCGCTATTCGAATGAGTCGGTGCGCATACGACGCAATGTCGCTGTCGTGAGTCACCAGGATGATGGTGTGCCCCTGCCCGTGCAGTTTCCCCAGAATGGCCATGACCTCTTTGCCGCCCTGGCTATCCAATGCTCCAGTGGGCTCATCGGCCAAGATTACAGGACCGCCATTCATGAGAGCCCGGGCGATGCTAACCCTCTGTTGCTGACCTCCGGAAAGCTGGCTAGGAAAATGTTGCAATCTATCTCCAAGTCCGAGGTCTTGCAGCAAGCGACTGGCCCGTTCCGCTCTCTGCGCCTTTGCCATGCCGCGATAAACGGCCGGCACCTCAGCGTTCTCGACGGCGTCGAGATCAGACATCAGGTTGTAGCGCTGAAAGATGAAGCCAAAGGTATCACGCCGCAGAGCCGCCAGTTCATCGCCGCTGAGGCTGGCGACGTCAACACCGCGGATCGAATAGGCACCAACCGAGGGCGTATCGAGGCAACCAATGATATTCATCAGCGTAGACTTGCCCGAGCCAGACGCACCCATGATCGCCACAAATTCGCCACTCTGAATCGACAGGCTCACTTCCTTGAGCACAGTCAGTGGCTCGCCCCCGGATGTATAGGTTCGACCGACCGCAACCAATTCCAGCAATGGTGTAGGCATCAATGGCCCTTCTGCGTGGTCAGCGCACTCTTCGTCGTACCCTTTGCTGCGATTCGTCCAATGATGACCTGTTCCTTCTCGTTAAGGCCGGACGTTACTTCGGCGGATATCTCACTCTTGATCCCTATCTTGATCGTGCGCAACTCCACGCTGCCGTCAGGCTTCAGCACTTGGACCTTGAGGACCGAACCTTGGCTGGCATTGCCAATTGCAGCAGCCGGTATCAGCAAGACGCCCTTTGCCTGGGCCAAGATGATGAACACCTGCGCCGTCATTTGAATCTTCAGTTCACCTTCTGGATTGGGGATGTCGAAGAGGACGTCGTAGAAGACCACGTTGTTGATGAGTTCCGGTGTGGGGAGGATTTGGCGAATCTTGCCGGTCCAGCGTCGCGGCGAACCGAGAACCGTGAAATAGACATCTTGGCCGGGCTTGACATTGACAATATCTGCTTCTGAAACTTGCGACCAGACCGTCACCGTGCTGATATCGGCGATCCGAAGGATATTTGGCGCCGACTGATTGGCGTTGAGGGTTTGCCCTTCCAGGAGAGTGATCGATACAACTTCACCCGCCATGGGGGCGGTAATTTTTGTGTAGCCTACATTGGTTTTACCGGTGTCCACCGCCGCCTTGGCTTCTTTCATCTGTGCCGAAAGCGATGCCACGTCGGCGAGAGCGCTGTTGTACGAGGCCCGGGCGATGTCACGGTCACTGGCCGAGATCACCAGTGCCGCAAACAGCGCTTCGCTGCGAACCTGCTGGGATTTGGCGAGCACGAGCGCCGCCTGCTTCACAGCGCGCTGCGAGGTCATGCTGGCGAGCGCGGCATTGGACGATTTGAGAGCCGTGTCTGCGAGAGCCGGATCAATTTCTGCGAGCAGCTGGTTCTTTTCTACGTGGTCGCCACGCTGAACCTTTAGCGACTTAAGCATGCCAGAAGTCTGAGCACCCACGTCAACATACTTGATCGGCTGCACAACACCCGCAGCTACGACTGTGCTCTCAACGTCACCACGTCCGACAGCCGCCGTGGTGTAGACAACCTTGGCTGTCCCGAATGCCAAGTGGTAAGCGAACACGCTCGCCGCGGCGATCAGAAGTACTCCGAACATCCACAGACTCCGTCGCGGCAGTAGGGCTCGAAGTTTCGACGGACGCACTTGGGGAGGCACAGGCGACGCATCTAGAAGAGGGGAATTCGATTCTGTCATTGTCATCTCTGTTCATGCTTTGGGGCCATAGGACGTTGACCGATAAATGAGTTTGTGTTCACCCAAACAAGCCTACCCTGCGTGCCTTGCTGATATCTGTTCCGGATTGCTCACACATTGGTGGGAGGAGTGACGTGAGAGTTAAATGCTGGATATCCTACGCTGAGCTCGAGAACAGTTCTCGACGATGGCCGGAATGCTGGTGGTCATCAATTGCCGCGAGGGCGGCGACGTCCGGCTCCAAAACAAGGATAGAAACAAAATTAGCATCTACGTGTTCTCTACAGTGGAAGTATTCACACCCCCGAAGCCTCTGATCCGGAGCGTATCGCTGTTCCACAAGCAAACGTACTCGTTCTTCTGCAAATTGGTTGGATCAAGCGGGAGGTGTCACTCGGGGAATATAGTGAAAGAATATCTGCAGGAATCCACAGGGAGAAGCATATTGCGGTTCAAGAGTTTCTTGATTGCTGGGCTTGCTATTCTGGTGCTCTCTGCCGCTCCTGCGGCCCGAGCAGAAGATGTCACCACAGCTTCCGATCCAGTGGCCTACCGTCTGCATCTCTATCACTTACATACCGGCGAGCGTCTCGATCTGGTCTATCGCGTTGGGGGCAAGTACCTTACCGAACCAATCGCGGAACTCGACCATTTCCTCCGCGATCATCGCAGTGGTGATGTAAAAGTTTACGACCTCAAGGAATTCGATCTTCTCCACGATCTTCTGGTGAAGCTTGGCCGTCCCGATGGCGAGATCGATATTGTGTGCGGCTATCGCACCCCTGTCAGCAATACCTATCTCCGCAAACACGGACACGGCGTGGCACTACACAGCCAGCACATGGAAGCGAAAGCCATCGACATTCGCATTCCTGGAGTACCTACCGCTGCGGTCCGCGATGCAGCTCTCTCACTGCAGCGCGGGGGCGTTGGGTATTACGCGCAATCTGACTTTGTTCACGTGGACGTTGGTCCGGTACGGCGCTGGTAGTGTCGCCCCACAATTAGCGATACGGCTCTCCCTTAGCCAAGGTTTCATTCATCGCACGATCATATCCGTAGATGTCGTCGAAGAAATAGATTTCGCCATTTTCCTCAACGATGGCAGTCATGTACACAATCACCACCGGCACCGGACTGGTAAGGTTCACCTGTTGATTGTCGGAACCTGAATTCATGGCGGCAGCGATAGTCTGTAGCGTCCATTTTGGCTGATCACGCAGCAGCCAAGCCGCCAATTCCACGGGCTTTTCCACCCTTATGCATCCATGGCTGAAGTCCCTGCGGGCATGGGTAAACAGTTGCGGCGCAGGCGTGCTGTGCAAGTACACATTTTCGTCATTGGGAAAGATGAATTTGACAAGCCCCAGCGAACCCTTAGGCCCGGGCTTCTGACGGACCAACAGCTTGCCTGAACTCAACTTGGCCAATGTGCTGGAGTTCACCACTCCTCCGGTCACAACATGACCCGCCTGATCTGTGATTTCAAAGTTCTTGGCCGCCAGATACCTTCGGTTCTTTCGCAACGCAGGAATGATCTCAGCAACAGTAATACTGTGAGGAACATTCCAGTACGGGCGAAAGATAATGTATTTCATTTCCTTCGCAAAGACCGGAGTCTGAGCTAGTTCCTTGCCCACGACCACATCCATGCGCATTGCGATTTTGTGATCGCTTACAAATGTCCGCAGCACAAACTCGGGAATATTCACTACGACTGGCAGCTGCGGGTAGTTCGTTGGTAGCCAACGCCAACGCTCCAAAGAATCTTGCAGCTGAAGCACGCGATCGTTTAGCGATCTATTCAGTTGGCGTAGCGTTTCTTGGCCCAGGGTTCCATCGCCGTGCAATCCGTGGCGAATTTGAAAGTGCTTGACCGCCTCCACCAATGCTCCGTTGTAGACTCCTGCTGTAGTATTGACGACCGCACTCTGCGGGATATCGCCAAGCGAACGCAAGCGCCGAGTCAGTTGCTCGATGCCCGCATAGTGTTGACCTCGCACGAGGCTTTTCTTCGTGGCAGGAAGCGGCACGCTGTGGTCCTGCGAGGCAAGAGACAGGTAGGTCTGCAGCGCGGTTTCGGTGCGTTTGAACCCAGTGTACTGGGGCTCGAGCGCGCGCAGCACTCCCTGAACATCGTTTACCGCAACCACCTTTGCGAGCAAGAACTGCGGCAGATTGTACTTTTGGTTTTCAATTATGACGCTGAACTCTGCGTGCGTTGGGTTAACGCGCCCACCGCGCAGGTCAGAGATATACCGCATGGCACACACTGTAAGTGCAGCGTCAAAATGCGCCAGCGTGTCCGGATTTCCGCCGCCACCCTTCAACCCACTTAGACGCTGCTGCCAGCGTGGAGCATCGTAGTCTTCCGGGTTCAATCCTCTTTGCTGGCTGCTTCCCAGATCCGCGATAATCGCCAACGCCTGGGCCGATGGCTGCCCATCGTGTACCCACACAGGAACATAGTGGACGGCCTCATAAAGCAGTTGGGTATCTTGGCGATAGTCTGAGAAGTTCGGCCATCGTAACTCAGCAAGTGTCCCTGCCGTCACTATCGCATGCAGTCGCTCCGTAACCGGATGCGGGGCCAGCATAGTGGTCACTTGCCCCGGTTGGGGTGTCACCTGGGAACTACATTCGAGTGCGAACGGTAGTGCAATTAACAGAAAGCCGATCGCAGCAACGTGGTTTCTAGTTCTCATTTTCAGTATTCTTGACCTGTGTAAGCATCCCTTGTAGCTTCTCGACGGTTCCTTTTGCGTGCCCAATTTGCTGCTGCATTTTGCCTGAGTTTTTCTCCACATTGCCTTCGAGTTTCAGTTCGGAATTATCCGTGATTTTTCCGACCTGCTCCTTGATGGTTCCCCGCACTTCGTGAATGCCGCCTTTAATGATTTCTTTCGTACTGGACTTCATAGTTCCTCCTTGCCCCCCTCAGCGCAACTTGCAGCAAAGAGGACTGTCTCCATGTTTACTGTTCGGGAGTTCCCATGTCTGATCGGAATTGACCACATCGCGCCGAAGGCGTTTTCCCATTGACTTCAAGAAGCAGATACTTCGTCCGCAACGTTCGATCGTGAGGCAGCACGTAGGCATACTGAAGACTGAGGCATCGGAGAAACCGGTTCCTCTTTCGCCTCTGCTTGGCAGTCATGATGCGCGACCATATCCAGCCGGTAGCAGCGACAATCGTGCCCGGCAAGCGGGTGTTCTGGCACACGATGCGTCGCACGTATGCTTCCCTGCTCCAGGCTCACAACGAGGATCCGACAATTGTGCAGGATCGGCTTCGTCCTGCCTCGTTTGCGGTCTCGATGAACATCTATGCACAGGCCGCTTCAGAAAAGAAACGGAAGGCGCAGACGAAGGTTATCGGGATCGTGGTCGCCTCTCAAAATGTGGCCAAATCGAAGCCTGCGATTGGGAGCGAACTTGCAGTGGAAGGCTCGCAGTGAGCACACGGGTACGCAACTGCATTAAGTTGTGCACCAAACTGTGTACCGGACGATTCTGAAGGATCGGATCTAAGTTCTTTAGAATCTTTGGCGTCCCCGGCGGCCTTGGGTACGATGTCGTGAAATCCGGAGCAGCGTCGGGACTTTCCGAAGAGCGCACGAGCCCGAGTACCGAAAAGAGTACCCTTTCTTTCGTGACGACCATATAGCGATTGCAAAAGGGGCCTGTTAGCGACAAGTGCTGATGTGTTTCAATGAAGCGCAATGGTCAGCAACGACTCATTTCCGCTCTATGTGTTTGAGAAAGACGACTGGTAGATGTTCCTCGTCGAGATGCCGGAGGACCTGTGGTGCCATATCGAGCCAATCGACTTTGAGAACGATGAGTACCTGTTCTGGGACTCGCAGGGGCGCGGCGTACGTCTTGCGCTCCAAGGGGGGAAGTGGAACAGGATGGCGACGCTGACCAGCCTTGATGAGGCCGACAACGAGATCACCCTGCAGGAAGCCTTTGGTCGATACGCCCAGGCGTTGGGGGCTACCGTAGATACAACAGGCAAGCTCGCGGATGTATGGGCCAGACTTCAATCTAACGTGAAGCCCAAATCCCACTTGAGTCGAACAGCGAGGAATGCCATTGGCGTTGGCTGCTCGCTAATCGTCGTGATTCCCGTGCTCCTGCTGCTGATCGGCATCTTGAGGGCTGTTTTCGGGCGCTAGAACTCGCCAGCAACGTCCCCTTCGTGCGAGGTACCGAAGTGTACCTTTTGTTCGGCAAAACGGAAGGTCACAAGTCCCCTGTTCCTGAAGACTTGGCCGATTCCTTCGGTACCTAACTCCAATGCGCTGAGCAGGTATCCCGAAAAATGCCGATATTTTCGTGAGATTTCTGGCGTCCCCGGCGGCCCCCAGCCCGAACGCGTGAATTCCGGAGAGGCTTCGGGACTCTTCCGAATGCCATTTCCCGCACATAAAGAATTCAGTAACGTTCCCGAAAAACACGCCGAATAAGTCTTTGACAGCGCGGAAGTCAACGGTATTAGGGCTCAAGGAGAGTTCCTGATGCCGAATCGCAATGTATCCATCTACAGGAAGGTCCTCACGCCTGAGCAGACCATCCGCTACTGCCGCGTCATCATGCGCGGCAAAGACCCACACCCTAAGAAAGTGGAATTCCGTGGCCTCATCTTTGAGGCCGACGAGGGTGATTATTACCTCGCATACCGCAACCCCCGGCAGAAATGGGAGCACGTCGGAGGTGACCCAAAGGCCGCGAAGTTCGCTGCTGATAAAAAACGTGCCGAACTAGCCAGTATCGCGACCGGGCGCGAAGACGTGCCGCAAGAGCTTGGACAGCGCGGAATTCGCATCTCGCTACAGGACGCGTGCGACTTGTATCTGAAAGAGATTCGTTGCACCAGGGCGGATGACACCGTGGACCTGTTCAATCAGACCTTGACCGAGTTCACCAAATGGATGGCAAAGGAGTACCCCTCTGTCCGTCTGATCAACGAGATTCGGCGCTCGCATATGCTCGCGTACTATCAGATTCTGAAGCAGCAAGGTCTGTCAAAACGGCACGGCGAGCACCGAATCCTGCCCTGCTCCCCATCCACCGCAGCAAAAAAGACGGACAGGGTGAATCAGTGGATTCGGAAAACACTCGGCCTTCGTGCTGGTCAGGGACCAGTCAAGCGCAGCGACTTTCCTGCGGAGTGCTTTGCTCAGGAAGAGGTTCAGGCATTCACCGAGGATGAATTGAACAGGTTCTTCGCCGCTTGCAATGACGAAGAGCACCTGCTCTTTTCTCTTTTCCTCAATACCGGAATGCGGAACAAAGAGATGCAGTACTTGACATGGGATGACATCGATTTTGAATCGGGCCTCATCACGATCTGCAACAAGCCGGAATTGGGCTTCAACGTCAAAACACTGGGCTCTGCGCGGTGCGTTCCAATCACGGACGATGAACTGTTCCAGCGCCTTGCTGACCGTGAGAAGAAGAAAAAGAAAGCCAGCGATTTTGTATTCGCAACGCGGACTGGAGGAAGAATCAGGGACTTTCTCGACCGCGCGAAAAAGGTCGGCGAGCGGGCGGGGATTCCACGCGAGAAAGTTTGGATTCACAAGTTCCGCGCAACGGCGGCAACGGGATTAGCACTGGCTGGACTGGGCTTCACTGGCGTCCAGCAGCTTCTGGGGCACCGTGATCCAAAGGTCACCCGCAGATATCTCGCCAAAGCACAGGACATTCAACTTCGCGACCAAATTAAGGCGATTCGTCAGCAAAGCAAACAGCGTCTGCAACTCGTCAAGCGCGCTCACGCCTGAGCCGTTAGGGAGAAGCCACCTGTTGCGAGGTGGCTTCTTTCTCGCCCTGAGAAAGAGAGCTGGGCGCTGGGGCCAAAGGATTAGTAGGGGTTCACCTTTCGATCCGAAAGTTGTCTTCCATGGCTGAGTAGCTGTGAGTAATTCTGTATATCAGCAACAAGAGAACAGGCGCAAGAGGTTCCTACCCTTTGTCCCGTCCATGTGCGCCTCCAGGTTTGGCCTGTCGCCGCTGACGTTTCTTGATCTGCTCACCTGCGTGATTGTTTGCCGCGCGCGTCCAAGTCTCGTTTGACAAGCCCAGGTACTTATCCCCGTTCTCCTCTGCACGCACTCCCAGGAATTGCTCTGGCTCGGCGGTGCGAAAATCACGCAGAGTGCAACCGTACACAACAGCTAGGCGCTCCATCTCCACGTAGTCAATCTTCCCGCCTGTTGCGGGACGCCTCTTGGTCCCAATCCGAGTGCTCTCGATCTTCGCAATCCATGATTGGGGACGTGCCATCATGTACGCAGCCGTAGCCTGATTCAGACCAGCTCTTCTGCGTAGCCGCTTCAGACTTGCGGCCAGGGCGGGATAGCGGGCCTCGTCTTCCCTCCTGATTAC
>CAILAZ010000081.1 GCA_903832295.1 uncultured Acidobacteriota bacterium
ACAAATATTAGGCATGAGTATGCTTCTTCTGAAACTCACCATATTGAGGACGTATGGTGTGTAAAGACCACAAGCAAAAATATCATTACTAGGCGGCGCGGCAAGGTTCTAGTAATGGGGAACACCGAGGGATACGACGATGCTGGAGTGGAGTGCATTGTCTTGGCGAAGCCTACCAAATCAGTCCTGCTTCTGACGCAGATGATTGGTCGCGGCACCCGACTGCCGACTAATTGCAACCATATCTCCGAGGTTGGAGATACCGGGAAAAAGACCTGCTGCATTTTGGATGTGGTGGATACGACGACCCGACACAATCTCTGCACCGTTCCATCGTTGCTTGGGTTGCCGAAGCAGATTGACCTCAAGGGTGAAACCTATCGCGTGGCGAAGGATAAGGTTGACCGCGTGGCGGCAGAGTTCCCCACGGCGAACCTTTCCGACATACGCTCACTGGACAAACTTGAGCATCTGAGCGAGCAAGTGGAATTGTTCAAGGTGAAGTTCCCGCCAGAGGTTGAGAAACTGACCGAACTGGCATGGCAGAAGCAGGGTGATGGCTACGTTCTCCCCATCATGCGAGAGAAGTTGACTCTCTCCTGCGATCTGCGAGGGGAATGGTGGGTCAGAGGCTCGCTGAATGGCAATCCTATCGAGATTCACTCGCAGAACCTATCGGGAGGATTCAACGCCGCCGACAGGGAAGTGCTGGGGCGTGGCGAACTGCGAAGATTGTTGAGCCGTGAGGCGAATTGGCGGAATCAGGAGCCGACCAGCGGCCAGATAGGGCTTTGCCGGAAACTCGGACTCGTCATTCCCAACGGAGCTACAAGGGGCATGGTGAGTGCGGCCATAGACAGCAAGTTGCGGAGCCGCTAGTGACCGCTTCTGAACTGGCTTCCGCGCTCCACGCCCGCCGGACAGGAAAGGGGAAATGGGTGGCGCTATGCCCGGCGCACGGTGACCATACCCCATCGCTCCACATTGCTGAGGGGCGCAAACGGCCCATAGTCCTCCGCTGTATGAGTCAGGGATGCTCTACGAAGGCCATTCTTGAGGCGATAGGGCTATCCTGGGAGGCCGTCATGGGGCCGGGAGAGGTTACCCCTGAGATGCGGGGCCGGATGCGTCAGGAGCGCCGTATTGCCGAATTACAGCGGCGTCGGGTATGGTTCCTGCTGGCATGGGCGGCGGATGCCCCATCAAATCGCCGGTACTGGTGGAAATGCGTGCAGAACTGCGATGCGGAGATTCAGGAATTGTCAGACAAATTGAATCCCGATGGGGCCAAAATCAGAGGTCAGCGGGAGCGGGTTGCCAGAGCGATGGAAAAGTTCGGAGTGGATGCCATGCTGGAGCGGTGGATGCAAACCGAACGGGGTAAAATGGCGGTGCAGCAATACGGCATTGACCCGCCGCAGGGAGGAACCACATGAGTCTTGGTTCAGACTTTATTACTTCGTTAACACCCGACAAATTGCTTACCGTCCTGAAAATGAATGATGCGGATGCCGAGCAGATTCTATTCGACAGGATGCGCTATCTTGACCGTTCGCAACGGCTGACCCACGCCGAAAGAGGGTTGATTCTCCGCAACGTGGAGAAGTTCATGCTCTACGAAAAGCGGACTGACCCTGAGACGGGAACACCGTGCTCTTTCAATCGCTGGCTGAAACTGGCATCGCCGTGGGCCTACTCATCCTGCCGCCAAGCTCTCTCCGATGTGAAGGCTCTGACCGACATACCCGACGCCGACCTGATTGACGTTCCGCCATCGAATTTCCACGTTCTCAAGCAGCTTTCCACCCAGGTACGCAATGAGCCGGAGGTCTTGGAAGCTGCCAAGACGCAACAGGCGGAAGAATTTGTGGAGACGATACGAAAAGAATTTCCCTTGCAGCATATCGAATCACGCAAGGCTTTGAGGTTCAATCCAGAGGAATCCGCCGTGACGATCATCGAAGAAGCTCTACGACAGGCGGAGATACGCGGAGCGCACAATCGGAATGAAGGGTTGGAGTTGATAGCGCAGACAGCTTTGGAGCAGTGGTTATTTGAGGATCAGATTAAGAATCTGCCAGCCGGGGGAT
>CAILAZ010000082.1 GCA_903832295.1 uncultured Acidobacteriota bacterium
CAAGTTGAATCAGCGGCATGGAATTGGCCTTTCGTCCTGTAAGGGCTGGCACCTCTCATCCGCGGGAAATCATTCCCTATCTTCATGGCGCCGCATTTTGTCCGCCGGCTGCGCCAGCGGCATGCGCGGATTCGGATGCCAGCATTACTTAAGGCCAAGGATGACAGGTGCGGGGGCTTCTGCCTGTGCTACATAGCTCATGCGCCGGGAATGCGACTGAGCAATATTCGCCGTCATCGCCTTCATCTTGGCGAAACAGCGAGCCATCACCGATGGCGGGCACGGGATGCCCGTGTAGTTTTTCTCGTGATTTGTGGGATGGGAAAGCTAACTGGCGGGAGTTCCAGGGGCGTCCAGTGTTTCGCGCAGGCGGCGTGCAAGTACGCTCAGGCTGAACGGCTTATGCAGCAGCATCTGCTCGATGTGTTCGTGCGCGCCCTGTTGCAGCACGGCATCATCCGTATAGCCGGACATCTGAATCACCTTCAGTCCCGGGCGCTGCCCGATGAGAGTCTCCGTCAGCTCCGCACCGCTCATTTTTGGCATCACCATGTCTGTAATCAGCAGGTCAATATGTTCCTGCTGCCCGGCAATGGAGAGAGCGTGGGGGCCGGAGTTGGCGAGTAGCACGGTATAGCCCAGGCTGCGCAGGTAGGCGCCCATGGCTTCTCGCAGGGCGTCCTCGTCTTCCACCACCAGCAGCGTCTCCGTCCCGCCCTGCCGCGCCTCGGTGCTGGCGCTGGCCTTGGAATGAACCAGGCTGCTAATCGCCGGCAGGATGACGACAAACTCCGCGCCTTTGTTCAGCTCACTTTCCACCCACACATAGCCGCCGCTCTGCTTGACGATGCCATACACCGTGGCCAGTCCCAGTCCGGTGCCCTTGCCCACGCCCTTCGTGGTGTAAAACGGCTCGAAGATCCGCTCGTGCAGTTCCAGCGGAATGCCGGGGCCGGTATCGATCACGGAAAAGCGAACATAATTCCCCGGTGTTATGTAGCGCCCGCCCACGTTGCTGCTGTGCACCGCATAATTCGCCGTCCGGATGGTGAGAGCCCCGCCCTTGGGCATCACGTCGCGGGCGTTCACGCACAGGTTCATCAGCACCTGCACAATCTGATCCTGATCCGCCTCGATTCCCCACAGCGGCGTAGCGGCTTCCACGCGAAACTCGATGTCCTCGCCAATCAGCCGCTCCAGCATCTTTGCCGTTTCCGCGATCACCGTGTTCAAGTCCAGCAGCACGGGCGTGGCAATCTGCTTACGGCTGAAGGCCAACATCTGTCCCGTCAGGCTGGCCGCGCGGTCCGCCGCCTTCATGATCTCCCGGGTATTGGCCTGCAGCGGATCCTCCGGCGGCAAGCTGTCCTGCAGCATCTCGGCATAGCTCTGGATCACCATCAGCAGATTGTTGAAGTCATGGGCCACGCCTCCCGCCAGCCGTCCCACGGCCTCCATCTTTTGCGATTGGCGCAGTTGCTGCTCCAGCGTCCAGCGCTCCGTGATGTCTTCCACAATCATTTCCTGGCTCTCGACCTCGCCCTGCTGATTGCGCACAATGCGTCCGCTCAGCCCGACCGTGAAGGGTGTGCCATCCCTGCGCTTCCACAGAACTTCCATGTTCTTGATTTGATCCTGATGCTCGTAGCTGGAAGCAAGCTCCGTCAGCTCGTTGAGGTTCACAAACACGTCGCGGGAGAGCCGCAGCGACAGCACCTCTTCCATCGACTCGTATCCCAGCATGGAGACCAGCGCGGGGTTTACCTCCAGGAAGTAGTCATTCACGCTGGAGCGGTAAATTCCATACACCGCATTCTCCACCTGCCGCCGGTAACGCACCTCCGACCGGCGCAAGGCCTCGGCGCTTCGCTTGCGCTCGATGGCCGTCGCAATGTTGTGCGAAACAAAGGTAAGAATGTCCTTGTGCTTCTCGTTAAATCGAACGTTGCTCGTGTAGCTCTGCACCACCAGCGCGCCGATGGTCGCCAATCCGCTCTTCAGCGGAACGCCCAGCCAGTCCACCGATGGCGCGCCGATTCCCTCCACCTTGCCCTCGCGCACCAGTGCATCGAAAACTTCCGGCGAGGCCAGCAGCGGCTCGCCCGTGTGCAGCACATACTCCGTCAGGCCCTTGCCCAGTTGCTTGCGGGTGGGCGTGGTGTCCTCTTCGTCCACAAAGTAGGGAAAGCTCAGCGTGTCGGTCACGTCGTCATAAAGCGAGATGTAGAAGTTTTGCGACGGCATCAGCTCGCCCACAATGCCGTGCAGCGAAGCGAAGAACTGGGGCAAATCTTCCGCCGCCGCGGCCTGCTCGGAGATGCGGTACAGCGCCGACTGGAGTTGCTCCGCCCAGCGCCGCTCCGTGATGTCCTCGGCCGAACCGAGGATGGCGGCCTTGCCTCCGAACTCAACCGTTGTTGCCAAAAATCCCAGCCAGCGCTCTTCCCCGCTCTTGGTGATGATGGGGAACTCGTACTTGCGGGGATGAGACTCGCCCCGCAGCCGCGAATGTGCCAGCTTCTGCAACATCGGCCGGAAGTCAACCCGCACCAGCGACCAGGGATCGATGTTTAAGAGTTCTTCGCGGCTATATCCGCTGGCCCTCTCCGTGGCCGGGTTCGCGTACGACAGGTGAACGCCATCCGAGACCAGGATGAGTGTCGGGCTGGTTTCCGCCACGGCGCGGAACTTGCGTTCGCTCTCCTGCAGCGCGGTCTCCTTGCGCTTTGCCACAATCGCCGCGGCAATCTGATGCGAGACGATCAGCAGGATATCCCTTTCGGCTTCTCCGTACTGCACAATCGGCTCGTAGCTTTGCAGCACCAGCGCGCCAATCGTCTCCTCGCCGTCCTTCAGCGGCACGCCCATCCAGTCCAGTGATGCGCTGCCGCGGCGCTTCAACTCGCCCATCTGCACCAGCTCATCCAGCTTGTCGGGTGTCGCAATCAGCGGTTCGCCCGTGCGCAGCACATACTCGGTCAGGCCTCTCCCGAATCGCCGCGGAGTGGACGGCGGATCCTTCTCATCCACCCAGTACGGAAAGTTGATCATGTCGGCATCCGGGTCGTAGAGCGCGATGTATAGATTCTTCGCGTAGATCAGCTCGCCGACGATGGCGTTAATCGAGGCATATACCGTGTGCAGCTCGGCGGGCGAGCGCGACAGCCCGACGATCCTGTACAGCGCCGACTGCAGTCTTTCCGTCCTTCTCTTCTCGGTGATGTCACGGATGATCGCCTGCGTTCCTATGGTTTCGCCGTCATTCACAATGGGCGTGATGATGGCCTGCAGCCAGAGCCGGCTTCCGTCCTTGCGAACTCCCTCGTAAGCGAATTCCACGGGAACCTCGTCGCCCCGCAGGATTTGGCCAAGGTAATTACGCAATTCGTCACGCCACTCGGGCGTCGTGTAATTCACCAGGGAGAACTCGGGCAGGTCGCCGCGGCTGATCCCGTACAACTCCAGCAGCCTGTCGTTGGCATACACCACTTCGCCGTCGGTGTCGTTCACCAATAGCGCGTCGATGATATGGTCCACGACCCGGCGATAGCGCTGTTCCGACTTCTGCAGCGCGTCCAGCGCCCGTTGCGTTTGCGATACCTGTGCCGACAGTGCCAGGTTGGTCTTGCTCAGCTCGGCGGTTCGATCATTCACCTTCCGCTCAAAATCGCCATGCGTCCGCCTGAGCTCGCTCTCCATCTGCCGGCTCTCCGTCAAATCGCGGATGCAGCCGACGATGTACTTTTCTCCCCGCGCCCCGACAAACAATGATTTGCGAGTGTTGATCGAGTGCGTTACCCCGAGTGCGTCGGTGAATTCCTCGTCGTTGACGTTGTCTTCCCCGCTCTCGAAGACATGGTCGTCCTTTTCCCAGAAAACCTTCGCTTCACTTTCCGAGAAGAAATCCGTATCCGATTTCCCAATCAGTTGATCGCGGGGATATCCCAGGAAGCGGCAGAACGCTTCGTTCAACAGTACCCATCTGTGCTGCTCGTCTTTGACAAACACCGGGTCAAGTATGGCGTTGATCACGCCATCCAGGTAAGCCTTCGACCGCCCCAGCCCTTCTTCCAGATGGTTCTGCTTCAGCGGGCTGCAAAGCAAGATCACTGTGCCCAGCCGCACGCCCGCCGTGTCGCCGAGCGGCATCTCCACGGCCGTTGTGTTCAGTCGCGATCCGTCTTTGCAAAGGGCGCAAACGGCGTGGCGCAATGCCCCGCCCGGAGGAACTTCCTTTGTGATTTTGAGGGGTGTTTCCGCGCTCTCCGATGGGCTGAGAATGCTCAACGGTTTCCCGAGCATCTCTTCCGCGCCGTACCCAAGCAGCCGTTCGGCGGCGCCGTTCCACAGCAGGATCACGCCATCGTTGTCTCGGCCGACAATCGCATCTGAGGATTCAGCGGCGAGCGCCCACAGCGATGAGAGCTTGATACTGGGAGGGTGCCCGGCTTGCTTTGCCGCTACTTTCCGTGCCATTCAACCCTCGAGCGCCCACCCATCGCCTTGGGCATGGTACCCAGGAAATGGGCCTTTGGAATCCGATTCGGCAAAATTACCTGGATTCTTGTGCAGTCGCCGTAATAGTACCGCAGATGCCCGCGTCAGTGAAGCATTACGGACGTGCAACCCGAGGCTCGCAATCAATCATGTGCTGAAAGCCACTTCTATAACACTGGAAAATACATCACGCGCGTTCATGCAGCCGTGGATGGCAATGTGAATCCTCTCGGCATTTGAACCTGCAACAAATAGAATGGCCCTCTGCGCGTCGCCGTAAAAACTGCGGCCGGAGGCATCGCCTCCGGCCGGTTGTTATGCGTCACAGCCCTTACATCAATTAGAAGCCGATGCTGATGGCCACTCCGATGCCCGGATGCCTGCGGCTGTACAGGTAGTAGCCGTCGTTCACGTAGTCGATGTAAACGTCGTCGTTATCCCACCAGTTGGCGTCCCACGTCTCCGGCCACGGATCGACAAAGGTCACCCAGTAGCCGTCATATTGGAAGCGCGGATAGCCGCCCACAAAAAGAATGGGCAGTCCGTGGATGCGGAAGAAGTGGTCACGGCCGTAGTAGTCGTGGAAGCGCCGCTCCGGAATGCGATAGCCGTTGTAGCCGCCGCGCTGCGCCCAGCTCTGATGCTCGCGATCCCAGTTCCCGGCGCGTGACTGCACAAATCCGCTGCGCACCTGTCCCTGGTGCTGCGGCACGCCGCTGGGATGCACGCCATTGTTCCATGTGTTGTTGCGCTGCACGCCACCGTGGTAGTTGCCGCCGTAGGTTGGTCCCGCGGAGTGTGGTGCGGGCCGCTGTGCCGGTGCAGGCCTGGCCGCAGGCGCCTGGCGGCCTTCCGGTGCGCCTCCTCTTCCTTCATGTTCGTGCTGCGCAAAAACCGTGGCGGTCGCGCCCAACAGCAGGGCCATGGTCGCCGTGGCAATCATTTTTTTCATCATGGATCTTTCTCCTTATACCGGCTGCCCGGATATTGTTTGGTACCCGCGCCCGCGGCCGGTGTGGCCGGCGGCGCGCAGAATGGAAGGGCAGAGCCCCTGATTGCCGGGGCATTTCCAACTGCAACGAATTGTAGTCCGCGCCGCGAAGAATGCAAGCCGCCCCGCGCCCCACACCACGGAAGTGCCACCGCAAACATTGCATTTAGCCCCGCCCCGCGAAACTTTTTAGCGGCTCCCGGTTTTTAATCTGTGAAGCTTGGAGGGCTTGCAAGATGACGAAGCAAACGATTTTCAAGAGTATGTTTCTCGGGTTGATGGGATTGGTCTTCTGCGTGGCGCTGGCCGCGCCGC
>CAILAZ010000083.1 GCA_903832295.1 uncultured Acidobacteriota bacterium
GATTGATGCCGGTAACTTCTTCCCACTCACCAAAGGTCTTAGATTGGCCATTGAACGTATACCGCTTCGTTCGTTGAGTATTCCTGACTTGAATCAACCTTGTTGCCCATTCGCAGTTGCCGGGTTCGTAATTCCCGTCGTTGTTGAGGCGCTCGATGGTGTGTTTGGGAGTCGGGCGCGGCCCCATGTCGGCGTAGAAGTTTTGGAATGACGCCATCCAGCGATCGCAGACTTTGATCCCGCGCCCGCCGTAGTACTTGTACGATTTCTTGTTTTTGTTATAACAGCGGGCGTGTATGCCTTTCCACACCTCGAACTCCGGGGTGCTGGACAGCCCGTGAATGGTATTCATTTTGACGACGGTTTCTTTTTGCAGGCAACTACACGATCTGGAATGACCTCGGATAAGGTCCTGCCTTCCGACCGGCCTTACCGTACCGCACTCGCATTTGCACGTCCAGTAGTCTTTTCTGTCACCACACGGAAACTCTTTCCAGTAGGCAAAACTCTGAACGGTCCACCGACCGAAGACTTTCCCGGCAAACGTGCTAGTATTGGGGTTTGGCATTGGACCTCTCCTAAAGGTCTGGTGTCGGGCCGAGGTGTTGATAGCACCCCGGCCCACCTCTCAACTATAACATGTCGGCAGTTAGTCTATCCGGCGAATAATTCACGCCCTTGCCGCCGCTTAAAATAATCGACCCGTCTTGATGGAATCCGACCTCGCCGACAGACGATCTAGTGTCGTGATTTTCGAGTGGTTTGCCTATCACGCGATGTCCATAGCAGTATGGACACTGCGCGGAGAATTCAGGGTTGGTTGCCCCCCATTCGAAGGTGATCGGAGTCATCCCTGCCGCAACGGACTCATTGTGCTTTTCCTGGCACCCAAGGCATATCATCTGGAATCGCGGCGCGGCTACCCTTTCCTCAACCAAGGGGATTTTTATCACCCCCCTTTCGTCCGCGTCCGCCTGATGCGCGCAGTACAGGGAAATCATGGCCGCGAACAACTCGTCATCGTGGCCGCCGTCGCTGTGACCGGCGCTTTTGGAGTCGTCCTCGTCCTTCTGAAAATCCTGCATCTCTGCAAGCAGGTTCTTGGATCGGATTACGAAGCTGCCGGACTTCACCCACTTACGCATCGTCTGCCACAACTTCTGGCGGGTGTCCGGCTTCGTGTACCAGTGCCACTTATTGGACGCGACGTTCGTAGAGTCCATGTGGAGCCAGCGATACAGGTTTGGGTACTGATAAATGATGCGGGTAACGTCGGCTGCCCCCTTGCCTATACCTTCATATTCCATACACAGCAATGCTTCGTTGTATTTCAGGCCGATCAGGTTCGCGTAGAACGCAACATCGAGTGTCTCCATCCGGTTGTCGCGTAGAGTGCAGACTTGCTCGTCGGGTTGGCCAAACCTGCCAAGCTTATTTACGAAGATGACGCTGTAGTCTTGGCCGATTCCCTCAGCGATGTCAACGCCTATGCAATAGGCGTATCCCTCCATCGGTTCTTCCCAAATCGTCACATTGAACTGGTCGATATCCGCGAGATGATTCGTGTCGCATCCTTCGAGATAGCAGTAATAGGTACTGCGTCCGTCTCTGCCCAATGTTGGACGATTTCCGTCCAGGCCGTGAAAGCGGCCATGTTGGTCGTAATAGCCTACCTTGATTCCTGGCCAAGTGGCAGGATCGCGGATGGTAGCGCTCACCATTTCCTGACACTTCACATCAAATACAGCCA
>CAILAZ010000084.1 GCA_903832295.1 uncultured Acidobacteriota bacterium
TGCCTCGCGTAGGCTGCAGGCTGTTCGCGTCGGCCTGCAGCACGGAAGCCCTGCCAAACGCCAACGCTGCGCCGTGGGCGCAGTGGTAGAGGCTTACGATGTACGCGCAGCCGCCGGTGAGCAGGTAAAGTCACTGGGCGCGAAGTTCATCGAGGTGGACCTGGGTGGCTTGCAGACCGAGGACAAGGGCGGATACGCCAAGGAACTGAGTCCGGAAGCATTGGAGTTGGGACGGCAGGCGATTGCCAAGGCAGCCAAGACGGCGGATGTGGTGATCACGACGGCACAGGTTCCGGGACGGCGCGCGCCACTGATGATTCCGCTGGCAGCAGTGGAGGGAATGCGTCCGGGATCGATCATCTTCGATCTGGCCGCGCCCGCAGGCGGAAACTGCGAAGCGACCAAGCCGGGCGAGACAGTGGTGTATCACGGCGTAACCATCTTTGGCCCGGCGAACATTGTGGCCCAGATGCCGGTGCACGCCAGCATGCTGTACTCGAAAAACTTAAGCAACTTCCTGCAACTGATCCTGAAAAAGGGCGAGTTGGTGATTGACCGCGCCGACGAGATCATTGCGGGCTCCTGCGTCGCATTTGGCGGGGAGATTGTGAACGAACGCGTAGCGGCTGCTGCCGCTCGGGCATAGGAGAGACGATGCAATCCATCAATCCCGCAGTACTGATCGCATCGCTGTATGTATTTGCGCTGGCGGCGTTCCTGGGCTACCAGGTGATTTCGCGGGTGCCACCGCTTCTGCACACGCCGCTGATGTCAGCCACGAACGCGATCTCGGGCATTTCGCTGATCGGTTCGCTGGTGATCGCCGGCATGAACAAAGTTGACTTCCACGCGCTGGCAAGCGGCGGCACGGCGGCCAAGCCCTCGGTGGCAACCCTGCTTGGGTTTGTTGCCGTGACCACGGCCACGATCAACGTGGTGGGCGGCTTTGGCATTACGGACCGCATGCTGAAGATGTTCCAGCAGCGCAAGAACGTGAAGGGAGGAAGCAAGTAATGGAGCAAGTCGGCGTAAATTACTTCCTCGAATTCACATATCTAATCGCATCCGTGCTATTCATCCTCGGCCTGAAGGGGCTGAGCCATCCGGAAAGCGCACGGCGCGGCATGTTCATGGCCGAGGCGGGGATGGCGGCGGCGGTATTTGGCACGCTGTTTCATCACGACATTCATGTATATGAATGGATCATTCTTGGACTGGTAGCGGGCTCGATTATCGGCGCGCTGATGGCCATCTGGGTTCCGATGACCGCGATGCCGCAACGAACCGCGCTGTCGCACGCCTTTGGCGCGATTGCCGCAGCACTGGTGGGCATTGCGGAATACACCCTGCACGGCGGCGCCACGATGCCGGGCTTTACGCGCGGGGCGCTGGGCTTTGAAGTAATGCTGGGCGCACTGACGACGACGGGTTCGCTGATTGCCGCTGGAAAGCTGCAGGGAGTGGTACGCGGCACGCCGGTGCAGTTCAAGGGACAGCAGGTGCTGAACCTGGTGCTGTTCGGCAGCATGGTGGGATGCTTTATTTATACGATCATCCATCCTGAAGCTTCCTTGTTCTTTTATGCAATGGCGGGGCTTGGTTTCCTGTTCGGCGTGATGCTGGTGATCCCGATTGGTTCGGCGGACATGCCGGTTGTGATGTCACTGTTGAACAGCTACGCGGGACTGGCAGCGGCTGCGACGGGATTTGTTCTCGGCAACAACGTGCTGATTATTGCCGGTACGCTGGACGGCTTCTCTGGCCTGATTCTCTCAATCCTGATGTGCAAGGCGATGAACCGCTCGATCACCAATGTACTGTTCGGTGGGTTCGGCGCGGTGCATCACGAAGCAGGTCCGGGAGCGACGGGCGAGATGCGCGAGATCTCACTGGACGACGCGGCAGTGCGGTTGGCTTATGCGAGCAAGGTCGTATTCGTTCCGGGATACGGACTGGCGACAGCACAGGCGCAACACGCGGTGCGCGACCTGGCGAGCGCGCTGGAAGAGCGCGGTGTAACCGTGAAGTATGGCATTCACCCGGTGGCCGGACGCATGCCCGGACACATGAACGTATTGCTGGCCGAGGCCAATGTTCCCTACGGCGACCTGTACGAGATGGAGCAGATCAATCCGGAGTTCCCGACGACGGACGTGGCCGTGGTGGTGGGCGCAAACGACGTGGTGAATCCCGACGCACGCGACAATCCGGACAGCCCGATCGCGGGGATGCCGATCCTGGAAGTGGATAAAGCCAAGTCAGTGATCGTGCTCAAGCGCGGACAGGGACGCGGCTTCTCAGGACTGGAGAATCCGCTGTTCTTCAAGCCGGTTACAAGCATGTTGTACGGCGACGCGAAATCGTCACTGGCACAGCTTGCGCAGGAAGTGAAAAACGTATAGCGGCACCGGTTGCAGACACCCCCCGGATGGCCTCCGGGGGGTTTGTTTTGCGCAAAAACATCAGCCGAGTTGCACGGCGAGCATTGAAATCGAGCCGCCATCCACGCCTTCCACAGGGAACGTGACCGACTCATTCGCCGCACGGGTGCCGAGGATGTAGAGCAGGGGGAGATAGTGCTCTGGAGTGGGGACGGAGAGGAGGGCTTCCTGGCCGAGGGCAGTGTCATAGGCGATGAGCGGCGCGGTGTCTCCGGCTTGCAGCAGTTCCCTCACCCGCTGCTCAAAGGAGATGGCCCATGGGTAGGGCGGGATTGCGGAGTTTCCCCAATCGTATGCGCGCAGGTTGTGGACGAGGTTCCCGCTGCCGGCAATGAGGATGCCTTCTTCGCGCAGGGGGGCAAGGCGCTGACCGACAGCGTAATGGAAGGCAGGTGGCTGGGTGGCGTCAATACTGAGCTGCACGATGGGAACATCCGCCCCAGGATAGACCTTGCAAAGCACGGACCAGGCGCCGTGGTCGAGCCCCCAAGTGTCGTCAGAACGTACCGGGAGAGGAGCCAGCAGGCTCTGCACACGGGCGGCGAGGGCAGGATCGCCGGGCGCTGGATATTGCACGCGATAGAGTTCAGGGGGAAATCCGCCGAAGTCATGGATGGTCTGGGGAGCGGTGCTGATGGTAATGGCGGAATCCTGAATGTACCAATGAGCGGAGATGCAGAGGACGGCACGAGGACGGGGAACGGAGGCTCCGATGGCTGCCCACTGCGTAGTGTAGTGGTTGGACAGCAGAGCATTCATCGGATTGCCGTGTCCGAAGAAGAGAGCGGGCATAAGCGGGGACATGGGTGGTACCTCCCTGCTTCTATATTCGCAGAATGGGGGAGGTGCTCTTACCAGCCGCGAGCGATTTCGCGTCCCTGGAGAGAAGAGGCGGCACCGGCGTCGGCACCCATTTCGACAGGGTCGATGAAGCGATTGACGACGAGAGAGCCACCGACGAGGATTCGCGTGGAAGGAAAAAGGCGCTTGATCTGCTCGATGAGCGCGCTGAGCTTACTGGTACTGAAGAGCATGGTTGCGGAGAGTCCTACGAGGCGCGCCTTATGGGTATCAATGGCGAGCATGATGTCATCCTGGGGAACATTGGCACCGAGGAAGCGCACATCCCATCCGTCGAAATCAAGGATGTCCGCGGCCATGTGAGCCCCCAGTTGATGGAATTCGCCTTCAATTCCGGTAACCACAGCCTTGCCCCGGAGACGGGTGGCAGACCGGTGTTGAGAGTAAACCTGGGCGAGGACATACTGGGTGGTGGAAACGGCCATCTGTTCCCGCGCCACGGCGATGCAGTTGTTTTTCCAGAGACGGCCAATCTCACGCATGACCGGCTCGATGATGGAGTCATAGAGCGCAGTAGGATCGCCCGAGAGCAGAGTGGTTTGGGCGACGGCCATGGCGGCGTGACGATCGGCATGCAGCACCGCGTGGAGATAGGCACTCTGCCTGTCATCCAGGAAGATGGAAGCATCGGCGGTTACAGTCCCAGGCATGGCAGTTCCTTAAACCTTCTGGAATGTAGTCAGGCAGCCAGGACAAAGGCCGTGAGTCAAAAACGAGCTAGTCCTCTGCAGATAATCGGAGACGGGCTCCCAAAGGCCGGGCTCGCTGTGGACGTTCTGGCAGCACATACAGATGGGGAGCAGTTCCTGATCTTTCCTGATGTGCCAGAACGAGTTCTCCAGGTCAAGAAGAGTCTCACTCAACTTTCGAGTCTGCTCCTTCAGTTCACTGGCTTGTCGAGCGCTCTCCCGGGCAAGCGTAACCATTTCGTTGTTCAAAGTCGCCATCGCAGACTCAGCGACAATCAGGTCATGGACCGGAGCCTCCGCGACGAGCAGTTCGCCGATTGGAGTGGAGTACAGGCGGGACCGTAAGGAGGTGATGCTTCCGTTTCGATGCAGGTAGTTCAAGAGAACGGATTCCACCCTCATGCGTTCGACCTGTTCGAACCAGGTCGCGGCATCGTCGGCCGAGATCAGGCCCAGAATGTTGCACGTAAGGGAACTCTCGAAACCAATCAGCTCACAGAAAACGGGATTCGCCTCAAGGATGCACCAGTCGCGACTGAGCTTTACGACGGCGACACTCGCGGAATTCCACAAAAGGCCCTCATAGAAATTGGAAGGGAAAGTGTCCGAATGCCGATTTGAATGAATCTGACCTGTGGCCTGCGACAAATTATCCATATGACTTCCAAATTGACAGTGAATAGATGGTAACCGCACCAGTCGCTACTGCGTCGCAGCTTTGAAACAAGCAGGGGCGCTAAAAACCAGTGGAATGTGCATAACCGAAGGCCATATGACCTTTGTGCTCATATCTAGTTACACAACTAACTTCGAGCATACTCCCTGAATGTCTGCACAATCTTCTGAAATCGAATCCGTTGGTTCGATTTTTCTCAGCGCGCTCTGTTGCGGGCTAATTTTTCATAGCTGCGTTGTTTAAGGCTAATCTCCTACGCGGCACTTTATCGACCAATGAATTTTGAGTAAGGCTCCTGTCGTAACCGGAATGGATTGCCCTATCGCCGGAGTGCCGCAGACGGGCTGCTTTACAATACGGCGATGCAAAGAGTATGGGAAAACCTGCTGCAACGTGAACAGTGGATCGCCGCACCGTTAGCCGAGGTGTTTGAGTTCTTCAGCGAGGCGCGTAACCTGGACCGCATCACACCGCCGTGGCTTCATTTCCAGATACTGAGGGCACCCGAGGAGATTGTGGCGGGCGCGCTGATCCACTACCGGCTGGCATGGCACGGAATTCCGATGACGTGGACGACGCGCATTGAGGAGTGGAGCCCTCCGATGAAGTTTGTGGATTTGCAGCTGAAGGGGCCGTACAGGCTTTGGCACCACACGCACTCGTTTGAGGAACACGAGGGCGGAACGCTGATGCGGGACACGTTGCGATATGCAGTTCCGCTGGGATGGGTGGGCGCGTTGTTTGCGGGGTGGAAGGTGAGACAGGATGTGGAGCGGATCTTTGACTATCGAGGAGAGCAGATCGCGGCGATCTTCACGAAGTGAGGCCGGAAACAAAACCGCCGTTCAAGATCATCTCAGGAATGATGCCAACGGAGGAATGCGGCTGGGATGGTGAGTAGCGCAGGTCGATGGACGAACCGACCGGGAGCGCGAGGTGAACCGCTTCGATGTTGCAGAAGATGCGGCCCTTGAAGACCGGGAGTTCGCCGGAGTAATACTCGCCATTGACGGTATAGGAGTAGGACAGAAGGCACATGGCCTTGTCATGTCCCGGGTAGATCCCCTGCACGCTTCCGTGCGTTATTGGCCAGTGAGTGGAGCGCGAGAGCAGCCACTTGCGGCCCAGCCATCCACCCCCTCCGCCGATAACAGGCACGCCGACCACTTTCACCAACTTGACGAGAAGAAAGACAAGCGTTCCGGGATGGAGCCAATCCTGCATGGAACCACTATAAACCTGTGACTCAGTTGAGAGGAGATGCAGGCTGCTCCGGACATCGGTCCGCCTTGTGTTCACGAGAGGCGATGCGCGCGGCGACCGCTGCCAGCGCGGACGTTTAGGAACTTTTTAGGCACTCTTTAGCTGCTCTTTAGGCGGGACGTAGTCCAATGGAACTAAAGGCAATTTGATCCGAATTGGAAGTGTGGCCCTGGGGAGTGTGCATGTGGGTTGAGGAGACATTTCTGGGCTTTAGCACGGTAGCTGCCATCTTCCTTCTTCGGTTCTTATTTGCACTAGACTCCGGCAGGAGCTATTTGAGAAAGCGCGGTATTCCGGTACACCGAACCAAGGTAGCTCGAAGGCGCGAAAAGACCCTCGCCCTTGTTTATTCCAACCCTTCATCCAACAAGGTAGTACCGACAGGTCCGAGCGTGGGAAGTCCGTTTGCACCGCGTGGAGAACACGCTGACCAATCTTCTACGCCGAACCAGCGAGAAAGCATGAGCCGGTAGCAGGCGTCTCACTGCATCGGGATCTCAACGAGAATATGGAAACCACATTGAATAATCCCAGTACCTCTACAAACGGCAGTCGTCCGGCGATCAAGGTGTTTGTTGCCACCACGGTGATGCTGAGCTTTATCAGCTTCTGGCGGGCAGCGGCGATTGTGCTGAGCGATCTGGCGTCGTCTGCCTACTATGTGGGCGGTGACGCCGAGAACGTGATCGGCAAGAGCGCACCGTGGTTTGTACTGGCGGTGATGCTGTTCAGCTATGCGGTACGCTCGCTGTATATCGAATCAAGCACGATGTTTGTGCGCGGCGGCGTGTATCGCGTGGTGAAGGAGGCGATGGGGGGCTCGCTGGCGAAGCTGTCCGTGTCAGCGTTGCTGTTTGACTATGTGCTTACCGGACCGATCAGCGCGGTTTCCGCGGGGCAATACCTGGCGGGATTTGTGGCCGATCTTTCCAAGCGGCTGGGACATCCGGTGAACTTGACCGGCTGGCATGGTGATTACTTTGCGGCGGCCTTTGCCATTCTAGTGACCGCTTATTTCTGGTGGAAAAACATCCAGGGCATGCACGAATCCAGCGAAAAGGCCCTGCGCATCATGCAGATCACGACGGTCATGGTGGTGATGCTGATTGTGTGGTGCTCGATCACGCTGATGCTGCATCCGGAGACGCGGCACCTTCCTCCACTGCCTACGCACGATTCGATCATGGCGGCAAACCAGGCTTCGCATGGGGACACGCTGGGATGGCTGGCGCGCATGCCCCTGCTGACGATGCTGCCTTGGATCCTGATGCTGGTGGGCTTTGGCCACTCGGTGCTGGCGATGAGCGGCGAAGAGTCACTGGCGCAGGTGAACCGCGAGATTGAGCATCCGAAGCTGAAGAACCTGGAGAAGGCGGGCGCGGTCATCTTCCTCTACAGTCTTCTGTTCACATCGCTGGTTTCGTTTTTTGCGGTGATGATTATTCCGGATGGGAAGCGGCCGCAATATTTCGCAAACCTGATCAGCGGACTGGCTATGGAGATGGCCGGGCCTTACAACCTGAAGCTGATTTTCCAGGGTTTCGTGGTGCTGGTGGGCGTGCTGATTCTGTCAGGCGCGGTGAACACGGCGATTGTGGGCGCGAATGGAGTGCTGAACCGCATCAGCGAAGATGGCGTGATGACGCCGTGGTTCCGCAAGCCCCATAGCAAGTACGGAACGTCGCACCGGCTGATTAACATGATTGCCATTCTGCAGTGCATTACGATCGTGCTGAGCCGTGGCAATGTTTACCTGCTGGCAGCTCTTTATGCGTTCGGCGTGATCTGGAGCTTTGCATTCAAGTCGCTGGCAGTGTTCGTGTTGCGCTTCAAGGAGCCGGGTCATCGCGATTTCCGGGTGCCGGGCAACTTCCACATTGGCAAGACGGAAATTCCTGTAGGCCTGGCGCTGATCACAATCCTTCTGTTCGCCGTGGCCCTGATCAACCTGATGACGAAGCCGCTGGCAACGATGGCCGGGGTCAGCTTTTCGATCTTCCTGTACCTTGTATTCACGATCTCCGAAAAGATCACGCATCGGCAGCACGGCGCGCACAATGAGATGCGCGAGGAATTCCGCGTGACCGAACAGCCGCTGATTGACCGCGACGAGATGAAGGTGCGGCCGGGCAACGTGCTGGTGGCGATTCGCGATCCGCGCAACCTGTATTACCTGCATGCGCTGCTGAAATCCACCGACACAAACAAGCAGGACATTGTGGTGATGACCGCACGCATTTATCACCGCGAGCACACGTTCAGCGGCAATGAGAGCTATGACAGCGGGGAGCTGTTTGAAGAGTACGAGCAGCAGATGTTCACCAAGGTGGTGGAACTGGCGGAAAAGCAGGGCAAACATGTGTCATTGATGGTAGTGCCGTCGGCGAATGTGTTCGACGCGATTCTGCAGACCGGCGCGCGGCTGGAGTCCTCGAGAGTGGTGTGCGGACTTTCCAACCGGCTGACGCTGGACGAGCAGGGCAAGCTCACCGGGGACGCCTGGGAGCGACTGCCGGAGCCGCGGCCCAACATCGCGCTGGAGATTCACGCGCCCGACCACACGGTACAAGAGTACTTCCTGGGACCGCACACGCCGCGACTGCGCGACCAGGATCTTGAACTGCTGCATAAAATCTGGCTGGAAGTGAGTGAGAATCCGGAGCTGGCATCTCTGCACCACTACCACATCATCGGCATGGCACTGGAACAATTGCAGGCTCGACTGGAAGGGCCGAACCGAGAACAGATCATGGAATTGCTGAAACAGGAACTGCATAAGTCAGACGCGGACTACCAGGCGAACTAGCATCGTCCGGGTGAGATGAGGAGCACGGCGGCTCAGGGCGCAACAACGCGGAGCCGCCGTGATTTTTTGTCTGTACTCCGCCAAAGAACAGGAACAGAATGCTGCATTCCGAGCAAAACAGGAAAGAGGAGCGGGCGTGAATTCAGGACCGATCAGCTGGGGACAGTGTCTTGTGATCGCCGCGGGGGAACTGCTGCTGCTCGGCGGTGCAACTCGTTTTTTTCTGGCTGCTCGCTTTGGGTGGATGGACGCGCTCCACTGCTGCCTGGCGATGGTCCCAGCCGGGCTGTTTCTGCTTGTCTTTGATTACGTGATCCACCACGCTCGGCTCGCGTCGGTGATTCCGCTGGTGGCGGCGATTGCAGTTGTCGTTTCCTCGCCGGCATTTGACGTGGGGCTTGGATTGGCGCTGATGGGCGCAGTGGCAGCGCCCGCCGCCCGTGAGTGGAGAGAAGAGCGGCGGGCGCGAGTGGGTGCGGCGGCTGAGAGCGCGCAGGATCGCTAGCAACCGCGCCTGTTCTTCTACCGGACTCGCCGGATAAGAAACTGGCCATTCCAAGGGCCGCTGTTGAGAGTGATGCCCCCGATCACCTGTTCATTGTCAGCGAGGGCGAGGCGATACTGATCGAGGGAGATGATCTTGCCTGGATCGTCCTTCTCATAGCCGTTGAGCACGAGAAAGCTCTCCCCCCGCATTTCTCCTCTGACGTACTCCGTGGCGCTGGTACCGACCTTTCCGGCCATGGAGCTGTTGGAACCCGCATTGCGAAGAGTCCAGACGATTTTGCCGTGGATCGCGCCTTCGCTCTTCAGGGCGCACGTTCGGCATCCGCGGGTGGTTTGCAGTGTGACTTCGGCGGTGTACACGAGCCCTGAAGGATCGGTCCAATACCCGCGCCATTCGCCCGAAACGCCTTCGGACTGTGCAAGAGCGTGGAGGGAGACGAAGAGAAATACTGCCACTGGGAATACTCTGCATTTCATCATCGGAATATCGTCCTTTCGTGGTCGCAAAGCGACCGGGGATCGGGATGCGCTCACTTCAGTATCGGACTCGCCGCAGTGGCCGGCCCTCCTCGCATGTAATGAATGCCGCCCCGTTCGTCGGAATAGAGGTGCATGCGGTAGGCTCCGGAATCCGGATCGGCGTTGAGGGTGTAGGAGTCCAATGGGCCACCGAGCCGCGAAGCCGATGACTGAAACGCAAAACGGTAACCCTGATTTCTGCCGGATACCAGCAGCGGGTTGATGAGGCCGGCGGAGTGTTCTCCAGCGACGCTTCCGGCAGGAGGGGGACCGAGTTCGGCGAGCAGCTTCGGGAGGTTTCCGTAGGCAGCCTGGTAGGCAGCGAGGGAGATGGCGAGAGTCCGCATTGCGCCGACGGGCGGAGCCCCTTCGGGAGGATCGGAGATCACAGGGCGGAGAACCTGGGGGAGGAACGCAATCATTGCTCCGACGAACATTGCGACGATGAGGGCTGTCTTCCGGATTCGCATTGCTTCCTCCGCTCTGCTTTAAGAACGGCTGCGATTAGAAAGCTTGCACGAGAAAAGGTTGCGGTACAATCGCGGCGGGCTTTGCTGGTTGTGACAATTTTGCAGGAGGTCAGATGAATCCTCAATGGATCGCTGGAGCTGCGGCGCGGGACACGATGATGCGGGCATCGCGGGGCGGGGGCTCCTCCTATGGCTCTCCTTCTGGTGGCGGCCATGGCATTCGCGGCGTATTCTCGTTTCTCGGCATCGTTCTTATACTGGCTGCCACCTTCAGCCAGAGCGGACAGGCGCATATCGGGGGCTTCCTGGCTTGCGTCTTTGCGGCACTTGCCGGCATGGCTGCATACTGGGCAGCGTACCGCGCAAAAGGTGGCATTGGCATGGTTGCCGGGATCTGCGTTCCGGCGCTTTCTGCCTATGCGCTTTTCGCATTGAGCGGCGAGGGAGCAGGCTGGTTCTGGCCGGCTGCGCTGTTTGTGGCTGTGGGCATCGATCAAGCGCTACTGAAGCGGCGCGAGGAGAAGTAGGCGGTAATCGCGCAAAACAAAGCTCCCCGAGGCACCGGGGAGCAGCGGGCGATGCAAACGGAGCAGCGTTATTTCGGAGAAGCGGCGGGCGGTGAGCATTTAAGCCCATCCTTGCTGACCCAGTTGATTACATGGACCGGAGTTCCCTGCATGCAGGTGGTGGGACCGTCATGCAGCACGCCCACGAACTCAATGCCGTCGCCGGGTTGTGGCCGGAGCCCCTTGATCATGACGTGAAACAAAGTTCCGCTCCTGCGGTCCTTCACCATCAGGCAACCAGCTTCCACCCCCTGCTCGACGCAGCCTTCCCCGCGAATTTCAACTGGCTGGGGAAGGGCCTGGGAGGATTCGACTGACGCCGACCACTGGCCGCCATACGCGGCCGCCGAGGGAGCGGCGGCGCGGGATGCAGGAGCGTCCAATGAGGCCGAGCCGAGACGGGAGCTTTCGGCTGACTGCACAGCACGAGCGGAATACGCGGCCTTGTCTGCGAGGGCTGCTTTTGAGCCGGAAGCGCTCTGCATTAATCCGGCAGGTTGAGCCTTTTGAGTTGAATCGAGTAACGATTCGACTTCGCGCCTCCGGGCCGCGAGCTTTTCGGCTTCGCGGATCCGCGCATGAAGTTCCTCGCTGGAAGCTGTGACCGAATCGACGGCCGCAGCAGGCGCAGCTAAGGAGAGCGACTGCGGCTCGTGGTTGTGCTGGGGAGGGCGCAGGACTGAGAGTTTCTTCTCGTGACGCGCTTCGGTGGTGGCAGGCTGTGACGCCACGGCAGCATCCCCGGATGCTGCTTCCTGTGCAGGCTGCACGGAAGGTGGCTGTTTCTGGGCAACCTCAGAGCCGCGGGAAGTGGGCGACTGAACTTGCCCATACCAGGAAAAAGTGATGAGCACCAAAGCAAGGACCGCCGATACAGAAGCCATTATCGGGAACCATTTCCGCCGCCAGAATGGGCGCACTTTGAGAGTGGAGGGTTGAGGAACGGGCTCTGGTTCAGCCTGCTGAGCAAGGAAAACCAGGAGACGGCAACGCTCGCAGGCTGCCAAGTGGATGAGCACGCTCTCCCGCTCCTGCTGCGTAAGACTGCTCTCGGCAAAGGCGGCCAGAAGGTCAGCCTCCGGATGTTGCGGAACACGTTCGTCAGCCATCGGATTCGCCTCCTTCCGCCATCAATGCCCGCTGATCTTGGAACGCGGGAGCGGCCTCGCCTTGCAATATCTTTTTCACCTGCACATCCAGGTCGCGGACGTCGACCTCCATGATCTCCTCTGCCTCTCTCCTGCCAATTCCCTTCTTTCGTAACTCTCCCACAATCTGCTTCCGCAAGGAAGCAGTCAACCGCGAGAGCGAGCGGCTGACCGTGGATTCATGCACTCCGAGAACGACGGAAATCTGCTTCAGGGTCCGGCCATCCAGGTAATAGGCAGAGAGCACAAAGCGCTGCTCGGAGGGCAAGCGAGCGAGTGTTGCCTGAACCGCCTGCTGGATCCATGACGTCACATCCGCAGATGGCGCGGACGGCTCCAGAGTGGGCGATGGGGCAACGGGCTCCGCAAGGTCGTCGAGCGGAACTTCGCGATGCACCTTGCGATGACGGTCAATAAAACGCTGGGCCAGCACGCTGCGCAGCCATCCGGCAAGCGAGCCTCTGCCGTGGTAAAGGAGCAGTGGCGAGTAGCGCTCTCCATCGCGGTCACGGAGACCGTAGAGTTCCGCATAAAGCGAATCTGCGAGTTCGCGCCCAACGGAGTCTGATGCGGCAATGGCGTAGGCCGCATGGTAGATGGTTTCACGATAGAGAACGATGAACTTTTCCCAGGCAGCCTCGTCTCCGGCGGCACAGGCACGAGCGAGGACCAGCTCTTCGACGTGCACAGCGCGGAGAAAGGCGAGTTGCGCATCAACGCCCGGCGACTCTGGAAGCAAGCTGCCAAAGCGATATCGTTTTGCAACCCCAAGCAGGAGCTGTTCGAACTGCTGATAGGGAATGCCAGAAACCGAGCACCAGAGTTCGTGGAGAAGTTCGGCTACCGGCGGTGGAGGCCGGTATGCGTCAATCTCCTCGGGGCTCTCATTCCCTTTTACCGTCACAGTCCGCGCCTCCCATCATGCAGCTAGAGCTTAGCCAGCAAAAATTATCTGCGCAAGAAGTTTCCGTACGCGCGTTCTCTGGGTGTTGGCGAGACAACCGCCGGACAGGAGCAAGGATGATTATGACAAAGCTGAATACGTGGAGCCGGTTGATGCTGTGCGGTCTTTTAACCTCAACGCTGGCATGGCAACCGGGAGTTGTTGCGTTTGCCGGGCAGGAGCCGCAAACACATAACGCTACTTACCGAGTGCTGGAGCCGATTGAGTCGGGAAACGTCACCCTGTACCCCATCGTCCGCGTTCACGCGGATGACAGGGCTGCACACTGGCATTACCTTACGCTCGATCAAGGACTGAAGAGCGGCGAGGTTGTAATCACGGAAGCGGGCAAGGCCCGGGGACTGGTGCGCTCGCGCGGAGGCGTCCGAGGCGAGGTCACAGAAAGCCTGGCGGGCGGCGGCGACGAGGTAAACAAGCTGGTGCTGGTCAACAGTTCCAGCCACCCGCTGGTGCTGCTGGCAGGTGAGATTGTGACTGGAGGCAAGCAGGATCGCGTGATCGCCAAGGACCGGATTGTTCCGCCCCACAGCGCGCCTCTGGACCTGGGTGTGTTCTGCATTGAGCCTGGGCGATGGGTGGAACGCAGCGCGAAGTTCGGCATTGTGGGCAAGAGCGGACACACCAGCTTCATGGTTGAACCATCTGTACGGAGAAAGGCGATGGCCGCGCAGGATCAGCACGAGGTATGGGCCGCGGTGGGCAGTTCGATTGGCAGCGGGGCAGCCAGGCCAGCCTCACCAGCACGGCTGGACTCGGTGTACAGCGGAGACGGGATTGCTTACGACCGCCCGGCGGTGACCAGTTCTTATGCGGAGGCGATGGCGGCTCCACAGGCGCAGGCCGAAGTGGATCGGGTGGCGGCTCCTGCCGTGGGAGAGAACAACGAGGTCATGGAAAAGCTGCGCAAGGAGCAGGTGGTGGGCGTGGTGGCGGCAATCGACGGGCACATCGTGTGGGCGGACGTTTTTGCCAGTTCCGAGATGCTGGCTGACTACTGGACCAAGCTCGTGCGCTCGTATGCAGCCGAAGCGATCCACCGCGATACCCATGACGGCCCGGCAGCGAGCAAGGAGGCGGCACTACAATTCCTGAGCGAAGTTGCGGGCGGCGACGAGACGAGCGAAGGCAAGACTGCTGTTTACCGCTACCGTGAAGTCCAGGGACCGCGGGAATCGCTGTTCGTACTTGAGGCGCTGTTTCCGGGTACCGGATTTGAAGTGCACCGCACCAAGCTGGTGCAGAGCCACGCATCAAGCCGCAATGACAAAAAGGAGTTTCATATCTACTGAGCGCAGTTGCCTTCTCCCTGGCGGGCCCGAACCCTGCCAGGGAAATAGAGTCCTGTTCCAGCTTACGCAATTGGACAAACCGTGCTATCGTCCTTTGCATTCACCTTGCAGTGCATTTTCAGAACGGATGGAATAAGCGTATGAGCATCTTTGACCGTCTTTTCGGAAAGTCTCCAGCTCCCCCTAAGAAGCCCTCCTTCGAGGATGAGATGTTTGCCCGCATACGCGCCAATGCAGCGAAGGCGGAGAGGATCCAGGCAACCCGCCTGGCCAGCGACGAGGAGTTGCTGGCCGAGCGAATCAAGAAGCTATTATTCAGCGCCAGTTTTTACAATGGCCGGGATCAGCGTGCGTACGACAATCTCTGCAAAGAAATGAAACAGGTTGGGGACAAGCTCCGGGCTCAGGGCGGCAGAGAGCGTTGGATGCGTGTGAGAAACAGGGTGCAGGCACTCTGCGAGGAGCACTGGGTAGGCTTGTCGCAGTACATTTACCTGCTCGGAGACCCACCGGAGTCAGGTCAGTGATGATGGGCCACTTCTTGGAGTAGCTCAGCGGCAGAGCGGCCGGCTCCGACCCGGCAGGGCGCGGGTTCGATTCCTGCCTCCAAGTCCTATCTTTGAAACCGGGGAGTTGCCACGATGCCGGAAGACGGAAATGTATCGCCCACTCACGGCTACGTGCTCGGTCAGCTCCTTCGCGCCTGGAAGACCACGCAGGAGCATTTCGATGCCAACGTCCGGCAGCTCGCGGCGAAGAAGATTGAGCGCCTGGAGCAGGTTCTGCGGGGAATGCTCAGCGGAAAGCTCTCGATTGGCGCACAAACTCCGGTCGAAGGCATTCCGGCATGGGTCACGCTGGAAGTTGTACACGGGGGCTTTGCTACCGGAAACCTGCTGGCAGGCGGGGCGCTGCAACAGCATGAGCTTGCCATGCTATCCCGTTTGGGGCTTCCGGCGAAGGTGCGTTCGCGCTCGGCACTGAATCGCTATTATCTCGGCGAGGCCGGGAGAAGCGAACTCGTCGCGATGCTGCACTCCGGTTGTTACCGCATCAACGTTCCTGAAGAAGCGGCACTTCTGGCATCCGCATGGTTGGAATCGCGCGGAATGACAGAAAAGTCGCGGGAACTGATCGACTGCATTTCTCCGTTCTTTGACCGGTTGCGATTCTATCCGGTGCCGGATCAAAGGGTCATCTCCTCTGACTCGACGGTGCACCGGTGCGCGGTTGGCGAAACGATCAACGCGCTTGCAAATCGGCTCCCCAAAGCCCAAGTGGCACGGATGATGGAAGCCCTGCGGGTGTGGCAGCCGCTGTATGACCGCACAGTCGCGCACTTCCTTGAAACCGTGGAAGACGATGAGCCCTGCCGGAGATTCGCTGACGACTGGCCCAAACGGGCAGCAGCGCTCTTGGAGGAATACGCGCGGCTGCGCAAGAGTCACGGCTTGTGCCTGAAACCCGACCGCCCCAAGGAGAACTTTGCGCGGCTGCGCGGATATATGAAGATTTGCGTGGAGAATCCTGCGCAACTGACGACGCGCGACCGCGGCATGATCCGCCACATTCTTCGCTGTTACGTGGCCCGCCATGGAACGCCGGACACCGAAGAATTTGCACAACGGCGGCGGGAGCAGGCGCTTCTCGCGGGCGCTCCTACCCACGACGAGTTGATCGTTGTGTTGATGTCACGGCTGGAGCGACTGCCCGAAGATAGCGGAGTTGCAGACCTGGACGCTGCACTGGTGTCTGTAAGAGAAGAGGAATCTGCACGGTTCAAAGTTCCCGTGGGAGCGAGCATTCCGGAGAGCCTGGCGGCAAAGGTACGACGCGCGACGGAAGCTCCCATCGAGCAGTTGATTGCGAAAGCGATTATTCCTTCGGCAGATGTAATGGCAGAACTGCTGCCACAGATCAGTTCGCAGGTGAGGAGCGCGGCAATTGAGGATCTTGAACTCCGGCAGTTGTATGGCGTGAGCTACAAGGCCTTCCGCCGCCGCCGCTCACTGCTGCTGCTGAACCTGGAGCGCCAGGTGAGGCTGGAAGAGCTGCCGTGGATCAGGGCGATCGAGGTATTCCGACTTGATGACGACGTCACGCGCACCCAAGCGAAGCGGACGCTGGAAAAGGTTTGTACTCTTGCGATCACCTCATTCCCGCAGGCAGTTCTGCCAAACAAGCTGCTGCAGGAGCTTCGCTCGCTGGCTACCGCAAGTGGACTTTCGATCCCAATCGTGGACGAGTTGGCTGCCGACATCTTTATGGGAACGTTCTCCGAGAAGTTTGTGCGCGCAGCGCAGATTGCAGGCCGCCTGCTTGGAGGCACGCTCTACGAGCGGTACTACGGGCTGGATTATGAAAGGGTGCTGCGATTCGGAGATGACTGGAGAGACTTCGGGGCTCTCTGCGCGGAACTAGCCCGCGTAAGCGAGAACGAAAGCTGGTCGGTGAGCCGTAATGGAAGGGTCATCGAGCAATCGCAGATTCTGACTACCCATAATCTTGCCGGGTTGTTTGTGGCGCTCGATTTGCAAGGCAAGCTCGCTGGAGAGCTCAACGCACTCGCCGAGAGTTGCTTCCGTTGGATTTGCCGGCAACGACCGCCGACATCGTGGAAGGCACGTTTACGCGCAACAAAGAACTCTGCTTACGCCTGGCGGCAGATGGTATTCTTCCTCTCCCTGCTGGATGAGAAATCGGCCGGTAACTTCATTATTTGGGCACGCGGCCACCTTGCGGAGCAGAAAGAAGCGAACGGGAAAGAACTGCAGCCAGCGCTCGCGGGGCTGGAATGGATCGCGAACGGCGGCACATTCAGTGAGCATGGAGCGGGCGGCGAACACGGGGAAGCACTTCGCGTGATCGGTTGGTCGGCCCCACGCGCCTAAATCGGTTTCGAGGCAAGAGAGATGAGCCCGGAAGAGCGTGACGACAAATTGCATCAGCTTGAGGTCTGCAAGCATGCAGGCGAGCAGGCTTACGATGACTTGTATGAGAAGGCGTATTCCACGAGCGCCATTACTGCCTATTACAGCGAGGCAAAGGAATCTTTTTATACGGCCATTTCGCTGGCGAGGGAACTTGGCCTGGCGGACGAGGTGGAGGCGCTGGATAAGAGGCTGGCACACATCAAGAGCGTCTTCCGAAGCCAATTCGGGTAGAGGCATTCTGCAAGAGGGGACCGTATGCACTTCGCCGTGCTGGTGATCACTCCAGAAGATAGCAGCGTTGAGGAAGCACTCGCACCTTATCGCAGAGCTGAATGGGACAGCTTTGTGGTGGGTGGTCGCTTCTCCGGGTTGCTCGACGGCTATGCCCCAGAGAAAGATCCGGACAATTCCGTGAGGTGTGAGCTGTGCGACGGAACCGGCACGCGAACTGAGCTGCCTTCTCCCATTGAGACCAGCAAAATGCAAGAGGGCGAGTGGATCACCGAAATGGACTATTCCCGCACGACTCGCGAGTACATGGAAGGGCAGGGTGGCTGCAACGGATGCGGCGGCAAGGGGATGCACCTGAAAGCGCCTTCGGATTGGAAGGAACACGCGGCTGACCGAATCCTGCTGGCAGACTTGACGGCCGAACAGTACGAGGGGAAGTTCTACGCAGTGTGCATCTGCAACATTGGATGGTTCAGTTCAGAGCGCTACGTTCCATGGGCACCAGAAGATCAGAAGGTAAACGCGCAGGAACTCCCGCCGCTGGAGTGGTTGAAACAACAGGCGTGGACGGGCGATCTGGCGTATGTAGTGGACTGCCACTGCTGAGGCTCCCAGCACTCAGCACTATTCTGAAGTGAATGCGACGGTTACACTCAAGCATTCAGCGCTGCTCGCGCAATAGCCGGAAAATACTCAGAGGAGCACTCAATGACTTGCCGTTCTGTTCTACGACCCGCGATGGTCTGCATGTACTGGTGCGTAGCCGCACTGTGCCTTTCACAGGCAGGATTCTCCCAATGGAAGGCAGATCCTTCTCAGTCCGCAACCTCCCTCGGCCAATCATCCCTGATCCAACCTGCGGAACTCGCAAAGTCTCTGGAGGCGGCGAAGGACAAACCCCTGGTCCTGAACGTTGGCCCAAGGATGCTCTATGTTCAGGCACATATTCCGGGAGCGGAGTATATTGGGCCGGGCTCGGATGCGGAGGGGCTCAAACAACTGCATGCCCGCGTAAACTCGTTGCCGCATTCCAAGCTGATTGTTCTCTACTGCGGCTGCTGTCCATGGTCGCACTGTCCAAATGTTGCACCCGCATTTACCGAGTTGCAGAAGATGGGATTCACCAACGTCAAGGTACTCTACATTGCGGAGAATCTCGGAACCGACTGGGTCTATAAGGGTTATCCAACGGATCGCGGCAGCAAATGACCGGACGCAGGACGCTCATCCTTGTTCTGCTGGCTTTGTTCGTCGTCGCTGGCATGTTCCTTTGGAAGAATCCCGTCTCCGTCGCCAGGAAGAGCGCTGGCACGACCGGTCTGGACGCACCAGAGTTTGCGCTAAAGACACTCGACGGAAGCCGCCTCACGCTCTCCGAATACAGGGGGAAAGTTATCCTTCTGGATTTCTGGGCTACTTGGTGTTCGCCATGCCAGGAGGAAATTCCTCGCTTTGTCGAATGGCAGGGTAAGTATGGCAATCAGGGATTCCAAGTCATCGGGATATCCATGGATGACAATCCCAAGCCGGTGCAGGGCTTCGTTCAGGATTTCAGGATGAGGTACCCGGTTGCGATGGGAACTCAAGAGATGGCATCGCAATTTGGCGGGATACTAGGATTGCCAGTCAACCTTGTGATCGGCCGCGATGGGAAAATCAAAGCCAAGCACCTTGGGATGTATGACCTGAATCAACTGGAACAGGAGATCAAGACGCAGCTCGATTCCCAGTAGCAGGCGCCAGGGCTGTGCAGAGAGGGAGAAGTGTGAGGATGAAGGTTGCCAGTTGGAACGTCAATTCGGTTCGCGCGCGCCTGGAACACGTGGCTGCATGGCTTGAGACATGCAAGCCAGATGTTCTGCTCTTGCAGGAGTTAAAGGGCACGGAGTTTCCATCGGAGACGTTTAAAGAGCTGGGATACCAGAGCGTTGCGGTAACTCAAAAGAGTTATAACGGCGTCGCTATATTGTCGCGGCATCCGATTGAGACGGTGAGTACGGCGCTAGCCGGGGATCTGGCGGACAGCCATGCCCGGTACCTGGAATCCATCATCCTGGGAATACGCGTGGTGAACATCTACCTTCCGAATGGCAATCCAGTGGGAAGCGAGAAGTTCTCCTACAAGCTGGCCTGGATGGACCGGTTGAATGCGAAGATGAGCGCATGGCTGGAGGATGAAGTACCCGTCCTGATCGGAGGAGACTTCAATGTCATTCCCGAGGATATCGACTGCCACAAACCTGCCTCGTGGATACGGGATGCTCTTTTCCAGCCAGAGTCGCGGGCGAGGTACCGGGCAATGCTCAGCCTTGGATACACGGATGCGTTCCGCTCACTGCATCCCGAGGCAGACGGACAGTTCACTTTCTGGGACTACTTCCGGCAGGCATTTGAGCATAACCGCGGCATTCGCATTGACCACTTCCTGCTGTCTCCGCAGCTGGCAAAACGATTGGCAGGTTGCGAGATCGACAAGGGACCACGAGGCCAGGAGAGACCTTCGGACCACACCCCCATCATTGTTGAATTGAATTAGGCGGTGGCTGGGGCTCTTTGCGGAAGTGCGCAAGCAGCACTGGCGGCACCACACAACCTACCCCCGATAAGCCCGCAGACGATCCACGGCGGCGTTCAAGGTTTCCAGTTTCTTGGCGAAGGCAAAGCGTACTGTGGACTTGCCCAGGCCCGGAGTGCCATAGAAGCACGAACCCGGCACGACTGCCACGCCGAGATGAGCGGGCATCCAACGGGCGAAGGCATAGTCGTCGCCGTCGAAATTCCAGGCACTGAAATCCGCAATCGCGTAGTAGGATCCCTCGGGCATATGGGTTCTGAAGTGCAGTGCCTCAAGTGCTGGCATGATGAGGGCGCGGCGCTCGGTGAAGTCCCGCGTAAGCTTCTCGTAGTAGGACTCAGGCAGATTGAGGGCGGCAACGGCGGCGGCCTGCAAGGGCACGGGGGCGCAGATGGTGGTGAAGTCGTGCACGGTTCGGATGGCGGCAGCGAAAGGCTCCAGGGCGCAGACGTAGCCCAGGCGCCAGCCGGTCACGGCATAGGTCTTGCCAAAACCGCCCACGGTGATGGTGCGCTCGGCCATGCCGGGCAGGGATGCAATGGGTATGTGCTGGCGCCCGTCATAGATGATGCGGTCGTAAATTTCGTCGGTGATGGCAAGCAGATCAAACTCACGGCAAAGTCCTGCGATTCCTTCCAACTCCTCACGGGTGAAGACACGGCCCGTGGGATTGTGCGGGGTGTTGAGGATGATGCCCTTGGTGCGGGGAGTGATGGCTGCCCGCACGCGCTCAGAATCGAGAACGTAGTCCGGAGCATCCAGTGCGACGAAGCGCGGGGTGCCTCCAGCAAACTTTATCTGTGGCTGGTAGCCCTCATGAAAGGGCTCAATCACGATGACCTCGTCGCCTTGATCGAGCAGGGACATGAAGATCACCGCCATGGCCTCGGTCACTCCGCAGGTCACGGTGATGTGGCGATCAGGATCGAAGCTGAGATCGTATCGGCGGGCCATGGTCTCGGCGATTGCCTGGCGGAGCGCAGGCGTGCCCCAGGTGATGCCATATTGGTTCAGACCGCTCCCCACTGCTACCTTGGCCGCTTCGATAACCTCCGGGGGCGCATCGTAGTCCGGAAAACCTTGGGAAAGATTAATGGCGTTGTGCGCCAGGGCCAGCCGGGTCATCTCCCGGATAAACGATTCCCGCATCCCCTCGAGCCGCTTGGCTGTCTTCATCAAGTCTCCGCCGTCTATTGAATTGTTCGGTGCTACGAGCATAGCGAAACGCCTGCATTGTTGTACATGAATTGCGTCAGGGGCCAGAAGTCACCAAGCACAACCGTGGGGGTCGCCGCTGAAGGGCCGAGCCTGGATAAAACAGGAAAGCGCCCCGTAAGTTGCTAATTTACGGGGCGCTTAAAAATCTATTGGTGCCGAAGAAGGGACCTTGCCCCCTAATTCCCTGTAAGCGCAAGAATTTAAACACGTTCCAGTATCTTCAACGAGTTCAGTTACCGTCCCTATAGGCTCTACAGGCCACACTGGCTTCCTTGGGGTACGTAGACCCCGGAAAAACCGCGCTAAACCGCGCTAAGAACCCCTGCTTTGACTTTTCGCTCACCTCGGGGTGAGCAGAAAACCACTGGTCTATTTTTTCGCTCAGCCCAGAGCGAGCGACAAACCACCTTCCAGATTTGTCGCTCGGGGGGAAGGGGCCTTCGCGCGGTTTTAGCGCGGTAGTTTATTGGGGGTTCGCTCAGCCGGACACGCCTGCGGTTCCCGCAGTCGGCTCCAGGCGGAGCCAGTGGCGCGGTGTAGGGGCAGCCGGAGGCAAGGGCCGAGCGTCAGTAGGTGGGAGGGCCAGGTCGGTCGTTCTCCTGTTGGGCTGTCCAGTCGCCTTCCCCATTCATTGCTTCCGCTTTGCTGGCCAAGCGCCCACGTTCAAATCACGCTCTCTCAGTAACCAGCCCTGATTTCGGGATACGCGGCGTTTGCCGTACCAATCCGTGTACTTAGTCATCACATCGCGCTGTCCGTGAGGTATGCTCGAAATAGACTCAGGCGCGCCCCAAGAGGCTTTCATGCACATCACGAAGGTCACACTGAAGCGGTTCAAGCAATTTAAGGATTCCGAGATCGGTCTCAAACCTGGCCTTTCGCTGGTCGTCGGCACTAATAATTCTGGAAAATCTTCAATTCTTCAGGCCCTGGCCACTTGGCAGTTCTGTAGGACACTGTTGGAGATTGAAAGAGGACGCCAAGCCTGGATCGTGACCGAGAAGCACCAAGGAATTGGCATGAACGTAAATGACTTCACGCCCCTCCAGGTGCCAACACTTGCCCATCTTTGGACAAATCTCAAATCGCAGAAGATCACGGAACAGGACGGGTATACCCTCAAAATTGGGGTGACATGGCTGATCGATAGTGGAGAAGAAAAGTTCCTTGAAGTGGGACTCTCTGTCGCTAATGATCGACTATTCGTAAAAACGACAGCGTCAAACCTTGTCTTGACTGACCTCGAAGACGAGAATCACAAGCCAAAACCACACAGCATACCTCGAATCGCCTACCTGCCTCCTTTCGCCGGCATCACAGATCGGGAAGCGAGGCTCACTCCAGCGATGAGGGGTCGCTTGATCGGCCAAGGCCTCTCTGGGAGCGTTATTCGCAACGTCCTCTTCGATTTGCATGAGGCGAACAAGGCAAAACGCGCGAAGCTTATGGAGGGCCGCGAGAAGATTAAGAGCTCTGATCTCTTGCAGTTGCGTAAGACTGACGCGTGGGAAATTCTCCAGCGAACAATGCAGGAGCTTTTCGGCACAGAGTTGAGAGTCATCGCTTTCAATGAACAGTACCACAGCTACCTCAAAGTCGAATGCGCTAAGGGGGAGCTAGATGGCAAGAAGACCTTTACTCGGTTTAAGGAATACACGTTTCGCGACCTCATGGTTGAGGGCAGTGGATTATTGCAATGGTTAAGCGTGTATGCACTTTCGCTTTCGCCTGAGTTTCATACTGTTCTCCTGGATGAGCCAGATGCGCATCTCAATGCCGCACTCCAGATCCACTTAGTAGATCGCCTTGACGAGATTTCCAGAGCCAACGGTCTCCAAATTCTCTTGGCGACTCATTCGACGGAACTCATTCGCTCTTATGAACACGACCGAATCCTTGGATTGAAAGAGCGAAAGGGAAGGTACCTGGCTGAAGACACGGATAAGATTGGGGTGATCGCCGGAATCGGTGGCGTTCATACGCCTAGACTCCACGCGCTGATGCAGCATAAGCGCCTGCTTATACTGGAAGGGGCGAGTGACGAGCGCCTGCTCAAGCTGTTTTGCAAGAGCGCAGGACTCGAATGGCCGAAGGAACTGGTCTCATGGTTCTGGACTGGGAAGGCAGCCGAGAGACGTCAGCTGTTTCTGCAGCTAAAGCACGATATTCCCGGGCTACGCGCAATCAGTATAAGGGATCGCGACAATGAGGACGACGCTAGCGTCGATGCTGCACTGCATGATAAGAATCAGAAGTCAGAAGCCGACTTCATCGCCCTCAAATGGAGGAGAAGACACATCGAAAACTACCTCCTTTGCCAACCCGCAATCATCCGAGCTTCCGGAAAGACTGAACAAGAAGTAGTCTCCTATTTTACTGCGCAAGCTCTTGCAGTTCCGGTGGACAGTAGCGGCAGTGACGTGGCGATGCCCATTCGCGACGCTCACGCCAAGGAACTAATGCTTCAAGGAACTGGCAGCTTATACGCTCATCTCAGAGTGGAGCGCGAAGACATCGCAAAAGCCATGTCCGCTGATGAAGTACCCGCGGATATCAAAACTTTTCTAAATGCAATTCGCCTTCTATGCAGCTAGAGGACTACTGCACTTGCGGCTAGACAGCATCCGCCTCCTCCACCGAGGATTCCCTATCGTTAAAGAAATCGAGTGGAACCATCGGGGAGTTCTTGTCCTTCCACTTCAGAGAGAATACTTCATGAGGCGATGAAGCCAGGCGGTTCAAAGCGGCCGTTGCCCTCTCAATAAATTTCGGCTCTATCGATAAAATTCCCATCGGGATGGGGATCGCGTTGTCGATCTGATAGTGGAACAGCGCGCAGGCAAATCGGTCCGGTACAACGATAATTTCAGACTGGCGCTTCATGAAGTGACCAGTCGTCCTATATAACATCGAAAACGTACGCCCATGGGAATTGCGCAGTCGCTCCCCCGCTCTTGCATCGTCGCACTGGAGGAGTCCTTTTATACCCGCCTGACTGCGAAGTTCGAGAGTTGCCAAATCCGAGCTGAGGGCAACGTCCCCGCGCAACACTCGTGTTAACTCTTCGACTAATCGTCCTGTGCTGAGTGACCGCCCCCAGAGTGTGCTGCCCGGCGCAACCCAATATGCCATGCGAAACTTCCGCGCGCCATCTTCTTCATATGGGGCGGCAAGTTGTCGCGCGTACTCCAACAACTTGGCGCGGTTTCGAGGTAGATAGAGCGAGCCGAGCATAACCTCAGCCCCGTTCTCGGAGACTCCGCCAGGGAGATACTCATCCTCTATGAAGCGCTTCACATCGAGAGTTCCGTCCAACATGTGGGGTGAAAAAAAACCGGAATCGAAGGTATCCACGAACTCACGAAGCGCGAAGTTGTCTCCGTATGACGGTCGGGAAAGCGCATCTGAGATGGACTCGGCAATTTCCTGCTTGTCAGCGAATACCTCTTCCTTCAGTGATCTCTCTATGGCCAGCCGTTCGTCAATCGCGATCGAGAAAGTTCAGGGCAAGGGAA
>CAILAZ010000085.1 GCA_903832295.1 uncultured Acidobacteriota bacterium
AGCCGCTAAGCTCACGCAGTTCGCTCTCCAGCTCTCCAATCCGGGCTTTCGCCGCCCGCACCCGTACGTTGTTGTCTGAATAGATTTGCTGCAATCCACGCAATTCGCCCTGGGCTGAAACCAACTCTCCCTTCAGCCTGGCAGCTGCTTCCAGTGTCGCCTTGCCCTGGCTCTCCACATCCATGGTTGCGTTTCTGCTGGAGAACAGGCTGAGTTCCTGCACCGCAGCGTCCAATTCCTGTTTCACGGACTTCAACCTGCTCTCAAGAAATATGCGTTCGCGATGAGCCGATGAAGTGCTCACCTGCAGCACCAGTTTGTCGAGTTCCTCCACGTAGGCTCCGGCCAGGTCGCGAGCTCGAACCGGGTCGTGGTCCGTCACCGTAAGAGTGATAATGCCGTTCTTGCGGTCTTCCTCGATGCTGGTTCGGCTCGTCAATTTCCTGCGCGCGTCCACTAATCGCCGTGCGCCATACACATCCAGCAGATCGAACCGCCGGATCAGGTCATCCGCGATGGTCCGGCTCTGCAGGATGCCCACGAATGTTGCGCCCGGAGACTTGGTCCCGAGCAGGCTGCTGGCCACCCCGGAAGCTGCCGCGGGCAGCGCTGACTGGGCCAGGGCGGCCAAAGATCCTCCTCCAGAAAATGCCTGCTGCTCCGGCGGCATCAGTCTCACCGTCGATTGATATTGCGACGGAATACATAGCGCCAGCAGGGCGCCGAGAATTCCGCCGATCAAGCTGCTCTTGCCTACGAGCCGCCGGCGCTGCCAGAGGGCAATGCATCCTCCGGGCAACCCGCCCTGAGGAACGCCGGCATTGCTGGAGAATTGCGTTTCCAGAATTCCGTCCATTGATTTTGCTTTCGTGGAATTTACGTGCGGGAGCATCCCGCCCACGAGTTGTATCGCTCGTGAGCGGCGGTTACGGACGATGATCGTCTAAGGTGCTATCGAACGGAAGCGGTACTGGCGGCAGGCTGCCGCTGTTTCTCAACGTTGGTCTGAATCCATGTATAGGTCTTCTTCAGCCCATCCATCAGCGGAGCCGAAGGGGACCATCCCAGTTGTTCACGAATCAGCCGGTTGTCCGAGTTGCGGCCGCGCACGCCAAGCGGACCGTCGATGTGGCGGATTCCCAGCTTCTTCCCTGCGATCTCCATCACCATGCTCGCCAGCTGATTAATGGTCACCATCTCCTCTGAGCCGATGTTGACGGGGCCACGGAACGTCTCGGAGTTCATCAGCCGCCGGACGGCCTCCACGCACTCATCGATGTAGAGGAACGAGCGCGTCTGTTCGCCATCGCCCCATACCTCGATCTCGCCGCCCTCGGGTTGCTCGGCAACCTTGCGGCACATCGCAGCCGGAGCCTTCTCTTTCCCGCCGGTCCAGGTTCCCTCTGGACCAAAGATGTTGTGGAAGCGCGCCACCCGCGCATCCAGTCCGTAGTTCCTCGTAAAGGCAAAGTACAGCCGCTCGCTGAACAGTTTTTCCCATCCGTATTCGCTGTCCGGCTCTGCCGGATAGGCAGTCTCTTCGGCACACTTCGGATTATTCGGATCGGTCTGGTTGTAGGCCGGATACATGCACGCCGAAGAGGAGTAAAAGACCTTCTTCACTCCGTGCTTTACTCCGCAGTCGGCCATGTGGAGATTGATCATCGCCGAGTTGTGCATCACGTTGGCATCATGCTCGCCGGAGAAAATATACCCCGCACCGCCCATGTCGGCAGCCAATTGATACGCCTCGTCGAACTGCGTGTCCAGGATCGACTCCCACGATGACAACAATCTCAGATCCGCAATCACAAAGCTGTCGGCGGCCGACGGACTGAAATCCGGATTCTTCAGGTCCACTCCACGCACCCAGAACCCTTCGGACTTGAGCCGCTTTACCAGGTGGCTCCCAATAAATCCTCCTGCACCGCACACCAACGCTTTTTTGGGCTGCATACAAAATCCCCCTTGGAGATCTGAAAATAAGATCGCGCGACTGCCTTTACCAATTCCGGAGCTACTTCAGTCTGGGTTCGCTGTCACTAGATTACAGCAGGATTCCTGCCTTTACGGTCAGAATTTCAGCATTCCAACGACTCGCTGCCCTGTCAGAATGCTCCGGTCACCGACCCCATGATGGCAACCGACGACATCAACTGGGCAGTGGCCAACAGGTTTTTCCAGCGTTGCGACCCGCCCTCGATCTTCTCAGGAACGATCACCGAGTCCCCGGGCTGCAAGTGGAGACTCAACGCGTCGCCGGAAAACCAGTCAGCCCCGTGACCGACCACCGTTCCGTTGGCTCTCAAGATGAATGCTGCCCGCCGGTCGCCGGCGCGGGTGACTCCGCCAGCCTGGCGAAGGTACCAACCGGCATCTTTGCCCGGCACGTAGGTAATCGCCGTGTTGTTATAGACCTGCCCGGAAACCGCCACAAAATTCGGACGTTTGGGGATGTACAGCACATCCCCTGCCCGCAGTTCCACGTCTACTGCCGAGTTCTCCCACTTCTCGATGTCGACAGAGATTTTGATCACCAGCCGTCCACTCACCGGGTGGCTGCGCAGCGATGCCAGCACCTGTTGTTGCTGTTGTTGCGCCGCCTGCTGCAAGCTCAGTTGCTCCTGGACAGATGTCATGCCCGCCTTCACGCTGGGCGTGCTCGACTCAACCTTCCGGATCATCTCCTGGCGATTCTTCTCCGCCAACTCGCGAACCTGTACGCGCTCCAGCACCGCTCCGGACGGATATGCTCCCGGACGGAAACCGCCCGCCCGCTTCAGCACCGAACTCAGCCGTTCCCCTGCCTCGATGCCATAGGTCCCGGCATACCGAACCTCGCCTGTCACCCCCACCGAGGCACCAATATCCTGCCAGCCGGTCAATTGCCGGATGCCCACCACGTCGCCCGCCTTGAGCGCCACGTCCGCGCCTTGAACTCCATCCATCGCCTTCTCAATTGCCACAACTGCAGATCGGGTCAAAACCGTCTCGCCATTCTGAACGATGTAACTGAACAGGTCGGCCTCCTGCCGATACGCACTCCGTTTGAATCCTCCTGCCATCTGCACCAGCCGGGAGAACGTCATCCCCTCGGCGAGAGGATACTCCCCTGGCCTCAGTACCTCACCGTGGATCGATACTTTCGGAGCGTCGAACTCATAGCGGCTGTAAATGCGCACAAGGTCGAATGGTTCGAGGAGCACCGGACTGCCACCCGTCAGTGCCGCAGACAAATTGAAGGCGATGGTCTCGGGCCGAAGATCTGGCGGACGCAAGCGGACAATTTCGGCGTGATTTGCGGGCTCCGGCATCACATCCTGGTAGGAGTGCAGCAGATCGACCACGGTCATGCCTTCACGATATGGATACTTTCCCGGGCGGAAGACATGACCGTCCAGATACACTGCCCGCTCGTTATAGGGCAATATCGGCGACACCGTAACCTGATCGCCATCCTGCACGAGGAACCCGGCGAGTTTTTGCCCCATGCTCCCCGCTCCCTCGGGAACCTCGACGCTCAGCATGGTTCGTCGTTGATGGGCTTCGATCCTTTCCACCTTTATTTCACGCAACGTTGCCGATACCAGAACTCCACCCGCGAGGTCCAGCACATCACCGAGTGATTGCTCCGCCTGCAACTCATAGATCGCCGGCCGGCGCACCGTTCCCGCTACCGCAATCTGCGCTCCCACCGGCGGTACCAGGATTGTGTCCCCGGGCAGCAGACGGTCCGCCTCAGAACGCACTCCACGCAGCAGAAAATCGTAGAGATCGAATTCCCTGACCAGGAGTTTTCCCCGATACTGCCGCAGCGTCCTCAGCGAACCCTTTGCCGTCGGCCCGCCCGCCGCATATAGAGCATTCAGCGGGGTCGAGAGCGAACTGACATCGTAGGCTCCGGGCCGCTGCACATCGCCAACCACATAGACTCGCACGGTGCGCACCTTGCCTAGCGAAATCTCGACCCTCTCCGCCTTGAACTGGCTCTCCAATGCGCGCTCGATGGCCGCCTGCGCCTGAGTAATGCTCATCCCGGCAATCGCAATGGTCCCCGCCTCCGGCAGCGCGACCTGCCCCTGCCGGTCAATCGTTCTCTCCAACCTGTCAGACTGGCCGCCCCACATAGTAATCACCAGGCTATCGCCCGGTCCAAGCACATAGTCCGGGCCCGCCGGAAGGTCCGCCGGCAACTCATTTACATTCCCCGTTCCCAGCCTGAACATCTCCGTGCCGAATCGTGTCAGCTTTGCTCGCGCGCCGGATAACTGCAGGTAGAGATCATCCAGCGAAGCGATGCCCGGGTACGGATTCGCCCGCGCCACCAGCGGCTCTTCCCCACCCTCGCCGCTGCCTGTCGGCGCTGCGGTTGCGGGCGGTCTCTGCACCGAAGATGGTGTGTTCCCCGAATCCGGCTTCTCAGACGATGCACGCTCTCTTCGGAACTCCTCGGTAAGGCGTGACCGCAAGCTCTCATCTCCCCGAATCCGGGAGAAGACCGCTTCGTCCGTGATGGAGTCCGCCGCCACTCCCGCACGCTTTGCTGCTTCGCTTTTCAGCAAGGCCAACTTCTCCGGCTGCTGTTGCAGCAGGGCGATGAGCTGCTCGGCCGGCATCCCATCTGCCGCCGCCACTCCCACCAGCGCCGCCAGCAGCGTAAACACCTTTAACCAGCCCAGCACCTCCAGCCAGCCCCGTCTCATGCGCGTCCCTGATTCCACCATTTGCTCCCTCTTCTGGTCCTTAACCGCGCCCGCTCAGTAGGCGTTGCGCGCAAAGAAACCCGAGAACACCGTCATCAGAATGATCTGGATATCGAAGACGAGGCTCCAGTTCTTGATGTAGTACAGGTCCAGTTCTACCCGCTTGCTGATATCTGTGTCGCCCCGCAGTCCATTTACCTGCGCCCATCCGGTAATACCCGACTTCAGGTGGTGGCGCGCATTGTAGGCGTCAATCTCTTCCTTGAACTTCTCTACGAAGTGGGGACGCTCCGGGCGCGGTCCCACCACGCTCATTTCGCCCCGAAAGACGTTAAAGAACTGCGGCAACTCGTCCAGGCTGCTCTTGCGCAGCAACCTGCCCAGCACCGTGCACCGTGGATCACCCGGGGCCGTCCACCTCGTATCGGAATCTGCGGGGGAGGAGACCGTCATCGTGCGGAACTTCAGCATGTTGAACAACTGTCCGTTGATTCCCACCCGCTGCTGCGCAAACAGAACCGGCCCCGGAGATGAGAGTTTCACCGCCAACGCAATCACCAGCATCGGAATCCCGGAAAGCACCAGCGCCAGCACTGAGAACGCAATGTCAAAACAACGTTTCAAAATCAAATAGCTGACCGTCTCCGAGGGCGCAATGTGCACGTCAAGCATGTGCGTTCCGCCGACCCGGAAGAACCGCTCCTGCACTTTTACGTCCGTGCCGAAGTCGAGACAGAAGCGAATCGGAATCGCCAGGCCTCGCAATCGCTCAATCATGCTGGAGAGAATCGGCAACATCTCCGGAGACGCCGCCAGTACCATGTCATGCGCAAAGTGCTTGAGATTCTGACGCATCAGCTGTTCCAATTCGAGCACTGGTACCCGGTCTCCAACCAGCACCTCCTGCCCCGGCAAACGAACAAACGCCACTGTGTCACAGGGAGCAATTGCGCTGCTCTTCAACCGTTCCGATGTCTCCGCCGCAAATCGGTCCGCTCCAATGACGACAATCCGCAGCCGCTCCTGCTGCCAGCTTGCGTGGCGCAAGACCTTCCGCAGCACTACTCGCAGCAGCAGAATTTCCGCCAGCAGAATCACGGCGCTTGGTCCCACCACCAGCCGCGAATAGGTCGCACCCCGGTAGAAGAACAATGCGCTGAAGCATGACATGTAAGTCCACGCCAGCGCCTTCAGGCAATTCCGCAGGCTATCGGAGTCTGCGAACAGAGCCTCAACGCTGGTCACATGAAAGTGAATCGCGCAGACCGTCCACACCAGGGAAAGCGTCACGCACAGGAATACATAATCGTGGTTGAGTGGACAAATGTAACCGAGGGCGCGCAGGGCGGTGGTCGCAAACAGAAAAGCCAGCGGAGGCAGGAAGATGACAATTCCCTGAAAACAGAATTCATAGACAATGAATCGTCGGATCATGGTTCATTCACCCGAAAGCGCGGGACGATCGTCTTGTCCCCTCATTCGTGTTGGACTCCGGTTGATGCCGGGGCAGCCGGCACACGCTTCTACATCTTGCTCGCGGTACTTTCCTGCTCGAAGGCGCCGGTTACGGCGCAAGCGCCTCCAGCCAGAACTGACTATAGGCAGCGACCGCTTCTTCCGCCCCGCAATAGGGCGCCTCCCTGCCGGTCAGCAGCTGGTAGAGGCCATGGTGCACAATTGCCGTAATCAGAAACCCTGCGCTGACCAGTGCCGGATCGAACGCCCGCAACTTCCCGCACTCGATACTGCCCGCAAGATAGCCGTTGATCGCGCGGCAGATCGGGGTCAGATGTTCCCGGTACACCGATTCGGCTCCGGCACGCAGTTCCAGAAACCCCACCGATAACAGCCGCACCAGCTCCGGTCTTTCGGTCGTCGTCCGCACCATAAAGTCGAGAATCAGCGGAACAACCGTCTCCGGAACAGCCCCCTCGGCGAGCGCTGACTGAAGCGCAACATCGATCTGCGCCTGCTTCAGCTGCGACTCCACGGCCGCCCAGAACAGATCTTCCTTGCGGCGAAAATGCCGGAACATTGAGTTCTCGTTTACATCCGCCAGCCGCGCGATCTCCCGCGTGCTTGTACCGTGGTAGCCCCGGCTGGAAAACAGACACACCGACGCTTCGATGACTCGCGCCTCAATCTCATCTTTGTTCATTTGGATAGGGTTCCACCAGAATGGGGGATTTCAAGTACCCTTGTCAGACCATCAGCCAGACGCTCGCACCGCCTCGTACTAAGCTGATGCGCGCTGCTCCGCAAGCTCAATATCATCGGCGCTCAACTCAACTGCCACGCTCTGCCGGATCAACTCCAGCGTCAAAACCACCCGCATGCCGTTTGACCTGCGGACCAGAATGCCTTCCAGACCTTCCATCGCTCCGGTCCGAATGCGAACTCGCTCGCCTGCCACCAGGTAAGGATGTGGCTCCAGATTCTGCTGCCGCACCCCTGAGCGCAGCCACTCAATCTCGGCCTCAGATAGTGCCGTCATCTCCCGCCTCGTTCCCAGAATTGCCAGTACGCCCGGTACTTCCAGCACACGAATCCTCTCGCAACGGTCAATGCGCACAAACAAATACCCCGGAAACAGAGGGAGCGCCACGTGTGCGTTCTGACCATTCCTCCAGCGGTGCACGGCCTGGTAAGTCGGCAGGAATCCTTCCAGTTGACGCTGCTCAAAATACGCGGCTACACATTTCTCATGGCGCGGGGTGGTGAACACAGCAAACCACTGCCGCGATGCGTCCGCCTGTGCCCGCATCGACGCTCCGGGCAGAGCTTCGCCATCCTCACTTAGAAGGTGCGTTTCCACAGTTCGTGTCCTCTTGTGTCTGGCTGACTGAACCGACTGAACCGCGCCGGAACCACTTCCCCCCGCCACTAACACCCCTGCGAAGAAACCAATGTTTCCGCCGTTCAACAGCGAGTGTAAGCACCTACTATCAGAGGGGCAAGAGAATTGAGGTGCCGTGAACAGGCATGAAATGCCAATCGGGGAATGAAGAATTAACGGTTCTGAAACGGAACAAAACAAATTCCCTCGACGTCCCGATCTATGCCTACCATTACAGTTCAAGCGACAACAGCATTCGATCCTCTAGAATACGCAGGTCAGCGATTAAGTTGCTGCATTCGTCGGAACCTGAACAAGCATGAGCTGCCATTCCCTTACAATCTGACTTGCATGTAGCTTAATGTCTGCTCTTGCCATTCAATTCCGCGTTGCATAATCTTCTGTCCTTCCAATATGCTCAAGATCCCCCCAAGAAATTGTCTTCATGAGCGACTTTTGCTCGTATCCGTTTTCGCACAGCAGAATTGACTCATCGCCTCTGCCTCATACAAGCAGTTTGCAGGCTTCCGGTGAGGTGCATCAGGAGAACCCATATCTCAAATGTTCGGCTAGGATCTTGGAAGGAAATCGGAGAATACCTTGGACATCACGTGCGTACCGCTGTCCGCTGGGAGCGCGAACGCGGACTGCCCGTTCATCGCCCGCCGGGAGCAAAGCGCGGAGCGGTTTACGCGTTCTCCCGTGAGTTAGATTCCTGGCTGGCCGGTCAATCGTCACCTTCGACATTGCACAGGGTAAGCGCGCCTCCCGATTTCAGCGGCACCTCCCCAGCCCCATCCCGTCATCTCTCCCGCCTTCCGACGGAGATCAACCACCCGCGCGTCAACGATGCGCAACTCGACTATCGCAAGGGCCGTCACTTCTGGGAGATTCAAACCGAAGCCGGATTGAAAAAAAGTATCGGCGCATTTCGCAACGCCCTGGAAATGGATCCCAGCTATGCCTTGGCTTACGTTGGTTTGGCAGACGCCTTTATTCTCGCCTCCACTCGCGGACTCATGGCTCCCGCAGCCGGACTGCTTCGCGCACGCACTGCTGCTGCACGGGCTCTGGAAATTGTCCCAGACTTACCGGAAGCAAAATGTTCGGAGGCCTGGGTGCGATTCTTCTATGATCATCGGCTGGCGGAAGCCGAGGTTGGCTTTGCCGAGGTCACTCGGTGCAAGCCAGCCTACTCATTTGCGTGGCATGGAGTTATTCGAGTGCTTCTGGCCGAGGGACGGGTGAACGAAGCTCTGGAAGCCGCCTCCACCACGTGGAAACTGGATGCCATCTCTGCGGCAAACACCGGCTTGCTCTGCCTCTGCTATTACTATGCGAGGCAGTTTCGCGCGGCTGTCGCCATGATCGAGCACGCAATCACGGCGGGAGAAGGGTACTCCGTGCTCTACGCTGTCCTCGGTTTTTGCTATCTTCAACTCGGCAACTCGGAGAGAGCCATCGACCATCTTGAGTCGGCACATAGTCTCTTTCCGGAGGTGCCATTGATCCTCGCCTATCTCGGATACGTCTGTGCCGTTTCCAATCAACCCACGCGAGCCAACGCTGCCCTGAAGCTGCTTCAACGGAATGGCGATCAGGATCAGACCATCGCCTACTACCTCGCAATCGTCCATCTCGGTCTCGGCGATCTGGACCGGACCTTCGCATACCTTGGAAGATCCTATGAAAGCCGCTCTCCGTGGTTATTGTTCCTCAATCCGGAACCTATCTTCGATAGCGTGCGCCGCGATACTCGCTTCATTGACCTTCTTCTGAAGATGGGGTTACCTCGCCGCTAACTACTCCTCTGGCTTCGCTCCACAAACTGCCTTTGCAGCTCCGGCTTCATCACTTTTCCAAACGCCGTGCGCGGCAGTTCATGCACAAACAGAAAGTGCTGAGGAACCTTGTAGCGCGCAAGACTCTTGGAGAGGAACTCTCCCAGCGATTCACCACTCGCGTTCACGCCGGAGCGAAGCACGACAAAAGCCGCGCCCACCTCGCCCCACTTCGCGTGCTCCACTCCAATCACCGCTGCGTCTTCCACGCCGGGATGCAACAACAGCTCGGCTTCCACCTCAGCCGGATAGACATTTACCCCTCCGGATATGAACATGTCTTTCGCGCGTCCAGCGATATAGTAAAAGCCATCTTCATCCACTCGCGCTTTGTCCCCGGTGTGGAACCACCCCTCCGCGTCCAGTGCCGCTGCTGTCGCCGCAGGGTTCCTCCAATAGCCAAGGCTCACGTGCAATCCCTTCAGGCAGAGCTCGCCGATATCGTCAGTCACTTCGCGCCCCAGCTCGTCGATCCGTTTTGCCCCGGTAAACAGGAACGGTTTGCCGATCGAGCCCAGCTTTCGGCGCGCGTCCTCGTCGCTCATCGCAAAGCAGTTCACGCCCACTTCCGTCAGCCCATATCCCTGCTTGAAGAGAATGCCGCGCTTTAGATAGGCCTCAATAATGTAGAGCGGCAGCGGCGCGCCTCCGCTGACGCACCAGCGCACGCTTTCCGCATTGCATGTCGCAAATTCCGGCGCTTCCATCAGCATCTTGAAGATCGTCGGCACGGCCATCAATATGCTTACCCGCTCCGGTTCAACCGTCCTCCACACCTCGGATGCGTCGAACTTGCGGTGCAGCACAATCGTGCATCCCAGCAGCAGTCCCGGCGTCAGGAATACCGTCAGCCCACCCGCGTGGTACATCGGCGTAAAAATCGGAATCACATCGCTGTCCCGAATCTGCCAGCTGATCGCCGTGTTGTATGCATTCCACACGATCATCCTGTGCGGCAGCATCACGCCCTTCGGCTTGCCCGTCGTACCGCTGGTGTAGAGCAGACAGTAGATATCCTCCGCCCCGCACCCGGTATTACGGAAACCACGCGGATCCGCGCAGGCCATTGCGGTCGCCCACTGCGGACCCTCCAGCGCGAGAAGTTTCATCGCTTCGCGTCCGGAACTCAATGCTTCCGCTACTCCGGCAAATTGTGTCTCATACATCAGCGCCGCCAGCCCCGCATCTTCTACCACATAGGCCAGCTCATGTGCCGTCTGCCTTGCGTTCAGCGGAACGATCACCACCCCGGTCTTCCCTGCGGCAAAGAACGCACAGACATTCTCTATCGAGTTCTGCGCCAGGATGCCGATGCGGTCGCCCTTGCCCAGACCCAGTTGCTCCGTCCACACGTGGGCCACTCGCATCGTCATCTCGTTCAACTGCGCGTAGGAGAGGCGCTGTCCGGTCGGCACATACACCAGCGCGGTCTTATCCGGATGGATTCGCGCCCGTTCGCCAAGAATATCTCCGGCTATCATCGTCTCTCCTCCCGTCCTACCAGCGGAACGCGCACGCCGCCTGGTTATAACCAACGCCGGAGCCCACCAGCACCACCAGGTCTCCCGCCTTGATCTTCTTCTTCGCCACCGCGTCATCCAGCGCCATGCCCACGCACGCCGAACCCGTGTAGCCATACTCTTCCATGATGGTGTGCGTCTTTTCCATCGGAAGCCCCAGCTTTTCCATCACCAGCTCCACCGTGGGCTTGCGCACCTGCGTAAAGACGGCAAAGTCGATGTCGTTCAACTCGAATCCGCCGTTCAACGCCAGCTTGCGCACCAGGCACGGCCATCCGTCGTCGTTGATCTCCGGTGGATACCGCGCCGCCATCATCACCTTGGTACGCCCCGCTGCCAGCGTCTCCGCCGTCACCGGTTCTGCCGTGCCGCTGGAGGGAATCAGCCAGTTCTTGGCATAGGTGCCGTCAGCCTGGAAAGCCGAAGCCACAAATCCCGGCGTCTCACTCGTCTCCAATACCGCTGCGCCCGCGCCGTCGCCATAGAAGAAGATCATCGGGTCCAGTGGATTGGCCAGCTTATGCATCAGATAGACGCCAATCACAAGTACGGTCTTGATCGCCGGATTCGCCGCGATAATTCCCGCCCCAGCCGTCAGCGCCGTCGGGAAGGATGCGCATGCGCAGCCCACGTCAAATGTCCCTGCATTCTTCGCGCCCAATTTGTGCTGCAACACCACCGAGGTCGCTGGCGTCACGTAGTCCGGCGAATCCGTCCCCAGGATGATCAGGTCCACATCCTCGGGCTTCTTTCCTGCCCGCTCAATCGCCAGCTTTGCCGCCGGCAGCGCAACGTCGCTTGTTGCCCAATCCTCGGGAGCCCACCACCGCTGCAGAATCCCCGTCCCCTGCTCCATCTTGTCCACAAAATCCGGAAATTGCTTCAACCACTCCCGCATCTGGTCGTTGCTGATTAATCGCTCCGGCTTGTACATTGCCGTGGACACAATCCTTGCATAGCGTCCCATATGATTTCTCCTTTATGAACTCCGCGAATAGGAACTCTGCGAACCGCACTCTCTCTAGGTACCGATTACGATCCCGCCATCCACTGACAGCACAATGCCGCTGACAAATGCCGCCTGCTCGGAGGCCAGCCACACATAAGCGTTTGCAATGTCGGCAGGCTCGCCCAGCCGTCCTACCGGAGTCCGCGCCACCATTCCCTCCACCACCTTCGGAGGCATCGCCCGCACCATCTCCGTCCCGATAAATCCCGGAGCAATCGCGTTGGCCCTGATCTTGAATCTGCCCAGTTCGCGTGCCCACGTCCGCGTCATTCCAATCACGCCCGCCTTGGTGGCCACATAATTCGTCTGCCCGAAATTACCGTACAATCCCACAACCGACGACGCGCTCAGAATCACGCCGCCGCCGTTCGCAATCATCTGCGGAACCACCGCCCGCGTGCACAGGAATACTGCCTTCAGATTCACGTTGATCACCGCGTCAAACTGCTCGTCGGTCATCATCGACTGCACCGCCCCATCCTTGTACTTCACTAGCTGCGAGTCGCGGGTGATCCCGGCGTTGTTCACCAGCACGTCGATTCGTCCCCACTTCGCTACCACCTCTGCCACTGCTGCTTCCACGGCCTTCACGTCGGTGACGTTCACCACCCGCAGCAGTGCTTCCCCGCCCGCGGCTTTAATCTCGCACTCCACGTCGGCAAAGCTCTTGTCGCTCACATCCCAACCCACAACCTTCGCGCCCTCTTCGGCAAAACGCAACGCCGTTGCGCGCCCGATCCCGGCCGATGCGCCGGTTACGATGACCACCTTCTCTTTGAGCCCAGTCTCTTTCATATCGCCTTCCTCTTGAAAAAAGGCCGCACCCCACCAGGGTTGACCGGAAATCCGGTCAGCCTTGGTGAGCTTTGGTCTTGTTTGTTAGAAGCTGTACTTGAATGCGAACTGGATCACGCGCGGTCCAGTCGCGGTCCTCACGATGGTCCCGTAGGAACTACCCGCTGAAATTACGTTCACCGGGTTCGCAAAGTTCGGATGGTTGAACAGGTTGAACACCTCGGTGCGGAATTCGGCCTTCTGGTGTTCGGTGATCGGGAAGAACTTCACCAGCGAGAGGTCCAGGTTCTTCTGCGGAGGTCCGACTAGTACGTTACGCAGTGAACCAAAGTCCGTTGTGTAAGCCGTAGGAGCCACGAACGCTGTTGTATCGAAGTACGAGTTCAGTCGGTCTTCGATCTTTCCGTGTCCCTTCGCCGAGGCCACTGTGCGACCTGCCGCAACGTTGCCGAACGTATAGGCAAACACGCTGTTGCTGCCGATAATCGAGAACGGCGTGCCGCTCTGGACCGTGGCGATGCCGCCAAATTCCCAACCATTGACCAGGTACTTTGCAGCGCCCTCGCCATGGTAGAACTTCGGCAGATCGTACGTCCCGCTGACCACCAGGCGGTGGCGACGGTCGAAGTCAGACGATGCGAAGTAGTTCTTCCGCGTATCTCCCGGCATGCCTGACAGATCGTTTACGTCGCCGCCCGAGTAATCATCAATCGAGTGCGAGTACGTGTAGGAGATCAGGTAGCTCAACCCGTGTACCGACTTCTGCGTCAGCGAGGCCTGCAGCGAGTTGTATCCCGACTTGCCGCTGGTGCTTTCCACGTAGGTGCCGAAGATCGCCGAAGGCATCGCCGACATCGCCGTCGAGTACGGGCCGCTGTACGGATTCGAGTTCAACGTTTGCTGGTTCGGGCTGTGCAACTGGGTCAACTTGCGCCCCGTCGAGCCCACATAACCAAGATCGATCACCGTGTTCTTCATCGCTTCCCACTGCAGATCGATGTTGTACTGTTCCACATACGGGGTCAAGAACTTGTGCCGGTCTGGGTAAATACCTGAGACCGGAACCACCGCATTCAGGGCCGTCTTTACGCCGTTGTACATATCGGAAACCGGCAGTACCCACGGAGCGCCGCCCAGCGGGAAGCCCGACCCTGCGAAACTGGCCGGGAACGCCGAAGGAAGCGGAACATGTACGAACGGATCCGCAAACGCCGGATACAACGTCGCGCTGCCGTAGATGTTCATTGCCATGATGTTGTATGGCGCGTTGAACACCTGGCTGTTGTAGAGGCGGGCGTTCATGCGGTCGTAGTACACTCCAACGCCCCCGCGCACTACCAGCGTGCTGTTCTTCGCCAACGGACGGAATGAGAAACCGAAGCGCGGAGCAAAGTTGTTGTAGTCTGTCGGAACCAGGCCATCCTGCACCTTGGGAACTCCCGCCAGGTTTCCATTTCCTGCCTGCACAAAGCCGGCTGTCAACACATTTTGCGTGCCAACCGCAGTCAGCTTCGCCAGCGCCGGATCAAACGCTACCAGGCGTCCCTTCAGTTCATAGAACGGATTGTAGAGGTCGTAGCGAATGCCAAAGTTCATCGTCAGCCGGTTGTTGACTCTCCAGTCTTCTTGCACAAAGCCCGAGAAATCATTCGCCCGGATGTTACGGTCATTCACGCCCGAACCCTGCAAAGTGAGCGTCGGGATTCCCAGCAGGAACAGCGGGAAACTGGAGAAATACATCTGCCCGCGGGTGTACGCGTTGAAGTACAGGTTGATCTCCTGCCGCTTGTACTCCACGCCCGCCTTCACCGTGTGGCTTCCATGCGTCCACGTCAGCATGTCGTTCATGGTGTAGGTGCGGGTCTGCGAGAAGTTATCTGCCAGTTGCGACGGTCCCAGGTCCATCATGTTTGTGATCGAAATCGTTGGAGCGCCAGGGAACAGGCTCTGCAGCGGAGTGCTGATTCCGAAATCCGACGCTTTAAAAGCTTCCGTCGGCGTGAACTTTCCTGTGATCTCGCTGTAGCCAAACTTCACTTCGTTGATCAGCCGCGGATTGAACAGATGCGTATCCGAAACTGCATAGATCCGCTGATGCATGTTGAACTTCGTCGGCGCGCCCGGAGCCTGCAAGGCATTGCCCACGCCCGCGAAGCTATACAACCCTTGCTTCGTCGGATTATTGGCCAGGAAGGCCTTCAGCGAAAGGTGGTTTGCGTTCGAGAGCTTCCAGTCCAGGTTGCCGTTAATCTGGTCTTCCTGGTAGGTGGACTGCGTCGGAGTCGTCACCGATCCGCTCGCCTGTCCCTGGGTGCTCGGAATCAGGTATGAACCGTCCGGCAGCTTCGCCTGCAGAATCGTTGCCGCAATCGGATTCAGGTAGATGCCCGGATATCCCGTTGCTGCCGTCATCAGCGTTGAAAGTCCAGTCGCGCTGCGGTCAGAAGTCACGTACTTCGGAACGAATATCTGCGACAGCGAGTTCGAGAGCGAGGTCGCGTTCGTCTCGCGCGTTCCCTGGTAGCTCAGGAAGAACCATGTGCGGTCCTTCGCGATCGGGCCACCCAGCGTTGCGCCAAACTGGTTGCGCTCGTACGTCTGGCGCTTGATGTTGGCAGCGTTCAGAAAATAGTTATTCGCGTTCAGCGCGGTGTTGCGCAGGAACTCGTACATATTCCCGTGATAGCTGTTCGTGCCGCTCTTGGTCACCGCCGCTACCACTCCGCCCGAGTTCCGTCCCTGGGTGGCGTCGTACAGGCTCGTCTGCACGATGAACTCCTGCAGCGTGTCCGTCGCCGGAACCGCCAGGTTCGGCGTCGCGCCGGTGCCAATCGAACTGGCGTCAATTCCGTTCACCACCACAGCGTTTGACGTCGTGCGGTTGCCGTTGACGCTGATCGTCGCGTCGCCGCGGCCCAGGTCTGACGAGTTCTGCAAACTGCCCGCCGTGCCCGCGCTCAGCGTCAGCAGTTGTTGGAAGTTGCGTGTCGGCAGCGGCAGTTGGCGAATCGTGTCCTGCTCGATCACCTTGCCCGTCGCCGCGGAATCGGTCTGCACCATTGGTGCCGAGCCTGTTACTTCCACCACCTCAGTCTGTGCGCCAACCTTCAGCGTAACGTTCTGAGCCGTCGTTTCGGTGATGTTCACCACAATTCCATTCACCTTCGCCGAGGTGAATCCGGTCGAGCTGATTTCCATGCGGTATTTGCCCGGGGGCAGTTGCGGTACGCGATAATGCCCGGAAGCGTCGGTCGTAATTTCGCGCTTCACTCCCGCCTCGCTGACCACGACAATCTTTGCGCCCGATACAAAGGCGCCGGTCGGATCTGTCACCGAACCGGTGATCTGTCCCGTGGTCGCCGTCTGGGCATTAGCGATGCCGGCGAGTGCCAGCAGCAGAGCGCACAACAGGCTTAGAGATAGTTTGCGAATCATGTGTTCCTCCTGTTTTCACGGACTTGCTCGTAACATCGCCTCCCCCCAGCCCTGCCGTCGCAAGGTGGATCAGTTTGGCGATGGCTTCATCATCAGGAACGCCCAGGTGTTGTTTTCCCCCGAACAGCGTCTCGATTAGGAAGTAAAGAAAGAACTGCAGGTACACCGTGGCGAAGGCAAACTCCGGAGCTTCCCCGCCTGAAATCTCACCGCCCTCAAACGCCGCCGGATTCATCCTCCGCAACGTCGAGGGGAAGGCCTGGAACATGTGCGAGAAGTGCTGGTTGCGGAACTCCACTACATCGATATACATCAATCTCCAGTAGTCCGAGTTTTCCGCCACAATCTCCCGCACAACCTCCGCAAGCCGGGTCAGGTTCTCCGGATCAAACGACCCCAGCAGTGGAGTAATTTTCTGCGACTGCAAAACCGCCATCTGCTGCCCGTACCGGCGAACCAGGCT
>CAILAZ010000086.1 GCA_903832295.1 uncultured Acidobacteriota bacterium
GTTGCGCCTCGTCCACGTTACCTGCGTACTTCCCGCTTCTGCCCGGCTTTCCAAGATCGCTTTTCGCGTGGTACTGGTAGCCGTAATCCCCCTGGCCAACGAGGTTTGTCAGCGCGCCATCAAGGTCGAAGTCTTTGTTGTCCTTGTACTGCGGGAGGTTGCGCAGACCACTGATCGCCGTGGAAATAACGTCATTGTCGAATTGTTTAGGCTCGGCGATGGCGTCATGGGCCAGCGCGCCAGCTTGTTGCTGTCCGGCTCCTTCAACCTTGCGATGAGCCAGCGCCTCGCGCTCCTCTTTCGGCATGTCGGGATACTGGTCCTCGTAGTATTTGACCCACTTCCGATAGCTCTTGTCCTCGCTAGATCCCGGTTCACCTGACCCACTTCCAGTGTGCGTGTTTGTGACTGTCACCTTGTTGGCATCGTCTACACTAATCAAGTACCCGGTCTTTGGGTTATACCACCGTTTTTCACTGGTGTCTTTCTCAAAGCCGCCGAGTTTCAGGAATTCGTGGTCTTGCTCGGTGAGTTTATATCCGGGGTTCGATTGAATCCGCCCAATCACATCATCGGCGGCCACAAGTACAGCCTCGCCCGGCTTCAACGGAGCTTGCGGTTTTGGCGGATTAACCGTCTCATAAGCCTGCCGATATTCGTCGTACTGCTTCTTTTGGGCATCCGTCCACTGGCTCTGCGGGGTACTGGAAAACTTTGCGATGTCCGGCCCGAGCTTGTCGATTGTTCCTTGAGCCTTCTGAATTACCTGCGCATGAGAAATCTCTCCGGCTTGCAGCCCCGGCATAGCCGCCTGATTCGCCCGGTTCTGCTTCGCTTCCGGCGTGTTTATCATGGCGATCTGCCCGTAGACTGGAGGGCCAGCCTGCTTCGACACCTGATACCATGCTTGCGACTTCTCGAACGGGGTTGACTTTGGGTCCGTAAGAACGGCTTGCGGCGGACGCTGGTCCTGATCCTTCTTACCCCGGCCCTTCTTGTTCCCGGTCATCTGCTCGATGTGGCCGCCGTAAAAGTCCATCAGTGCTCCCCATGAGCCGTCCACGGAAGACTTCGCCGCCTTGTACTCGTCTGAGGTCTCGCTTACGCCGGCCTGGGTCAACTGATAGAGCCGCACCGCGTCCTGATTGTAGGAGTTCTGCAGGTCGTCTGTCTTCTTCTTGAGGGTCATCGCCTGTTTGGCTTGACCGTATGCCCGCCCCTGCATGAATCCGCGAAGCATCCCGTCTGCGATTGTGGCGATGGCACCTGACTTCTTTACCGCCCCATTTGCTTGTGGCATCTGCGTAGGCAGAGGAGACGGCGCGGCTGGCTGTGGATCTGGCAACACCGGAGCCTGATAGGGTGTCGACGGATCGTAAGGCTGGAACTTTCCGGGATTTTGCTGTGCTGCCGGGTTCGCCATCACCTAACCTCCAAAGCCCAGCGAAAGATCGGGCGTGTACATCGAAGAATCTAACTGCATCGGCTGCACCGCGCCCGCCTGAATAAAACTGGACATATCGCCCCCGCTTATCTGCGACGCCTTCCCTCCGCTAGACGGGTCAAAGAAACGCTCCCGCCAAAGTGGCGGCGTCGCCACCCAAGGAGGTGAGCGCACCAAGTTGAGCACCTTTCTGTTGGATTTGAAGATTGCCCACCTGCGCGAGTCCTTGATTGGCTGAACTATAACCGGAAATGCCCGTCCCGGCAGAAGAAATGCTCTCGCCTGTGCCTTGCTGCGCGAGCAGGGATAGAGCGTTGAAACTGTTCAAGTATCCGCTCGATGCTACATCCCCAACCTTTGCCCCTTGCGCCACGTCCGCGTTTTCCAAAGCGAGAGTTTTCTCGCCGCCGGCAGGCGCAGTGTTCATGATGTTGGCTTTTGCGCCGGCCGTCGCCTGATTGATTTGTTGGGTAGCTGGTGCAATCGCTTTCGCAATTTCGTAAGGAGATCCCGACGCAAGAGACCCTTCAAAGTTCTCCGCTTGAAGAAAACCA
>CAILAZ010000087.1 GCA_903832295.1 uncultured Acidobacteriota bacterium
ATGTTTGTAGAGCAGGTCTTCATACTCACGAGTGATCGGAACGCCTTCGTCGAACTCTGGGCCAGTTTGGATGGCTTCCCGTGAGAGTCGAACGTATACTGTCGAATCCGTCCAACTTACGTGTTTAATCCAGGCGGGTGAAATCAATACCTTCTTGTCCGGCCACCAATTCCGCGTTGCGACCTCCATGTAGCGGATGCTCCAGTTCTTGTCATCCACCACGAACCCATCCACGTGGCCGATTTCGCCGTCAGCCGCCTCAATCCGATAGCCATTGACGGCATCTGCGCTGCGCAGATGAGAATCCGGCGACTCTCTCTGTATCCTTTCAGCCAGCGCCTCGCTCGCGGCAGCTGTCGGAATCATAGGCGTGCCCGACGGATACAACGCTGGCCCCCACATGTAAGGGCCGCCCCAATAATAGGGATACCCGAAATATCCAAGGTATGCGGCCTCATGTTGCCGGGAAACCGGCCTGTCCGTGTCAATATCCGGGCTGCCTTCCACCTGCTTTTTCGTCAGCGATACATCCAAGCGCCCGACCCGCCAGTTTGCGTCAATTACGGAGAAAGGCGATATAAGGACCTGCCGTCCGCCGAGCCAGCCACCTGTTTGCACCGTGAGGAAGCGAATGGCCCATGTTTCGTCGTCGAAATAGAGGTTTTCCACGGTCCCAATCTCGCCGTCCGTGGCACTGACCACAAGATCTTTCAAATATTTTGCGTTCGCTAACATCTCTCACCTTTTGTCTTCGGCTGCTTTTGTGCTTGCAGTAGGCACTGCTTTCGGCTCGGCACTCGGCCGATCACCGTCGTCTGTTGCGCCACACAGCACATAACCGCTGCAATTGATTCCACAGAATCAGCCGAAGATTCCTGAAACACGATTCAAGTTTTGGACTTGCTGCTCTCCCGCCGGAAGTCAGCGTCGGCCTCCCGTCGGGAAGCGCATACAATTCCTCCAAGAACGCTATATCGGCGATGCTCTTCTCCACATCCACGTAGTGCCCCACGAACTATGAAGCGATGCGTTTGATCCCGGCCGATAATCGCGACGGAAGGTCTTCAGATAACTGTACTGCGCATCCAGTCGGGCATGTTGCCCGCTTTGTGATGCACCCTCATGGGACGAAACCAGCGTGTCGAAAGGCCTGTTGAGCCTACCCGAACAAACGGTTCTTCGCTCCCGCTTCGACTCGTGCACTGGAGAGTGTGCCACCGGTAAACCGTGGCACACTGGTCAATAAAGCTCACATGCTGTTTGGAATTGTTAGTGGCTTTGGATTTGGCGCGCCATACAATGGAGCGAAAAAAGGAGATTCACCCGCCGGAGGAAGCACTCGGTTTCCCCGCCTGGGCTGAAAAGACGGTCGCTTTCCGTCCCCGAGCTTGTATCAATCGCTGCTCAAGTCAACCGCCCAGGAAGCAAATCAACAGTCGGACGAAGATCTTGCTCGATGAAATCGAGCGAATTGAAATAGATGGTTTGTCTAGGTATGGCAACGCAACTGGGCCGATAGATCAGGCGGACACGCCACGAGGAGGCACAGGCAACTGAAGAACTCGATTTGAATGGTAAGCCTTCTCACTCATCGGCAAAGACAACTGCACAGGCAGACGCGGTTCCTCAATCCGTTTCACGAAGCTTCGAACGTATTCGCTGACGAGCCGAGATTTGTTGTTGGCGAGTGACGCTAGATGCATCTCCAGGTTGATCTCGGAATCAAGCAGGGGTATCCGGACAAGACCGTTGCGAGCGATGCGCTCTGCGCCAGTTGGCGTCAGCCATGCAACAAGACCTTCGTCGTGCAGCAAAGCAGGCACTTGCTCCGCGTGACTAATGCGGTGAGCGATCCTCGCCTTCTTATGCTCGGCTTCCAAGCGACGATGAATCAGATCGTAAAGCGGAGGATGAACGCTGCGGCTAAACAACGCCCATGGATACTCTGCAACTTCCGCAAGGCTCGCCGATCTCTTTTCTGCCAGAGGGTGATCCTCCCGGAGGACGAGCATGAAGGGATTAGTCGCAATGCGGACGGTCGTAATCGCCGCATTGGATGGCGGTGACGTGACTAGAGCAAGATCGATTCGGTGTCGCTTCAGTTGAGACAACAGCTCACAGGAATACTCACTGACAATTTCAATGGTGAGATCGCGGAACAACCGCAATTCAACTGATCGCAGACTTTCAATCAGGTGGGGCGAATGAAAAGTGGATGCGCCAATTCTAAGTTTGTGCATGACGCCACGCTTGGTTTCGCGGGCTTCGTGAACGGCCCGATGAAATTCCATGAGGCTTTGCTGGGCATGTTCAACAAACGCACGCCCGGCCTCCGTGATCGTGACTCCTTCATGGCTGCGGTCGAAGAGCTCAACTTGGATTTGCTGTTCGATCGCTCTGAGCCGCTTGCTGAGCGCTGGCTCGCTGATTCCGATACGCCGGGCAGCGACCGTAACATTGCCCTCGTCATGAAGCGCCATTACACGTTCGAGATCGCGAATTTTGAGCTGGGCTGGCACGTTCCATTCCTGAGCACATCTTGACTACCCCAAGAGTCGTGAGCCAATCGCAATTGCCGCTGGTTGCAGAAGGCCACATCGCGGCAACAATCCGACCACTCACCATTTAGTGTTTATCCGATGCGGCGACTTGAACTCTGGTTCCATTTTTTTCGCGATGCTTTTTTCCCGGCAGTGGATTCGGCGTCAGTCCCAAAAAGTTATGGGCAGTATCCAAAAGGTTATCGGGCAAAGGTGCATCTTCTGAAGCATGGTAAAGAAAGGGAAATCGATCATGGGAACTTGTGAGCAAGGAAAGGGGCGAGTCTGACATGAACGCACGATTCCTCACTGAAAGCGAAGTTGCAGAGCGCACACAAATCAGTCTCGCCACCTTGCGCCGATGGCGGCTGGAGAATCGCGGGCCGAAGTATCGCAAGTTCGGCTCCCTCGTGCGCTATGCAGAAGATGAGCTGGCTAACTGGGAGCAGAACCAGCCAGGTGGCGGGGATATTGCCGATCCAGCCAAGCAGCAGATTGGCAGAGGGCTCGCTTCGAGGCTTCCTGCGAAATCGGCCCGGAAGCACGCCGCGAGTTCTACGTCTGCCAAGGCAGCCCAGAGGTCGGAGAGAAGCTCTGCTCCGGACGCGGCAGCCTAACTTGGCCATGTTCGCCCTGACAAATGGCCGAACTGGAACGAGAGGTGAGTTCTGAATCGAGATGTACTCGCTTTTACGACTAATCCGGAGTATTCTTTGCATAGGAGGGATCCCATGTCCCCGGCAGCAAAGGAAAAGTCGAAGAAGGCGGCTCCAGCTCCGCCCGCCAAACCTCGCAAGGCGAAGTTTCAAGCCGATCTCGCCCCATCGGAGGACAGTATGGTGCGGGTTCTGAAAGCGGATTTGCAACTGACCAGCAATACCGACTTTCTGTCTGATGCCCTCGCCCTCTTCCGCTGGGCTGTATCGGAGCGCAAGCGGGGAAACCGGATCTTCAGCGAGAGTTCAACCGGGGAACGCAAGGTCCTGCTCTTCCCGTCTCTGGAGCGCGTGGCACCCGAGGTCTCCCTGCCGCACGTCGAGATTCAGTGGACGAGCGCGGAGCTGGAAAGCTTGGCGGCACTTGCCTCGGGCGAGGCGGCTGCACCCACCGAGGCCCTCATTCGGGCGATGAGGCACTGACTTGGCGGTCACGATTCGCCGTCTTGAAGAATCCGACGAAGTAGCGAGCTTCGATTGTGGAGACGAGCCGCTCAACGTTTACCTGCAGCGCCACGCCTGGACGAATCAACGGAAGATCTCGATTGGCGTGACCTATGTCGCCGTCGATGACTCTGCGCCTCGCAGTGTGCTTGGCTACTTCACCTTGGCTACGTCGAGTGTGCCCCGCGACCGCCTGCCCAAGAAATATATACGCGGTCTGCCTCCCTATGATCTGCCTTTGATATTGCTCGCGCGGCTGGCAGTGGACAAACGCTTCGCCGGCAAAGGCCTGGGCCACGCCTTGATCTCTGAGGCCCTCAAGATCACGCTGCATGTGGCCGAAGAGGTCGGTTGCCGCTGCGTGCTGACCGATGCCTATCGCGACAAAGCCGCGTGGTATGCGCGCTACGGCTTCCTTCCTCTGGAAGGCGAAGCCGGCAGCGAGCGGCAAAAGATGTTTCTCGACGTGCGGACCATCCGCGCCGCAGTAGAATCTTCTCCTGCCGAAGGGAAATGAGCAGGATAGCTGGAGCGATCGATGAGTGTCTTCCGACGTGGTGAATTCTGGTGGTATGAGTTCTGGTTTGCAGGACGGCGGGTTCGTGAGTCCTCAAAATCCACGAAGAAGACCATTGCCGAAAAGGCCGAGCAGAAGCGCCTGCGCGAGTTGGAGGAAGGCTTCAACAACGTCGTCACTGACACGCGCCACGAACGAGTCCGCCTTTTCGGCGAAGTCGCCGACACATTTCTCGAGGGCTACAAGTTACGCCTGCCCCAGTCGGCCACCTTCGCCGACTATGCCGTCGCCCACCTGAAGCGTGTCCTCGGTGGCAAGATGCTGATCGATTTCACAGAGACCACGGTCGTCGACTACCAGAACGCGCGCCTCGACGAGGGCACGGCTCCCAAGACCATCAACGAGGAGGTTGGTTTCCTGCTGCGCATTCTCGATGAGCAGGGCGATCTGCTGCGCTTAAGGCTACGCCGGAAAAAGATGCTCAAGCTGAAGGTTCGCCGCACCGTCGGCAAAGCCTTCAGCCAGGCAGAAAAGGATCGCATGCTGGAGGAGGCCAGCAAGGCCCGCTCGCCTCATATCTATCCCGCGCTGGTGTTGGCGCTTAACGCGGGAATGCGCGACGCCGAGATCAAGAACCTCACCTGGGGACAGATCGACTTCGAGAAGCAATACCTGGCGGTTGGACGCAGCAAGACCGACGCCGGTGAGGGACGGACGATCCCGCTGAACTCAACCCTGTTCGAGGTCTTCCGCGAGTACGCCGTCTGGTACAAGGAGAAGTTTGGCAAGCCGCAGCCCGAGTGGTATGTCTTCCCCTTTGGCAAGCCGAATCCGTCCGATCCGACCCGTCCGGTGACCACGCTCAAGACGGCGTGGAACAACGTGCGCACCAAGGCCGAGGTCAAGGGACGGTGGCACGACAACCGGCACACTCTCATTACCGATCTGGCGGAGAGCGGCGCAGGCGATCAGACCATCATGGATATCGCTGGGCATGTCTCGAAGCAGATGCTGAAGCATTACAGCCATATTCGCATGGAGGCCAAGCGCACGGCGCTTGAGGCCATCGTCAAAAAGAAAACGTCCCCGGCAACCAAAGCCAAGGCAGCGAAAAAGGCCGCAGCTTCGCCGAAAAATCCTTCGCAGGAGTTGCAAAACTGGGGCAACGGGCACGGCCGCAAGAACGTGGCGAAAAAGGCTCAAAATCCTGCCGGGGCCGAAAGCGCGCAAAATTCAAATCAGGGATGCTCGCTATCTATCAGAAATGAGCGGGGTTTTGATCTAAGGTCCCCACAAAAGTCCCCACATTCGGGTGATTTTGGGGTTCATCGTGGAGTTGGTAGGGGAACTAAGTCATTGAAAATAAATGGCTCCTCAGGTAGGACTCGAACCTACAACCCTTCGGTTAACAGCCGAATGCTCTGCCATTGAGCTACTGAGGAGTATGGGGGGCGCTGGCGCGCCTTGCTGTGAATTACAAAGTGATTGTAACCAGCGAGGAAGCAGAACGTCAAACGGCAGGACGGGAAAGTTGTGGAATTCGCTGCCTGAGCAGGGGCAGGGCAGCAATGGAACGACTCAGGAACCCGGAGGACGGGTAAGCAGGGAGGCGGCGGCGGAGTCCAGGATCCAGGTGAGAGTGCCATGGGCGGGGGCAATAAGCTGGGCGGGGATGGATTCGGCATCGCGCGGGCCTTCGAGCACGCGGTGGACGACCGGGGCTTTCTCCTCTCCGGTGACGAGGAAGGTGACCTGCGCAGCATTGTTGAAGACGGGAGCGGTGAGGGTGACGCGCCAGGCGTTGATCTCTTCAACGTGGTCGGCGACCACCAGGCGGCGAGTTTCGTGCAGCGTGGGGCGGTGGGGAAAGAGCGAAGCCGTGTGTCCGTTGGCGCCGAGGCCGAGGAGCACGTAGTCAAAGCAGGGGAGCGCGCTGGCGGCGGGCACTTTCTCACGCACGGTGCGCTCGTAGAAGTCAGAGGCTTCCATGGCCGTGGTGTCTCCGGTGAGAATGCGGTGGATGTTGGCGGCAGGAACAGGGACGCGGGAGAGCAGCAGTTCGCGGGCGGCGGCGTAGTTGCTGTCCGGATGATTCGGCGGGACGTTGCGCTCATCTCCCCAGAAAAAGTGGACGGAGAGCCAGGGGACGAGGGAGGCAAAGGGCTCGCCCGCAAGCGCCTGAAAGAGACGGCGGGGAGTGCTGCCTCCGGAGAGAGCGACGTGGACGGGGCGGCCTTCGGAGGCGAGCTTGCGGGCAAGGGCGGCGAATTGTCCGGCGGCGATGCGGATGGTCTCGTCGAGGTCTGCGCCGACAAGGACTTCTGCTCCGGCAAGGTGGAAGCGTTCGGTCTGGAAACGTTCGGCGTGAGTTCGCTCAGTCGGCATCATTGGGCTCCTGTCTCAGCATTGACATCCATCGATGTCCGTCCGGCTCAAGCAACCGCACGGCATCGGCGGGCCCCTCGGATCCGGCGGCATAGTTTGGGAAACCGGGAGCAGGAAGCTGGGCCCATGCTTCTTCAATCGGAGTGATGATCTTCCACTCGGATTCCACTTCGTCGCGGCGGGTGAAGAGCGTGGCGTCTCCGCGCATGGCGTCCAGTATGAGCGTCTCGTAGGCGACCGGTGTGTTGCCGCCGAATGCGTCTGCGTAGGAAAAATTGGCCTTCACGGGGACGGTACTCATGTGAGTGCCGGGACGCTTGGCTCCAAAAGCGACGGAGATGCCCTCATCCGGCTGGATGCGAAGGCTGACGACATTGGGGCCGAATTTTCCGGTATCGCTCCCCGCGAAGAGAGCCTGTGGAGTGCGTTTGAAGTGGACCTTGATCTCGGTGACGTTGGTGGCGAGGCGCTTTCCGGTGCGCACGTAAAATGGAACTCCGGCCCAGCGCCAGTTGTCCACCTGGAGCCTTACGGCGGCAAACGTCTCCGCGAGCGAATCGGGCTTGACGCCGGGCTCCTGACGATAGCCGGGGACGTCGGTGTCTCCGATGCGCCCGGGGCCGTACTGTCCGCGCACGGTGTGGGCTGCCACTTCTTCCACGGACATGGGGCGGATGCTGCGGAATACCTGAACCTTCTGCTCGCGCACGGAGTCGGCGTCGAAGGCCACCGGAGGCTCCATGGCAGTGAGCGCGGTGAGTTGCAGCAGGTGGTTGGCTACCATGTCGCGGAGCGCGCCGGTCTCCTCGTAAAAAGCGGCGCGGCGCTCGACCCCGAGAGTCTCGGCTGCGGTGATCTCCACGTACTCGACGTAGTTGCGATTCCAGACGGGTTCGAAAATGGAGTTGGCAAAGCGGAAGACAAGGATGTTCTGCACCGTCTCCTTGCCAAGGTAATGGTCGATGCGATACACGTTGGCTTCGTCAAAGACCTTGAGCACAGATTCATTGAGGGCGCGGGCTGAGCCAAGATCGCGTCCGAATGGCTTCTCCAGAATGATGCGCGACCAGCCCTGCTCGCGCTGATTGAGCGCAGCGGATTGCAGGCCGCTGACGATCTCTCCGGCGAACGATGCGGGAGTGGATACGTAAAAGAGCAGGTTGGGGCTGGAGCCGTTGCGCTGCATCTCCTCCAGGAACGAACGCAGATCGGAGTAGAAGCCGCTGGAGGCGGGATCACCGACAATATAGCGCAGGCGCTTGGCGAATTTTGCCCACTTCTCCTCGCTGAAGTTGCGTGCGTCCTTTGAGGACTTTGCGGCCTCATGCATGGACTCGCGAAACTGCTCGTCAGTCATGGGAGTACGCCCGGTGCCAACCACCTCAAAGCGCGCATTCATGCAGCCGGCGCCGCAGAGATCGTAGAGGGCCGGAATGAGTTTGCGGCGGGTGAGATCGCCGCTGGCTCCAAAGATGACGAGCGTGCATGGGTCGCCTTCGGGCAGAGCCGGACGCTTCAGTTTCTGTTCGACCTCGGCTTCAATTACAGGAGTCATCGGCTGCTCCGGGGGATAAGCGCGTTCCAGTCCGAGTGGACGAAGCCGGCCTCGGGGCGGTCCGTGCGCTGGTAGGTGTGCGCGCCGAAAAAGTCGCGCTGCGCCTGCGTCAGGTTCTGCGGCAAGCGGGCGGCAGTGTAGGCGTCAAAGTAAGCAAGTGAGGCGGAGAACGCCGGAGCAGGAATTCCCAGCAAAATAGATTGCGACACTACGCTGCGCCACGCAGGGAGCGCCGCCGAGATCTTCGCCTGGAAGCCTCGATCAAGGAGCAGGTTGTCGAGCCCAGGCTGCTGCTCAAAGGCCTGCATGATGGGATCAAGGAGCAGCGCGCGAATAATGCAGCCGCCCTTCCAGATGCGGGCAATCTCCCGCAGGCTGATCTTCCAGTTCCACTCGCGGGCGCCAGCGGCAATCAGGCTCATTCCCTGCGCGTAGGAGCAGATCTTGCTGGCGTACAGAGCATCTCCGATGGAGGAGATCAGCGCATCGCGGTCTCCGGTGCAGCGTGCCGCAGTGCGCCCGTACTGCGCGCTGGCCACCACTCGCTCATCCTTCATGCTGGAAAGCGCGCGCGCGTCAATGGCGGCGGAGATCGTGGGAATGGGGATGCCAAGATCGAGCGCGATCTGCGCCGTCCACTTCCCTGTTCCCTTCTGTCCTGCCTTGTCGAGAATGACATCGACGAGTGGCTGGTGTGTTTCCGGATCGATGGCCGTAAGAATCCCGGCGCTGATTTCGATGAGATACGAGGCCAGGGGACCGCGATTCCACGCGGCGAATACCTCGGCGATCTCCGGAGCCGAAAGCCCGAGCGCGTGGCGGAGAAGGTCGTAGGCTTCCGCGATGAGCTGCATGTCTCCGTACTCGATTCCGTTGTGCACCATCTTCACGAAGTGCCCCGCTCCGTCAGCGCCCACGTAAGTCACGCACGGGCCGGAGGAGGTCTTTGCGGCAATGGATTCCAGGGTGGACTTCACGTGCTCATAGGCGGACTCGTCGCCCCCCGGCATCAGCGAAGGCCCGTTGCGCGCACCCTCTTCTCCGCCGGAAACTCCCATCCCGAAAAAATTGAGCCCGCGCGCGCGCATCGCTGCCTCACGACGCTGTGTGTCCTTGAAGAAAGAGTTGCCGCCATCGATCAGAATGTCTCCCGGCGAGAGCAGGGGCGCAATGCGCTCCAGCATCTCATCCACCGGGTCGCCGGCCTTGATCATCATCAGCATGCGGCGCGGCCGCTCCAGTGATTGGACGAACTGCGCAAGATCGGCATTGCCCACGATCGCGCGGCTCTCATTGGCCGAAACGAAGCGCGAGACCCACTCCGGCTCCAGGTTCCACACCGCTACGCTGCGGCCATGGTCGGCGATATTGAGGGCAAGGTTCTGGCCCATGACTCCGAGGCCGATAACACCAAATTGCGCGAGCTTGGTGCCCGGGATTGTCAATGACATTTCCAACTCCTGATTCCGTATTAAGCGGGCGGAGTGCGCCGCAGCCTCACATTATGAATGATTCGGAAAACAGATCGCAGGATTCATGAGCGCGGTATTTTGAAGGCAACGATTCCCTGCCCTTTCCGGGAATTCAGTTGCTGGAACGCTCCCCGTCAGCATCCTCAGGCGGCAAGTCGTCGTACTCCTCCGGGTCCGCTTCCGGTGCGTTTGGGGACCGGCGCATCTGGTATCCAAGGGCCGTGGGGAGGAAGCCTGCTTCTTCCAGAGATCGCGAAAATGCGTGCTCCCGTGCCGGACGGGCGTTGATTTCCGCGATGAAGAGCGCGGCGCGGCGCGACTGCCGTTCCAGCGCCGTGTGAGCCAACTGGCGGGCAGCGGCACGGGCTACCTCCTCCAGTTCCTGTGGAGCGGCGGGGAGCCAGAGTTTGAGGGCCGGGTTGCCCCGGCGGAAGTACGCAACCAGTTCGCCGTTCACCAGCAGGACGCTGGCACCGCTGATGCGCGACATTCCGTGCGCCGTGGCGGGCTCGTCGCTGGCCGACTCAGGCAGGCGCGGCCACGCGAGCAGGCTGCCGTAGGGGTTTGCGGGATCGACGGCGGCCAGAACCAGCGCTGATTTCTTTGCGGGAGTGCGCAGTGCGCGGAGAGATTCAACCGCGGCGTTGATGGCAAACTGCGAACCGCCGAGTTCCGCGAGGAACATGCCCCGCCGAATCCAGCCACGATCCTCCATCTGCCGCAGCACGGGGTAGAGCGCTGCGAAGCCACCGGTAAGGTCCTCGGCTCCTGCGGTTTCGCGCAACACCAGCCCGTAGCGAAGCAGCAGTTGCTGCGCCATGCTGGTGAGCCACTCCGTGGCGCTGGGTTCCACGGAGATGCGCGCGCGAACCAGCGACCAGCGCCCCTGTGCAATGGCTCCTCCCCGGGTGCGGGCGCGGAACTGCTTGAGAAACTCCGGCGAGCCGGGGCGTGCGGAGTCGCTGCCCCGGCGCGAATGCCCTTCCCGCTCATGCCGAAGAAAGCTGCGCAGCGAGTGAAAGGTGTCGTTGGTCACCATGCCCCTCCACGCCAGCTCCCAGAGCGCGTCGCTGATTTCGCCAGGAAAACCGCCCCCGGCAGCCTGATGGATTGCATTGAAAAAAGAAGCGCCCTGCACCGCAAGGAATTCGGAGATCAGCAGTGCGCGGCCCTCAATCGGCGCCTCCGCGTGAAGCGCGGCTGGCGGGAGCAGGGCGGGCAGGCTCTCCGCAAGGTAAAGCGCCACGCGCCCATCGCGCTCGCCAACTTGCCCGCGGCCAACCCACACCACTTCCCCAGCTGCCATCACGGCGTCCAGCGAAGCCGAATCGTAATCCCTGATGCGCGCAGGCAGAATCTCACGCTCCCACTCAGAAACGGGGAGGGCCAGTCCCTGCAGCGTTTCAATTGCGTCCAGCAGCGCATCCGTCCCCCGGCGGCGTGTGCCGATCCCCTGCCATCGTGGAAGAAACAGTCCCAGCACCTGCGGCGCAAGCGGCTCAACCTCCCTCCGCAGGCGCGCCAGCGTGCGGCGGCGAAGCTGCTGCAACACATCCGGATGCACCCACTCGCGATGCTGTCCCCCGGGACGAAACTCGCCTTCAAGAAGCCTTCCCTGGCGTTGCAGTGCCGCCAGCGCCGGCTCGGCGTCCGCGCGCAACAGTGCGTACCGACGCTGGAGATCGTCGAGTGTGAACGGTCCGTGCGTGCGCGAGTACCGGCTCAGAAGATCGAGAAGCGGCGACGCCTGCGCCTCCAGCCAGGTGGAGGCAAGGCCCGCAGGCAAGGACACACCCAGCGCGTCGCGATATTGCGAGCCGTGCTCAACCGCGATATAGCGCGACTCTCCCGCCACGGCAACCGGCAGCACGCGATGCGCGCGCACCAGCGCGTCGAGTTGCGAAAATACCTCCGCGCTCTCGCAACGCTGGCGCAACTCAGTTCCGCTCAGATCGCCCAGCCGCAGCAGCAGGTCATGGATCGCATCGGCGTGGCGTGCAGCGCTTTCCGGAGCCAGCCACTGGAGCTGAGTCTCCACCTCGCACAGCACCTCGGAGTCGAGCAGTTCCCGGTAATCCGCGGCGCCAAGCAGGTCCTGCAACTGCGACTGATCGATGGAGAGTGCCTGCGCCCGGCGCTCCGCCAGGGGAGCGTCGCCGTCGTAGATGTAGTTGGCAACATATCCAAACAGCAGCGTGGCGGCAAACGGCGATGGGTGCTCGGAATCCAGTGTAGTGACCCGAATCTCGCCGCTCTCGATCTTGCGCAGCAAGCCGGTAAGCGCCGGAAGATCGAAGATGTCCCGAATGCACTCGCGATAGGTCTCCAGCAAAATGGCGAAGGAAGGATAACGCGAGGCCACGTTCAGCAGGTCAGCCGAGCGCTTGCGCTGCTGCCACAGCGGCGTGCGAATCCCCGGACGCCGTCGCGGAAGCAGAAGTGCCCGCGCCGCATTCTCTCGGAAGCGTGCCGCGAACAACGCGGTGGATGCAAGCTGCCGCATCACCCGCTCGTGAATCGACGCCGAAGACGGCAGCAGGTCGCCGGAGTCCAGTGCGCGGTCGCCGCCCGGCAGACGGATGACGAAACCATCGTCGGTCCACATCGTCTCCGGTTCCATTCCCAGGTCTTCCCGCAGCGCCGCTGCCACCGCCATGCACCAGGGCGCGTGCACACGGCTTCCATAGGGCGACAGCACGCACACTCGCCAGTCGCCAAGCTCGTCGCGGCAGCGCTCAATCACCACATCCTCATCGCTCGGCACGCGTCCCGTCGCCGCCTGCTGATCGCCAAGAAAGCGCAGCAGATTTTCAGCCGCATTCGGCGCCAGCGCGTGATCCTCCACCAGCCGAGTAAAAGCCGCCGGAGGGGGCAACCGTAGAAGCTCGCGCGCCAGCGCACCAATCTGTTCGCCGAATTCAGCTGGCCGCCCTACGCTGTCGCCGTGCCAGAACGGCATCTTGCCGGGCTCGCCGGGGGCGGGTGACACAAGCACACGGTCATGCGTGATCTCATCAATGCGCCACGTCGAAGCACCCAGAATGATGGCTTCGCCGGGCTTGCTCTCAAACACCATCTCTTCATCCAGTTCGCCCAGTCGCGTCGGCTTCTCGGCTCCGGAAAGATACACGCCATACAGACCGCGGTCGGGGATGGTGCCGCCGTTCACGATTGCAATGCGCCTGGCGGATTCCCTCGGCGTCAGCAGGTTCGTCATTCGGTCCCACGTAATCCGCGGCCGGAGTTCAGCAAACTCATCGGATGGGTAACGCCCCGCAAGAAGATCGAGCACGCTCTCATACGCGTCTCGCGACAGCCCCGCAAAGGGCGCCGCGCCGCGCACCAGCGCAAAGAGCGCGGCTTTACTCATGGGCTCAATGGCAATCGAAGCCACAATCTGCTGCGCGAGAACATCCAGCGGGTTGCGCGGGTAGCGCACCGCCTCCACCAGCCCTTGCTGCATGGCGCGGGTAGCCGCGGCACAGGCCAGCAGGTCGGCTCGAAATTTGGGAAAGATGACGCCGTTGCTGGTGGCGCCCACATGGTGCCCCGCTCTCCCAATGCGCTGCATTCCGCTGGCAACCGACGGGGGAGCTTCAATCTGCACCACAAGATCGATGGCGCCCATGTCAATGCCAAGCTCCAGAGAGGAAGTGGCGACCAGCCCCTTGATGTCGCCGCTCTTCAGCCGCTCTTCAATCTCCTTGCGCTGGTCGGGAGCAACGCTGCCATGATGGGCAAGCACCAGTATCTCCCCGGCAAGTTCGTTCAGCGCCCCGGAGATGCGCTCGGCCAGTCGGCGGCTGTTGACGAAGATGAGCGTGGACTGATGAGCCCGGATCAGCGCCAGCAACTCGGGATGAATCGATGCCCAGATCGAAGCATGCCCCTGGGTCACACCCGGAGCAGCGGGCTCCGCGAGCTTTGACATGTCTTCCACCGGAACCTGCACGCTGAGTTCAAGCCGCTTCGGCGTCGAGGCATCCAGCACGGTGATGGGCAGGTAGCGCACCGGAGGATCGCCCTGGGAGAGTGTCTCGTCTGACGAGAGCGGCGCATGGGGCCATTCCACGGAAGGTTCCACGCCTCCAAGAAACTGTGCCACCTCCTGGAGCGGGCGCTGCGTTGCCGAGAGTCCGATCCGCTGAAGCGGGCGTCCGCAAAGACGTTCGAGCCGCTCCAGCGAAAGCGCAAGATGCGCACCCCGCTTGCTTGGCACCAGCGCGTGAATCTCATCCACAATCACCGTCTCAATGGAGCGCAGTGCCTCCCGCGCATTCGAGGTCAGCAACAGGTAGAGCGACTCCGGCGTGGTGATCAGGATGTCTGGCGGAATACGCTGGAAGCGGGCACGCTCGGCGGAGGGGGTGTCTCCCGTGCGCACAAAGAGTGCAGGCGGATGAAACAGATCGCCGCGCCTGGACGCAACTTCCGCAATCGCCGCAAGCGGCACCCGCAGGTTGCGCTCCACATCCACGGCCAGCGCCTTCAGCGGTGAGATGTAAAGCACGCGGCAGCGCTCGGCCCGCGGCGGAGCCTCCGAGAACATGGTGCGATGGATGCACCACAGAAAAGCCGCGAGCGTCTTGCCGCTCCCGGTGGGCGCAAGCAGCAGGGTCGATTCTCCGCGCGCGATCGCCGGCCAGCTCAACTCCTGTGCCAGTGTGGGCCCAGGGAATGCCGAGGCAAACCACTCCCGCACCGCGGGGTGGAATATTTTCAGCACGCCGGAAGACGCTGGAGGCGTATCGGAATTGGGATTCGGGGTGCGCATCCGCTCTGCTGGATAGTCTAAGCTCAATCGTTCAGATGCACGAGCGCGGGCGCGGAGTTTAGCTGTCCAGTTCCAGTTCGAGCGAGGCTTTCAGATGCGAGCACTCCTCGCTGGCAAGCTTTCTCCCTGCAATGCGCAGGTAAAACGTATCGATGGCCATCTCGCCTTCGGTGTCGATGAGCGCCACCTCGATGTTGCAGCCGCATTCGGCAAACACGGCGGCAATGCGGTGCAGCAGGCCCGGACGGTCCTGCGCCACCACCTCGACCACAGTGCTGTGGCTTGAGGAACTCTGGTCGAAGTTGATGCTGGTCTCCACCTTGACCTTGGGAGACTTGGAGGCGCTTCCCACCCGCTTGCGGGCGAGCTTCTCCAGGGGAACGGCGCCGCTGAGAACGTCATTGAAGCTCTTGCGGAAGCGCTCCCACTCCTGCACGTTCATCTCAAGCGTGTGGAAGTGGTCGGTGAATACGAAACTGTCCACCACCACTCCGGAGTCATTGGAGAACGCATCCGCCTTCAGAATGTTCATACCCCACCCGGCGAGGACTCCGGCGAGTGTGGCAAAGAGCGCGCTGCGGTCCTGGGTAATCACCGTGAGCGAGAAGTCCCCACGCAGGCGCTTGAGCTGGGTCTGCACCAGGTTGGCCTTGAGCTGCGAAGCCAGCTCAACATGCTGAATGATCTCGTCGGCCGAGTGCACCCGCAGATAGCGCTGCGGAAGCCCTTCCAGAAACTCGCGCAGCCGTCGTCCCAGCTGCGGCGCCAGCAGCCGGATGCGCGCAACCTGCTCGTCTTCTGCGGCACTGTGGAAGCGATCGTCATCCACCGAGCGATTCAGGTAATTGGCCGTGCTGTAATAAACACGCCACAGATTCTCTGCCTTCCACGGCGACAGCGCGGTGGGATTCACTGCATTGATGTCTGCATACGTAAGCAGCGCCAGCATCTTCAGGCGCTCGGGACTGCCTACGCGGCGCGCCAGGTTGTGGATCGTCTCCGGGTCGAAGATGTCGCGCCTCATTGCCGCCGAGAGATCGAGATGATACGCGATGAGGAAGCAGACCATATCCTCGTCTTCGGGCGGCAAGTCGAAGCTGCGGCACACGTGCATGGCCGTCTCCAGGCTGGCGCTGACGTGATCGTCATCCTGCTTCGCCTTTCCAACATCGTGGAGCAGCAGGGCCAGCACGAGAAGATCGAGGCGCTCGATTTCCTCAACCAGGTTGGCAATGCCGCGATTCCCGTTCTTCTTTTCCGGTTGAAGCTTGTGGATCGAGTCGATGGCGCGGAAGGTGTGCTCATCCACCGTGTAGCGATGATAGAAATCGCGGACGACCAGGGACTCCACTGCGCGGAACTCCGGCAGCAGCAGACCGAGCGCGCCCAGCTCCTGCATGATGCGCAGGGCACGGGCTGCGTGCGGACGTATCAGGATCTTTCGCAGGGCTGTCCAGCGCTGAGGCCCGGCCATTTCGGCGGACGCAACCGAAGGAAGCGCCTGCTCGATGCGAAGGTCCGTGGAGGCTGCGAGTTTAAGCCCGTGCTGAGCGACGAATTCAAAGCAGTTGAAGAAATGCTCCGGCACAACCAGCGTCGAAGGCTGCTGCAGAAACACGCGGCCATTCACGCAGGAAAAATCGTCGGTGGAAAGGCGTGCGCGCCAGTTCTGGAATTGCTGGAAGAGCGACGAACGGGCAGGCACCACCTCGTCCATCATGGTGGTGACAAGGCGATGGATGACCCGCGCCTGGCGATAGTAGTAGCGCATCCACTCTGCGGCATCGGCCCCTCCGCCATCGTAGCCAATGTGAGCGTCTGCGGCCGCCTGTTGCGCTTCCCAACTCAACTGGTTGTCGTCGCGTCCGGCGCGGTAATGAAGAAAGCATCGTACCGAGGCCAGAAAATCAACCGCCTCTTGAGCACGGTCGCGCAAGGAGGCAGGAAAAGAATCTGCCGCAGTGCTCCACTCGCGGGTGCGTGAAAAACCGCTGAGCAGCGCAAGCCAGGTGGCAACGTTGAAATCGCGCAGTCCCCCGGGGGCTTCCTTGATGTTCGGCTCAAGATGAAAGATGGTGTCGCCTGCCTGGTGGTGGCGGGCCTCGTTCACCTCCGCCAGCAGCAGCACCAGTTCCTGCCAGTCGCGTAACACCGAGCGCGGGATGACCTGGTCATGCAGGCGGCGAAAGAGGTTGTAATCTCCCGCCAGCAGCCTGCAATCGAGCAGTGAAATATTGAACTCCGGATTGTCGCGATGCAGCCGGTCGCAATCCTCAAGCGTCCGCGTGGTGGGGCTCAGTTTCAGCCGCATGTCCCACATGTCCTGGCACATCGAGCGTATGGCGTCCTTGCGGGTCGCTGCCGGGCCTTCCCCCTCGGTCAGGAAGAGCAGATCGATATCCGAATACGGAGAGAGCACGCCGCGACCATACCCGCCAATCGCCACCAGTGCCAGCCCTGCCGGGGCCGAGAGATCAGGGTCAATATGATGACGCCACAACTGGTGGGCAAGCGAATCCACGAGCGCCGTGCGCCCCTTTAGCACAGCGCGCCCCGAGCGTGTCTGCTCAAAGTCCAGCCGCAATCGTTCTGAGCCTGCCAGGTACTCTGCCTTCAGACTCTGCACGACGCCCACCGTCATCGGTTCACCCCTGGTTGCTACAGCGCGTCGGTGCCGCGCTCTTCATTGCGGATGCGGATTGCTTCATCGATACGAGAGAGGAATATCTTGCCGTCGCCGATCTTGCCCGTCTGCGAAGCAGTGAGGATCGCCTTGATCACGTCATCGACCGACTCGTCGCGGAGCACTATCTCGAGTTTGATCTTGGGCAAAAGGTCCACGCTGTACTCCCGCCCGCGATAGAACTCCGTGTGCCCCTTCTGGCGGCCGTGGCCGCGCACTTCAAGCACGGTGAGTCCGTCAATGCCAATCGCGATGAGCGCTTCTTTGACGGCGTCCAGTTTGGACGGTTGAATTACAGCTTCCAGTTTCGTCATGTCTCCTCGTCTCCTGCGCGCAAACCAACTGCAATCCAGCATGCACCCGAGCAGACGATTCCTGGGTTTCGGGCGAAAGGCACCCACGGAGTTCCGATCAAATGCCCCATCCATAGATAGTAGGTTGCGAGCCGGTTTGGAAATCGAAAATTCTTATGGCGGTCATGGTATCCGATTATGTCTTCCACCGTCGCCGCAATCGACAGAATCAAAAGGGCCTTACAGCAATCGCTGCAAGGCCCCTTGAGCCATTGTGCTCGTCGCAGGCGTTATGCCGCGGCGCGCTTTGCCGGCTTGTATCCCACAAAGCCGTAAAAGGCGATGTACAGGTAGCAGAGCACTGGAAGAATGGCCGCCAGCCGGAAGCCGAAGGCGTCAATCAATCCGCCGATCAGCACGGGAATGACCGCTCCGCCAACCACGGCGGTCATAATCAGGCCTGAGCCTTTGCTTGCCATCTTGCCCAGTCCGGTAATACCCAGGGCAAAGATGCTGGGGAACATGATCGAATTGAAGAAGCCGCAGATCAACAGGCTCCACACCGCAATCTGTCCCGTGGTGGACATGGAAAAGACCACGCTGCCGGCGGCGAGCAATCCAAAGCAACCCAGCAACACTGGCGCCTTCACCTTGGTCAGCACCACCGAGCCCAGGATGCGTCCCACCAGGGCTCCGCCCCAGTAGTAGGCGGTCAGGCCGGCAGCCGCCGCCGCCGCGAATCCGCCAAGTTCCTTCAGGCCAAAGTAGCCAACCATGAACTGTGCAAGTCCCACTTCAACGCCCACATAGAGGAAGATGGCCAACGTCGCCAGAACCGTGTGCCTGTAGCTCCAGATGCTCTCATTGCTGTTCTGCTCGGAGCCCGCTTCCGCCTTGATCGTGGGCAGGTGGGCATAGGAGATTGCAACCCCCAGCACCACGAGCGCCGCTGCAATCACCAGGTAGGGTACGCGCACCGTACTGGCGATGCTCACCTTGTAGGCGGTCTGCTCGGCAACGGTCTTGGTGGCCAGCGTCGCAGCGTCCAGCACAACCTTGTGTTTCAGAATCAGCGCGCCGGCAACGATCGGGGCAATCACGCCGCCAATGGAGTTGAATGTCTGCGCAAGCGTCTGCCGGAAGGCGGCGCTGGACTCAGGCCCCAGGGCAGAGACGTAGGGATTGGCAGCCGTCTGTAGTGCCGCCACACCAGAACCTACAATGAACACCGCGGTGAGGAATAACCAGAAGTTCGGCAGGCTGGCTGCCGGCAGAAACAGCAACGCGCCGAAAACCTGCACAAACAGCGCAACCACGATCGTCTTTTTGTAGCCGATCGCATCAATCAGCCGCGAAGTCGGCGACGAGATGATGAAGTACGCCGCGAAGAACGC
>CAILAZ010000088.1 GCA_903832295.1 uncultured Acidobacteriota bacterium
ATTTTGCAATCCGCTATTGTGCGAGTAGAAGTATCGAGCGCCTTTCTTCTCCGGCACCGAGTAGCGCTCATATTGCAGCAGCTCCTTCATCCGGGAGCGAATCTGATCGCGTGCGGGAATCTCCCGCAGATAGTCGAGGGTCAGCTTGTTTTCCGCGTCCACCCATGTGCGCACCGCGTCAGAATCAACGTCTTCCAGTGGGCGGTAGGGATCGGCCACCTTGATCCCGTGATAGTCATCCACCTGGCCGCTGGTGGGAGCTTTTGGATAGGCGAGCTTCTTTGCCTCCGCCCCCGGCAATTGCCCTGCGCTCGCAGCGCAAAGCAGCAGTGCTTCCATCAGGATGCAGCCCAGATATCTCCGAATCATGGCAACCTCAATTTCTGGTTTGTCGTTTCACCGGCTTAGTGGCACTTCGACGGGCGCTATCCGGGCGGGATGACGCCGGCCGAACGGGCATAGATCAACAGCTCTCCGTAGTGCATATAGCAATGGGAAACAGCGTTGATGGCCAGCGCAAGGCGAGTGGTGTAGGGCACCCTGCCGGAAGGATCCTTGACCGGCAGCATGCTGTTCTGCTCGCAGATGCTGGCGATAGCGCGGTGGCCGTGAGCGAAGGAGTCCCTGAGATAGTCGAGAACCGGCTCGCGGCCCTTGATTTCCGGCGGGCCATCTTCGCTGCCATCGTCCTGCGGAATCGCCTCGCCGAGAATGGCGGCGAAGTTCACGTTGCTGGCAAACGCGGTGTGCTTCAAGTGTCCCGCAAAGCTGCGCATCCCCTCAAACTTGCCCGCTGCGGGGACGAAGTTGTATTGCTCGGCGGGCATAGCGCTGGTGAGACTCTGCAGTGTCTTCTCAATGCCGACCAAGCGCTGATCCAGCACCTCGGAGAGCGAAGCAGACAGGGGCGCGGCGGTCGCAGGGGCAGGCTTCTGGCTCTGCGCCAGCAGTTCGGGAACCAGCGCCAAGCCGGAGAGCACGGTTAGGAAACTACGACGTTGCATTGGAACCTCCTTGTTGCCGGGAACAGCTGCCGCTACTCGCTATGGCGCGCACCCTCCCACAGTTCGCTGGCCAGAGCTTTGGCGTGGTAAACCGTTCTCAGGCACTCCAAGATGCCTCGCGCATCCACGCTCAGACTGCGGCTCATGCGGTCGTCGTATTGGAAATCCGTGGGCAACGACTGAACGTTCATATCGAAGATGACTCCGACGATCTCGCCACGGCGGTCAACCGCCGGAGAGCCGGAGTTTCCGCCGGAGATGTCCGCGGTGGATACGAAGTTGAAAGGCGTATCGAGTTTGAGTCTCTCCCGGGCGCCGATCCAACTCTGCGGCAAGCGAAAAGGCTCAGCGCTGCCATGCTGGGAGGAGCGGCTGAAGATGCCGCCGAGCCTGGTGAAGGGAGCGATATGGGTTCCCTTCCGCTCAATTCCCTGCCCGTCCTCGACGTATCCTTTGACGGTTCCGAATGCGAGCCGCAGGGTTCCGGAGGCATCCGGGTAAGAAGCTGCGCCCTCTACTGCGAAGCGCAGGCGAGCCAGCCGTGCACTGCCCTGCGTCATCGGTCGAGCGACCTCCTCCTCCCATCGAGTCCTGATTTTGCGCGCCGCCCCATCGGTATCTCGCAGCAACGTGATCAGCGGGTCTGTGGACGAGGCGATCATTTCAGCTCCGCCCTCGTAGAGCCTTTTGCGGAAAGCGGCATCATCCAGCCGGGTTCCAGAGATGACCCTGTGCGCCACGAGTTCGGGCGACTCTCCATGGAGTGCAGCGCGCACGATCTCAGCCTCTGCCCCCAGTTTCTCCTGCATCAGCTTCAACGACTCGCACAGCAGAACCTCTTCCAACGCTCTTGGGATGGGCACGGAGGCGAAGAGCCGCTGCTCCAGGATGGGCAGCCGCGAGTCAGCATATTCAGGCAGCCGCTCGCCGGATGGCTTCCTCGATTCCGCGGCGACACGAACCAGAGTTCGGGCGGTCTGTGCCATGCGTCCGCTGAAGCCGAATAAGCCCTCTGCAAACGTGTAAGGAAGATACAACTCACGCTGGCGCACAACGCTCGCGGAAATGGCAGACCATAGGTCGCCATACTGCTTCTGAAGTTTAGGGTCAGCGCGAACCGCGGCTTGCAGCCGGGCCTCGGCGGTGCCCTTTGCGTTCATCAATCGCGGGTCGCGAAGGCCGGAGATTTCACCACGGTAGGATTTGATCGAGTTCTCCAGCGCGAGCATGCTTCGGCGAGCACTGCGCTCATGCTCCGCAGAGCGGGAGGCAAAGGCCTGCAGGCTCTGCAACAACCGGCTGTGGCGCTCCAGCAGGAATGGATGCTGCACATCGCGCAGGAACTCAAGTTGTGCAGTTACCAGCAGCCTATTGGTATTGTTGGGATGGCCGGAGACGAAGACCAGTTCTCCTTCCCGAATGCCCGAGTGCGTCCACCGCAGATATTCCGGGGTATGCGCCGGGAGACCGTTCTCATACAAGCGGACGAACGCTACATCGAGATCGTAGCGCGGGAACTCAAAATTGTCGGGATCTCCGCCGAATGAAGCGATGCTCTCTTCCGGGGTGAAAACCAGACGAACATCCCTATAACGCTTGTACTGGTACAGGTGATACATGCCTCCGGAGTAGAGTTCGATCACCTCGCAGCGAAGGCCGGTCCGCTGAACGCAGTCGGATTCAACTTGCGCACGGGCCGAACTGATCAAAGTCGCGCGCTGCTTGTCGTCCGTAGCCTGAGCAGCTGCCGCCCGAACCCTGGCGGTGACGTCGGTGATCTCCTGCAGCGCGAGCCACTCGCGGAACGCGTCGTCGACCGACGCGTCCTCGGTGATCTCGCTACGCGTGCCGTCCGCGCGGGTGATGGTCGGCTGGATGCCTGCGACGCGGTGCGCGCCGGCGGCGTAGAGCCGGGC
>CAILAZ010000089.1 GCA_903832295.1 uncultured Acidobacteriota bacterium
CAGGAACTGGCTCTGCTTGCCCTTCTCGGTCATGCCAATGCTCTTGACCGCATTGCAGACGATCGGATTGAAGTGCAAGAAGTGTTCCAGGACCTTGATGTTGCCTTTCTGGCGGCCGATGAGGCGAGTCGCCGTGGTCGAAAGGATCGCAGCGCCGATCGGCTTGGGATTATCCGGCGTTCCGGTGAAGTCTTCTACCGACTGGGAGACACCCCACACGCAGGCGTTGCGCTTACGGGCCGTGCGGAAGAGCTGTTCCACCGTTACGGACAAATCCCGAGAATCGAGCAGGGACCAGCACTCATCGAGGATGACGATGGAGCGCCGCCCCGATTCACCTGCCGCACGGTTTGTCGTCGCATAGGCGATTAGCAGGCTCATTGCGGTCTCAAGGCGGGGATCGTCCTTGAGTTGCTCGATGTTGAAGTACAGCCATGGAGCCGTCATCGGCACCGTGGTCTGACGGTCGAAGAGGTTGGCATACATTCCCTGCCCAACCCATGAGCCAAGTTTGAAAGCCGCGATGTGGGCTAATTCTTCGATTTTCGGTTGGCCGCGTTCCTGGTATGTTTCGAGGTCGGCCTTGAGATCGCTGAATACTGGGATTTTGGAGCCCGAGCGTTTGGAGGCGATGCGGTCGTACGTCGTCTTAATTGCCTGATCCAAGATTCCGTCCAGGATGTCCGTATCGTAGTTGCCGCCACCACCGATCATGTAGCGAGCGAGGGTCTTCAAGAACGCGACATGATCTTTGGAAGGCGTTGTCTGTCCGGATTCAAGATCGAATGGATTGATCGTGAACTTGGAGTCGAGCGACATCTTGAGCATCTGGCCGCCCATCAACTCGACGGCGGTCTTGTAGGAATCACCGCGCTCGAGGATGGACACCTTGGTGTCACGGCGTGCGCACGTAAGGAGCAGCTTGCCGATGAGCACGCTTTTGCCGGAACCAGAGTTGGCGCAGATCAGCGCATTGGCATTTTCCAGGCTCGCGTCGAAGGGGGAATACGGAAGCAGGTGGCGGTATGGTGTGTGCCACAAGGTCAGCGGCTCGCGCTGCATACCGCTCCACGGCATTTCCAGCGGGACCAGATCGGCGGCGTGCTCGCTGAGTAGGTCCATTTCACGACGATCACTCGTTGCAAGACCGGGCAATGTGCTGAAGAAGATGCGGCGTTTTGCGAGTGTCTCCGCCAGCGCATTCGCACCGTTTCTCCTGGCGATCACCTGCAATAGCTGTTGGCGGAAGCTGGCGAGCTGGCGCTCCGCTTGCTCGTACTCTTTCGAAGTCGTCGCCGGTTTGGATGTACGGTACGTGATGGAGAACGAAACCTGCGTCGTCTTGCAGGAGCCGGATATGAGGCGCTCTTGGATCTCCAGCAGTTCACGCGCCTGGACAGCGGCGCCCACATCCACCTTGTGATTGCCATCCTTGTCCAGCTGCGCCGCCTGCATCTTCTTGTAGCGGCTCTTGTACTTCTCAATCACCTTTTGCTGGTTCGGGATGACGACGTGGACGGAGATCGTGAGGGGAAATCCGCAGGTAAGCAGTTCCCGGATGATTCCTGGGAAGGTGGCCTCGGGCGGCACCTTCATCGTGATGCAACCGTAGAGATACCCGTCGATATTGAGGTAGTCTTCCGTCTCATCCAGGATCGAGACGCTCCCCAGTTGCTCGCGCGCTGTGAGGGGGCGGGTGTCAAGTTGGTTCGGGGGGCGGAAGCCTCTCCTGGATATCGGATTCGGACTCAGCGCCCGGCTCACTTCCGCAAAGAACTCATCCGCAGCCATGCGCGATGGATTCAACCCCGCCGTCTTTAAGGACGACTCAATGCCGCGGAGGAAACTCTCAAACTGAGTGACAATGGAGAGGTGTTTCTTCTTGCCGATCTGTGCCTGTGACTCGGCCGAAACCGGCGCCGCAGTTTTCTTGAAGAGGCGTTTGATAGCAACGGGAAAGCCGCCGCTCTGCTCGCCCCCCGTTTCTGGTGACTCCTGTGCCTTTGCCTCGTCTTTATGACCGTCCAGCACGCTGGTCGTTGTGCGATTCAGTCGCTCATGGAGAGCTGGGTCCCAGATGAAATACACCGCGGCCAGTCGCGTCAGAAATTCGCTGTGCTCTTCTTCTTTTCTCCAGCCTTCAATGCGAATGGCATCCATGCGTCGCGCAACATCGGACTCCGTGCGTTGCAGCGCTTCGTAGCGATCGATGAGACCGTTCGCGTTCTCAACCACCTCATAGCGGAACTGGACGCGCATGCTCTCTTCGGGAACGGTGCGAAGCAGGGCCTCGACCCGCGCCTTCATTTCGTTCATCGCGGCGTCGTCGCCGAAGTACGTCAGTGAGCCGCCGAGTTGGAAACCCGCGACATAGCAGCCATCGGTTCGGACCATGACCCCATCGGCGGTCGTCAGTGCTCCTGGGAGGAAATCGCGTATGGGGAGCAGCGAGTAAATTCCCGGCGTGATGAGAGAACGGTTGTGTTCGGCGGTTGTGGTCGGCATCAGTCCTCCTCGTCGGACAGGTATCGAGCGGGGAATTCTTCATCGCGCTCGCACGCTGCATAAGCGCGCGGCTTCGTGTACCACGCGATCAAGTCCTTCATATAGCCGCGTGGTTTGCCGTACTTGAAGATGGACAGTGAGGGCACCCCAAGAATCAGAACCAGCAGCATCAGCGCCCAGTTAAGGGGAAGAAACACGAGATAGCGATCTGGGAAGAGGAACTGGCCGCCCATGAGCGCCGCGATGCACACGATGCCAATAATCATCATGTCCTCGACTTCGAGGCCCATGAGATAGACCGGATTGTGCAGGTTGCGCGATACCGGTGAAACTTGCAATGACATTCGATTAGCTCCCAATCTGCTGGCCATTTGCGACCCAATACTCGATCAGCCGCATGATTGCCGAAACCGCACAGCACATCACCGCGGTCGCAAAGTGTTTGACTGGTCTGAGATCGGTTCGCATGGTAGTGAGGTCTTCAAACGAGATTCCGGCGCGCACTACCTCTATCGCTGCGTAGACCGGCAGGATCACGTTGGCAACCCAATTTGTCAGGTTCAGAAGTGCGTTGGAATAGGTGTCGGTGACCACTGAATTTCCGGCGCTCGTTGCGACGAAGTACTCCGCAAGGCGGGTGATGCCGGAGATGCTGATGGCAACCATGACGCCGATCACCGAGCGCTCCATGCTCTCGCCTTTGGAATACTTGTAGACGCCAACGGCAAGAAACAGTGCGGCCATAACCGGC
>CAILAZ010000090.1 GCA_903832295.1 uncultured Acidobacteriota bacterium
GTCCAGGTGCAGGTCCGCGACATGGAGAACGGATTCAAAGGACGGGCGGCCGCGGCGCAACAGGGCGCGCACACGCGCCGCAAGTTCGGAGTAAGAGAATGGTTTATTGATGCAGTCATCGGCTCCGCTGTCCAGGGCGTGCACACGGTCTTCCACACGGGGCCGTGCGGTGAGGACCAGCACGGGCAGGTGTGGCTTGCTTGGCCGAAGATTGCGCAAGACCGAGATGCCGTCCACCTTGGGCAGGTTCAGGTCAAGCACGAGCAGGTCATAGTCAGAGTCAGAGGCCATGAACGCGCCCTGCTCTCCGTCGAGAGCAACATCGACGGCGTAATGCTCAGACTCCAGCCCTTTGCGAATATAGGAAGCCAGGGCTGCGTCATCTTCCACCACCAGGATACGCATGAGAGAACTCCAAGAATCTACTGACGTCTAAGAATGGGGCTGTGCGCGGCTCTTGTTGAGCGGAGAGTAAGGAATTGTTGACGAAAAGAACAGAGCTGCTTCCCGTTCTGGAGGGCTCCCATTCTGGATTGCCGCAACTGACCGGACTAAGGCCTGAACCGCGGGAGCTACATGCTCGACCCGATTGTGGTCAGTTGAATTCGATCCTATGCTGGCTCCATTCCGCCCGGGGCGGCGGTTTCCATGGATCCATCACGAGCGAAGCAACGTGTTCATGCCTCCCTGCTCAGGCAGGTGATTAAGGTTGCGCGCCCGTGCTGGCCGCATCTGGCTGGAATCAGTTTGCTCTGCCTGCTTTCCACTCCAGTGACACTGCTTGCGCCTTTACCGCTCAAGATCGCGGTGGATAGCGTGCTGGGAACGCGGGCGCTCCCCAACTGGCTGAGGGCGTTGCCGTGGCCTGCGGGCTGGTTGCGCGCCGCCAATGGCGGCCTGGCCATCTGTGCGGCGCTGCTGGTTGCCATCGCGCTGCTGAACTGCATTCAGTCGCTGGCAAGCTGGCTGCTCTCCACCTACACGGGAGAAAAGCTGGTTCACGATTTTCGCGGCCAGTTGCTGTTTCACACGCAGCGGCTGAGCCTGTCTGTGCACGACCGTCGCGGGGCCAATGACATTGCGTATCGGATCCAGTATGACGCTCCTGCAATCCAGAACCTGTTTCTCCAGGGAATGATTCCCATCCTGTCCTCAGCATTCACATTCATCGCAATGCTGATTGTGACGGTTCGAATCAGTTGGCACATTGCTTCCATCGCCGCAATTCTCTCTCCCGTGCTGTTCGTGTTGGCGCGCAATTCAAGCCGCAAAGTCCGCAAGCGTTATGACGAAGTGAGGGAATTGGACAGCTCCGCCATGCTGGTGCTGCATGAGGCGTTGAGTTGTCTGCGGGCGGTCAAGGCATTTGGGCAGGAGGCCTATGAGGATGAGCTCTTCCGCCGGAAGTCGCGCCAGCGCATGAACGAGCAGGTGAGGCTGGCATCCATCCAGGCGGGTTTCCACGTGCTGATTGGATTGTGCGTGGCAATCGCAGCGGCGGTGGCGCTGGTGATGGGCGTGACCGAGGTGCGGCAGCAGGCAATGACCGTGGGAGAGTTCCTGCTTGTCATGGCCTACATGGCGCAACTCTACGAGCCGCTCCGCACGATGAGCACCAAGCTTCCGGAACTGCAATCGACCGTCGCGAGCCTGCACCGCGCGTTTGCATTGCTGGAAGAGACCCCGGAACTGGAGGATCGGCCGTTGACATCGCTGCCTGTGCGAGCACGCGGCGAAGTGGAGTTTCGCAATGTTTCTTTCCAGTACACGGCGGGCGGACGCAGCGTATTAAAAGACATTTCGTTCCACATCCGGCCGGGAATGCGGGTGGGCGTTGTGGGGCCAAGCGGCTCCGGCAAAAGCACGCTGGTGAATTTGCTGACTCGTTTCTACGACCCTTCTGATGGCGCCATTCTGATCGACGGCACCGATCTGCGCGAATACAACCTGTCTGACCTGCGGCAGCAATTCTCGATTGTGCTGCAGGAGCCCATGCTGTTTTCCACGACCGTCGCCGGCAACATCGCCTATGCCGACCCCCAGGCCTCGCGCGCCGACGTCGTGCGGGCCTCCAAGCTCGCGAACGCCCATGAGTTCATCGAGCGGTTGCCAAAGCAGTATGACACCCCAATGGGCGACGGCGCGGCAGGTCTCTCGGGCGGGGAGCGACAGCGGCTTGCAATTGCGCGTGCGTTCCTGAAAGACACGCCCATGCTGATTCTGGACGAACCGACGAGCGCCGTCGATGTGCGCACCGAGCAGGAGATCATGAACGCACTCGCCAAGCTGATGGCCGGACGGACGACATTCATGATCGCTCACCGGTTGAGTACCTTGGAGCGCTGCGATGCCGTGCTGGTGCTGCAGAATGGGGCGCTGCATACAATCACGAATACGCTGGACGAAGCCAGGGCGCATCTGATGGCCAACTCCGCGATGCGTGGAGCCGAATCGGCGGCTCCAGGACCGGTGCTGGTTCGATTGGAAAAGTGACGCACCGCCGAAAGGTGAGGACTGGTGGTCAGGCGGTTGCTCTGATAGATTCCAGAAATGAACACACCGGCCAACCTGCTCTTGATCA
>CAILAZ010000091.1 GCA_903832295.1 uncultured Acidobacteriota bacterium
ATCCCAAAGTCCCAAAGCGCATGTCCACCACCTGTGCGCAACGAGGTCCGCTATGGTCAGAATCTACACCGACACCAATGTTCTTCGTTATTTCGGCGAAGCGTTTGTAACAAGGAATGTGCCCCAAGAGATTGCAGTCCAGCTATTTCTGGCGCCGCTCGCCATGCTTGAACTCCTGTCGCAACTCGGAACTGGGGATGCAGAGGGTTCGTTCGCTGCCGTTCAGGCTCTGCCGCGAGTTCACAATTCGACCGCGTGCGGAGTGCTTCCCTGGTCGGATGATTTCTTTCGGATGTGCCTATTCAAATTGCAGCCCGATGACGACATCGTCACACAATCAATAAACAACGCGGTCAACAGAGTCCTCAATACCGCAAGAGCGGCAGAGCTTAAAATAGAAGGCCAAGAGATGCGAACTCTCTTGGACAAAGGCAAGAATGAGGCCGCAGACAACTTTGCGGCTCTGCTGGCCAGCGTAAAGGCGGGAGGGAGAATAGGCCCAGCCGAGGATCGCCGGATTTTTGCTCAGTCGATTGCGCGACGAGCAGGTGTGGAACCTGAATCCGTGGACGTTGACTTTGTTCTGGCGCACCTCGATGCCCACTATCGTTTCGAGCAACAGCGCATCAACGCCGCCATCGAAAATCCTGAGTACAATGTGACGAAGCGCGCCAACGACGTTTACGACTCTGAGCTGCTCATATATCTAGCCGATCCATCTCTTCATTTGCTCACCTGTGATACGGGATTTAAGCGTGCCAACGGCTCATCGCAAGCAAAGAGAATTCACATCGTGCCCGCCGATGCGCTGCGCGATCCAGATACCGCGATAACTACTCTGCAGGGCATTGTCGAGTCTGCCAAGGGAGCAACCTAACGCGCTAATAGGCCCAATCCGCCGCCGAAGTATATTGGCGCTGGAGCGACGTTTTTGGGGTTCTCTAGAGATAAATCATGTGACAATTCCCACACTCTTGTACAGATTTGCAGAGTGATTGTCACATTGAGCAGATGGGGGTAAATATGGGGGTAGTTCCCCACATAATATTTTTATCTCCTTTATTTTCAATGTATGTGAATCCCTGGGGGGCAGCCAAACACCCCGTCATCTCCTCCACCCAGCTTCTATCTGATCCTCACAATTTCAAAGTACCGCTGCGTCTAATCTCCGTCGATTTTCTGCCACGCTGTTTCCCCCGGCCCTCCGATCCTCCCTGCGGTCGCAGCCCTCGTAGTCAGCAGTATCGGCACCGCAGCCGTTAGTCCGCCCCCGCTGGTGGTGATTGTAATCCGCGCATTCCCCAGGGTGGCCGTGGAACTGGCACTGAGCGTGATCACAGCCGTACCCGCTCCGGGCGCGGCAATCGGCCCAGTCGCCGCTGCCGTAACTCCGCTTGGCAGTCCCGTCACCGTGATCGTCACCGGCGCGGAAAAGCCGCCGCCAACCTGGGTGCTGACTCCCACTGCCGCCGTCGCCCCTCTTGTAATCGAAGTCGCGGTCACGCCTCCCTTTGCCGTAAGCGAAGGGATATTCAGTAGCACCTGGGCGCTCTTTGTCACCGATCCGGCGGCCGCGGTTACCAGCATCACGTAACTGCCCGTCACTGCTGTGCTTCCGCACGTCAAGGTCATCGTTGTGCTGCCGCTGCCAGGGGCAGCAATGCTCGCGGGAGAAAAGCTCGCCGTCACTCCCGCCGGAATCCCCGCATGGTGAAAGGTCACGCCCGCAATCAGGGCTGAACTGCCCACCGTCGTGAAGACTGTACTCGCCTTGTTCCCCGGCGTCACGCTGATCTTGTCCTGTGAGCTCATAAGCTCGATCCCCGCTGCTGTCACCGTCAGGGTCGCCGGAGACGACGCACTGACTGCGCCTCCGTGGGCATTCACGTTGAACCCATAGACTCCCGGAATTACGCTCCCATCCACCGTCAGCAACAGCGAACTGCTGCCCGTTCCCGGAGCCGCAATTGAGGGCACCGAAAATGTCGCAGAGACTCCAGCTGGCAGTCCGCTCGCCGTCAGTGCCACGGCCGAGTTCAGGCCTCCCGTCCCCCCTACCTGCACTGCAATCGTTCCGGTCATTCCCGCCATCACAGCCAGTGCGCTGCGGTCCATCGTCAGTTGGAGTGCCGGCCCGCTCTGTCCATCCAGCCAGTGCGAAACCATCATCGACGCGTCCACGGATCCCAGTCCGGTTGCCATGTCGAAGCCGCTGCCCGCGGCGTAGCCCACCAGCAGCGGAACGCCGTTGCTGCCTTTCAGAATGTCATGGAAGACCGCTGCCCCGCCGCTGCCCTGCTGTGCCGCCAGGGAGTACAGCCTCGGGTTCGCCAGTCCCAGTCTTGACCCCGTGCTCTGTACCACCAGCCCCAGCATGCTTGCCAGCGCCGGCGCCGAAGCCGAAGTTCCGCCCACCGCATATTGCTGTCCGCCCACCACCACCATGTATCCGTCGTGCGATGCCGCCGTCAGTGAAACGTCCGGCACGTCGCGCGAGCGGTCCAGCGAAACTCCCGGTCCCGTCTGCCAGGAAGGCTTCGCGTACACCTGGCTGCGTCCGCCTCCACTCGCCCACAGCGATCCACCGCTCTCGTTCCACACCACCTCCGGGACGTAGCTCAGCGCGGAGCCATACGTTCCCGCCGTATTGCTTCCAGACCAGTACTGCGCCGGATTGCCGGCATCATTAAACTCCGTGCCTCCAATGCAGAGATCGTAAGGCGTCGAGCACAGTCCGTTCACGCCCTGTCCGTTGTGCGCATAGGTCGAGGTTGGAGCATCGCATCCCGCCGCCCCGCTGTCCCCGGAAGCCACTACCACCGTGATTCCCTGCGCCGCTGCCTGCTGCCACAGTCCGCTGATAAAGGTATTGGCCGCTGCTCCCAGTTGCGCCTCGCACATCCCGAAGCTCATCGTCATCACTGGCGCAAGATTCTGGTTCACGATGTACTGAGCTGACAGAAACACTCCATCCGTCGTCGCCGTGGATGCCGTGGCCACAAATTTCACGCTTGCCATCCGCGCAAGCGCTCCCGCATACTCCGCGTCCAGGGTCGCTTCCAGCAACTCGTTGAAGTTCGCTGTCCCCGGATCGATGCCGTTCACAATCACCTGCGGATCGTTTACCGGGAGTCCATAGGTCGAGCGGAACGCACGCAGGTCGCTCAGTTTCACATTGGACCTTCCCACAACCGCCACGCTCTGTCCGCTTCCGTCCACTCCCTGTGTGTACAGCGGATTCACGTCGTAGATCGCGGCCAGGTCGGCGGGAGTTACAAAATGCGTGCCGCCAAATGTGTACTCCACTGCCGGGTTCCGAATTCCGGAGTTCATGGCCGCCGGCCTGAAGTCGTTCAGGGACAGCACCCCTGCCACCACCGGAGCCAGCGCACCCGGAATCACCGGATCGCTTGCATTCGCCACGTGGAGTGCGCCGTCCACCCTGTACTGCCGCATGCTGGTTCCAAAGGCGCGTTCCACCTGCTCCGCCGTACCGCTGAACTCAATCGCCCGCCTGGATGCTGTCACCTGCCCCGCATGCAATCCATGGCCCTGCAGCCAGCTCACAATCTGCTGTACGTCCATCTCGGAGGCGCCGTAGTGTTCCGCAAATTCTCCCGGCGTCAGCCAGTGGTGGAAGTACGGAGAGCTCGGAGTGCGCTGTGCCTCCAGCAGCGTTTCCAGTGCCGCCTGCTGTGCTGCGGAGGGCTTCAGCACCAGGACCATCTGCTGCAATTGCAGCTTTGCCGGAACCATGCCCGATTCAAACTCAACACGCGCCAGCGGGTGCCGGTTTCCCAGCAGTACTTGTGTTCTGCCGCTCTGCACCGCCTGCACAATTCTTGATGTAGCTTGAGCACTCAGCGGGTCGGAGATGCTCGGTGCGGATTGTGCGGACAAACCCACCGCCAGCATGATTGCCGCGATTAACGCAAGAATCGGAAACACCGTCTGCGTCCGGAGCCGTATCATCGTCCCTCATTCGGCGATTGGAAGGGAGTGAAGCCCTTCCGCCTCCTTAGGTATCGGCATCTGTCTGCAATAACTTAACGGGATTGTTCTTTGCCTGCGCTCCCCACGCTCAGCATCGTCGCCCGTGCCCGGCCTCCGTCTCCTGCCGTCGCCCCTTCCACCTACCTGCTTTGCTTGGAGTGGCTTACCTGCTTCTTTCCTCCCTCGTTGCTGGTAAATTCGCCTGCCTTTTGCCATAATCGGTGGCCGCACTTTCGTAACCTGCCCCGCACTTCGGCAAGCCCGCGGCGCAGAGTTGTACCTGAGGAGGACGCGATGACATCTTCTGCAGCAACTGGCAGTTCGGCGTATCAACGTTTCTTGGCAGCCCGCGACACTCTCCTGAAATATCGCGAGGATTACGCTGCCGCATGTGCCAACTTCCAGTGGCCTGAATTTCAGCATTTCAACTGGGCTCTGGATTGGTTTGACGCCATCGCCCAGGGACCGCGGCGTGATCAGATCGCGCTCTGGGTGATGTATGAGCAGGGTGGCGAGGAACGTCTCACCTTCGCCGAGCTCTCCGAGCGTTCTTCCCGCATCGCCAATTTCTTCCGCAGCCTCGGTGTTCGCCGCGGAGACCGCATCATGCTCATGCTCGGCAACGTCCCCCAGCTATGGGAGTCCATCCTCGCCGCCATGAAGCTCGGAGCCGTCGTTGTCCCCACCACCACGCTCGTTACCCAGGACGACATCAGCGACCGCATCCTCCGCGGCAACGTCCGCCACATCATCACCACCGCCGACTTCGCCTCGAAATTCGACAACGTCACCGCTCTCAGCCGCGTCACCGTGGGAGGCTCCATCCCCGGATGGCGCAGCTTCCACGAGGGCTACGCCTTCCCTGCCGCCTTCACCGCAGACGGCGACACCAAGGCCTCCGATCCCCTGCAGCTCTACTTCACCTCCGGCACCACCAGCAAGCCCAAGGTTGTCCTGCACACCCACGCCAGCTATCCTGCCGGGCATCTCTCCACCATGTATTGGATCGGTCTCCAACCCGGCGACGTGCACTGCAACCTCTCCTCCCCCGGCTGGGCCAAGCACGCCTGGAGCTGCGTCTTCGCTCCCTGGAACGCCGAGGCCACCGTCTTCGCCTACAACCAGGCGCGCTTCAATGCCGCCGGTCTTCTCAATGCTCTCGTCCGAGCCGGAGTCACAACCTTCTGCGCCCCGCCCACCGTCTGGCGCATGCTTGCCCAGGAGGATCTCTCCGCCTACAAGGTAAAATTCCGCGAGCTGGTAAGCGCCGGAGAGCCCCTCAATCCTGAAGTCATCGAGCGCATTCGCGATGCCTGGGGCATCACCATCCGCGACGGCTACGGCCAAACTGAAACTACCGCACAGCTCGGCAACTCCCCCGGCCAGTCCCTCAAGCTAGGCTCCGTCGGACGCCCGCTCCCCGGCTACAAACTTGTCCTTCTCGATATCGACGACCAGGAGGTCGAAGAGGGCGAACTCTGCATCCGCCTCAACCCCGCGCCTCTCGCTCTCATGCCCGGTTATCAGGATGACCGGGGCAACGTCCAGCGCCTCACCGGCCCCATCTACCGCACCGGAGACGTCATGTCCCGCGATGCCGATGACTACTTCACCTTCGTCGGCCGCGCCGATGACGTATTCAAAGCCTCCGACTACCGCATCAGTCCCTTTGAACTCGAAAGCGCCCTGGTCGAGCATCCCGATGTCGTCGAGTGTGCCGTCGTTCCCTCGCCCGACCCCATCCGAACGGCCATCCCCAAGGCCTTCGTCATTCTTCGCTCCGGCGTCGAACCTTCGCGTGATCTGGCGCTCTCCATCTTCCAGCACATCCGCAAGGCCCTCGCCCCCTACAAGCGAATCCGCCGCATCGAATTCGCCGACCTCCCCAAAACCATCTCCGGCAAAATCCGACGCGTCCAGCTTCGAAAAGCCGAAGCCCTCCATGTCGAAAGCGGCCAGCGCGTCCAGATGGAATACCGCGAAGAAGATTTCCCCGAGCTTCGCTAGCCGCAACAAAAATGCGTCATCCGGTCTCTCCGGATGACGCATTTTCTTGCTTACTGCTAAACCTGCGGGGTGCCCATCCAACGCGCTTTTCGCTGGGTGGGGTAGTTGACCTTGACCTTGCTTTCAAGCGAGGTCTTCACTCTCAGTCCTACTCCCCGATATTCAACGCCCTCTTAAACGATCCCCGCTCATTCTTGATCTTCTCCTGCAGCAGCGTAATCGCATAAATCAACTGTTCCGGACGTGGCGGACATCCCGGCACATACACATCCACCGGAATCCACTGGTTCACCCCTTGCACAATCGCGTAGTTGTTAAACACTCCGCCCGAGGTCGCGCACGCTCCCATCGAGATCACCCACTTCGGCTCCGGCATCTGCATGTAGAGCTGCCGGATCACCGGCGCCATCTTCTGTGAAACCCGTCCCGCGATAATCATCAAATCAGACTGTCTCGGCGACGGCCGGAACACCTCGGCGCCGAACCTCGCAATATCAAAGCGCGACGCGCCCATTGCCATCATCTCAATCGCGCAGCAGGCAAGCCCGAACGTCATCGGCCAAATCGAGCTCTTGCGTACCCAGTTCACCGCTGAATCCAGCGTCGTCAGAACCACCCCGTCCTGCTCGTGGCTCCCGCCATAGGTAACCTGCGCAATGCGTGCCGGACTCTGAGGATCTCCCGCCAGCGCCTGGAAGCGCTCCGTGCCGCTCACATTCTTTTCCATAGTCCCCCACTGAACGGATTATTGTAGCAATCACCGCGCCCGGATTCCACTCCAGAAATCCTCCTCCGCAATCCCCACTGGATACATCGTCCCGCTCCTGCTACCTTTATCCCATGCATAGCCCTGGCGTTTGCGGAGTCATTCTCGCGTCCGGTCCCCAAGTTGGAGCCGGTGAGGCACCCTTGAAGTCCAGGGCAGAAGCCGTCCATGAACTCATCAACGCTCTCAACGCGGACTCCGAGATGGTCATCGTAGCCGTCGGCGCAGATGCCGACTCGCTCTCGCCCGTCATCTGGGCGCGCGCTGCATATATGGTTCAGCTCCCGCCCGGCGCAACCGATGCCGACGCACTTCGCACCGCCCTGCAGGATGTTCTCAGTCGCGGCCGCGACACTGCCCTCGTCACTGCTCC
>CAILAZ010000092.1 GCA_903832295.1 uncultured Acidobacteriota bacterium
AAGAGCAGCGACTCAGAGAACTGCTCGTCGCTGTAGTAGGCGTTGAACCACGCCCCACCAAGCACGATTGTCCCAAGGAAGGCTCCAAACAGTAAACGCGGCCACTCTTTGGCACGCTGCAGAAAAAAAGCTCCCAGCGAGAGCACAAGCAGGTAGCAAAACAGCGCGGCCTCGTGATTCTCCCCAGTGGAGCAGAGCACAGGGGTCAGCACGCCACCGAGCAGGGCAAGGCCAGCGAGCAACTCTGAATCCTGCACAAGCGCCACGCCTGCCGTGGCCGCCGTTACCAGGATCATGCCGAGGAAGGCAACGGCTCCAGGAATCTGGTGATAGAGTTGGAACGAAGCCCAGAGTGAGAGATAAAGGGTGCCGATGCCCACCGCCTTCAGCGAATAGGAAAAGGCAAGCGAAGCCGGACGCCGGAAGCGTTCGCTCCACCAGCACAGCCCCGTCCCGCCCACCAGCCCAACAATCACACGCACCCCTGCGCTGATCCAGCCGCTGTCAAAAGCGAGTTTGAGGAAATACGAAACGCCCACCAGCACAGCAATCACCCCAACCCGATTCAGCCACTGGGAGCCGATCCGCCGTTCCAGAGACTCCGTTTGTGGCTCGGCTATTGCATGCGGCACACCAGCCGTTGGCAGTGACTCTGGAGTTGTGGCAGGGGGATTTCGTATCGAAGCAGAACTGCTGCTTTGCTGGATTGCAGGGTCGCGCAGCAAAGAATATCGCATTGCCTGTTCCAACCGGCAAACTCTCTGTGTGAGTTGCGCAACCAACTCACCTAGTGCACGAAGTTCGTCCTGTTCGCTCATGGCAGGGGATTATACCTGCGGAAGATGAGGCAAGGGCGCAACTGTCTTACACTTTGAGCATGAAGGCACATACCCAGTATCTGACATTCCATACACGCAGCGAGCACGAATACGTGCACATCACCCCGCAGGTGGAGCAGATTGTGCGCCAGAGCGGCATCCAGGAAGGGCTTGCTCTGGTTTCGGCCATGCACATCACCGCCGGAGTCTATGTCAACGACAACGAGGAAGGGCTCATCGAGGACATCGAGAAGTGGCTGGAGAAACTCGCTCCCCGTAACCCGAATTACAAGCATCACCAGACTGGCGAGACCAATGGCGATGCACATCTCAAGTCCATGCTGGTACACCATCAGGTCATTGTCCCAATCACAGCCGGCAAGCTCGATCTGGGCCCGTGGCAACGTGTTTTCTACGCGGAATTTGATGGTAGAAGAAGCAAACGAGTGCTGGTGAAGGTGATCGGAGAGTAACTACTTTTCGCTAAGAGCAGTACAACTCCTGTAACTTGACCCTCAATGCCGTCAGCCCTCATCATCTTGGAACTCAGTTGATCCTCATGAAAACTCCTGTTTTCGAAGGCGTTATTGGGGGTAGCTGAGATGAGGAAGTTCAGCTTAGTATAGTGCTACATAGATAAAGGATACGGATTAAGGGCTTACCCTGTATGCCCACCCGGCTTCGCAAATTACAATGTAGCGAGTTCTGAAAACGCATGATGGATGTTGTGTCAGCAGCTTGGATACGCGTCCTGGTTCCGGCAAAGTGGTTTTGCTCGTCCGCGCGGCACTGGGCGGAATAGGATCAGCAGGTTTCGATGGCTGCAGGCGAGATTGGGGATTGCTATGAGCACTTACTCTAGTCCTTTGTTCATCAGTGTCCAAGAACCGGTGAAGCGCAATCACTGGGGCGCATTTGTTGCCAGCTTCATCCTGCAGGCGAGTTTGTTGGCTGTGGTGCTCTTCCTCTCACTGACCGCGCCCACGTTCATTCCAACCGGGGTAGAGCGCATGGAACTCATGGCCCCTCCGCCTTTTGACCTGGCTCCAAAGACCCCAGAAGCTAAGCCGAAGCCCCATCCGGTACAGAAGCTCCAACCCGAGCCGACAATTGCAGCTCAGCCCAAAATTGCAACACCAGCTCCGGTTCTCCAGGTACAGCAGCCGCAACGGGTGCGCCGCATCACGGAAGTCGCTGAAATCGCGCAGCCGCAACTTGCGGTCTCAGCGCCTAAGTTCGACTCCAAAGTTCTGAATGCACTGCCCGGTCCAAAGGCCTCGAAGATCGTCGCCACCAACACCTTTGGCGGGAGCTCGGCCACCCCTACGCTGCAGAATTTAGCGCCCAGCAAGGTCCAGACCGGCGGCTTCGGTGATCCCAACGGCGTGCCTGTCAGCAACAAGGGAAACGGCAAGGCCAACATCGCGGCGCTCGGATCGTTTGATCTGCCTGCCGGTGGGGGCCACGGAAACGGAACTGGCGGCACCTCCGGCGTGCGCGGTACGGTAGCCAGCGCTGGATTTGGAAACGGCGTTGCCATCCAGGGTGGCGGTGGCCGCGGCGGAAACGCCGGCCAAGGGCGCATTCAGTCCACGTCATTCGTAACCGCTGCTGCGCCTCCCATTCCTCCTGAGGAAACGCGGCGCGCCAAGGCCGCACTCACTCAGGTCACCTCAGCTCCTGTTTTGATCCAAAGTAAGCCAACCCCTGTATATACTTCCGAAGCTCGTCAACTTAGGGTGGAGGGAGAGGTTCTGATTAACGTGGTTTTCATGGCAGACGGACGGATTCGGATCATCAACGTTGTACGTGGACTGGGCCATGGATTGGACGAAGCGGCTCAGCGTGCGGCGCAAGGCGTAAAGTTTAGCCCGGCGATGCGCGATGGCCATCCGGTTGACTCGAACGCAACCCTACACATTGTTTTTCAGCTCTCATAACGCGAGCCTTAACCGAGGAATTAAGATGGATCGACGTGTAAAGTACCTGCTCCTGGGAATCGTCTTCGCGGTCGCCAGCACCGCCGCCTTCGCCGCAAAAGCACCGGTGGCATCTGCCAGCGCTCCTGCGAACAGCGCTTTTGACCGCGTGGTGGATCGAGTGCTCGCTCGTGAAACCGAAAACACCAAGGCCCTCCGGACCTATTCTCCGCTGGTAGAGACTTACCTGCAGACGATGCGTCCCGACAAGGAACTGGGCCTGATTCCGTACGGCGATCAATACTTCCTGACTCGCGTCGGCTTCAAAAAGACGCTGCTGGATACCTCGTTCCACCCCGAGCCTGGATTCCTGGCCCGCGTACTCCACGGCGTAACCAAGGAAATGAAAACAGAGTTTGTGGCTCAGGGCTTCTCGTGGATGATGCTGATGGATCTCCGCGGACTGGACCGCGCTCACTACACCTTTGACTATCAGGGCCGCGAATTTCTCGGCGACCTGCGATGCATTGTCATTGACGTGACGCCGAAGCCGCACTCCGGCGCTGGCCGCTTCCTTGGCCGTGTCTGGGTGGAGGACCGTGACTTCAACATCGTTCGCTTCAACGGTACATTCTCCTCTACCACCGAGGGAATGCACTTGCACTTCGATACCTGGCGCCTGAATATGCGTCCTGGTGTGTGGCTGCCCGCTTACGTGTACAGCGAAGACCACGAGACGCCTCACGCCAAGGTTCGTGGCGGCAGCTATAAGGCGCAGACCCGCATCTGGGGCTACAACGTGGGCAAGGGCCATGCCGAAAACGAATTCACCGAAGTCCTGGTCGATGACGAAAGCGCCGCTTCCGTAAAGGACAACAGCGACAAGACGCAGGACCTTGCTCCAGTGGCAGCCCAGCGCGCCTGGCAGCGTCAGGCGGAGGACAACGTCGTCGAGCGCCTCGAACGCGGAGGACTGCTGGCGAGATCCGGAGAGGTTGACAAGGTCCTGAACACGGTCGTCAACAATCTGGAGATCACCAACAATCTCGACATTCAACCGGAAGTGCGCTGCCGCGTGCTGCTCACCTTCCCGGTTGAGAGCTTCACCATGGGCCACACCATCTTCATCAGCCGCGGCATGCTGGACGTGCTGCCCGATGAAGCTTCCCTGGCCGCCGTGCTTTCCCACGAACTGGCCCACATCGTGCTCGGCCACCCCACAGACACCACCTTCGCGTTCAAGGACCGTTCCACCGTCTCCGATCAGCAGGTTCTGCGCCGCATGCACTTCACGCGCACCCTGGAGCAGGAGAAGGAAGCCGACACCAAGGCGCTCGCCCTCTTGGGAAGTTCGCCGTATCACGACAAGCTGGAGACCGTTGGACTCTTCCTTCGCCAGGTGGATGCCCGGCGTGGAGCGCTGCCGCATCTGATCCGCTCGGAAATGGGAAACTCCCTTTCCACCGGTGGCTCAGGCGACCTGCGCCTGAAGGAACTGACCAATTCGGCGCCCAAGCTGGAACCCAAGAATGTTGCCCAGATCGCCGCGCTTCCGCTCGGCGGACGCATCCGGGTTGATCCCTGGAATAACAAGATCGAAATCAGCAAGAACAAGCCCGTACAATTACTGACCGCGCGAGAAAAGATGCCGTTTGAAGTGACTCCGGTCTTCCCTCACCTCACCCGCCTTTCGCTGGAAACTCCGGCGGAAACGCCAAAGGCGATGGACGAACCGAAGCCCGCTCCAACCGAGGCAACTCCGCAGCCAACGGCGGAAACCGCCGCGCCACCGGCTTCGGACACAACTGCGGCCAGGTAATATAACCTTCAAGTCAGCAGATGGCCCGCTCCGGCGGGCCTTTTGCATTTGCCGGGCCAAGGGATGAGACAATACTGAGGTGCATTTCCGATCAAGATCTGAACCTCACAGCGGTCCCCCCATCTCGGTCTTTAAAGCTCTGCCCGAAGTCTGGGCCCTGATCCGTCCGCGGCGCGCGCTGCTGGCTCTCGGCTTCGTCCTGATGGTGATCAATCGCATCACCGGACTGGTCCTGCCGGCCTCCACCAAGTTCCTGGTGGATGACGTCATCGGAAAACATCGCGCGGCCATGCTCATGCCCCTGGTGGGAGTGGTTCTTATCTCGACCATGGTGCAGGGGCTCACTTCCTTCGCGCTGACACAGACACTCTCCAAGGCCGCGCAGCGCCTGATTGCAGAGCTTCGCAGTAAAGTGCAGGAGCACGTAGGCAGACTCCCGCTCCAGTACTTCGATTCCAACAAGGTGGGCACCCTCGTATCGCGCATCATGACCGACGTGGAAGGTGTGCGCAACCTGGTCGGCACCGGGCTGATCGACTTTGTAGGCGGACTGCTGACGGCCGCCATTGCGTTTGTCGTGCTGGTGCGCATCAGCCCGGTAATGACGGCGATTGCCTTTGGCTTCCTGCTGGTCTTCGGTGTTGCACTGCGCAAGGCGTTCCAGACCATTCGCCCCATCTTCCGCGAGCGCGGAAAGATTAATGCCGAGGTCACCGGACGCCTCACAGAGTCGCTGGGGGGAGTGCGCGTCGTGAAGGGGTACCATGCCGAAGCACGCGAGCACGAGGTGTTTGCCGTAGGGCTGGATCGGCTGCTGCAAAACGTATTCAAGACTCTCACGGCAACTTCCCTGCTCGGGCTCTCCTCGGCCATGCTCATGGGCGTGGTCGGCGCCATCGTCATGTTCCTGGGCTCGCGCCAGATTCTGGCCGGAAAGCTCACCCTCGGCGGATTCTTCACCTACACCATGTTTCTCGGATATCTGGCCGCACCTCTCTTTCAGGTAGTCGGCATCGGCACCCAGATCACGGAAGCTCTGGCCGGACTGGAGCGAACCCGAGAGGTGCTGAACGAGCATCCTGAAGACGAGGATGCCAAGCGCACGCAGTTTCTGGGGAGGATTGAGGGGGCGGTCGAATTCCGCGATGTCACCTTCGGATACACACCGGAAAAGACTGTTCTGCACGAGGTCAGCTTCCGCGCCTCTCCAGGGACGCTCACTGCGCTCGTCGGCTCCTCTGGATCCGGAAAATCCACCATCATCTCTCTACTGGCGGCGTTCCACGCGCCGCAGGCAGGGCAGGTGCTTATCGACGGCGTGGACCTGTCCACCGTGCGGCTCGAGAGCTACCGCAGCCAGCTCGGAGTGGTGCTGCAGGACTCGTTCCTCTTTGACGGCACCATCCGCGAGAATGTCGCTTTTTCACGCCCCCATGCCAGCGAAGCGCAGATCGTCGAGGCCTGCCGCATTGCCCGCGTTGATGAGTTTGCCGATACTTTTGCGGAAGGATATGACACCATCATCGGCGAGCGCGGCGTAAAACTAAGCGGCGGGCAGCGCCAGCGGCTTTCCATTGCGCGCGCCATTCTCGCCGACCCCCGCATACTCATCCTGGATGAAGCCACCTCCAGTCTCGACTCCGAATCTGAAGCCATCATCCAGAGCGGTCTTGCCTACCTCATGCGCGGCCGCACGACCTTCGTCATCGCTCATCGCCTCTCCACCATCAGGAAGGCAGACCAGATTCTCGTCGTCGAGGTAGGGCGCATTGTGGAGCGCGGCATGCACTCCGCGTTGCTGATGCAGGAGGGACGCTACCATGACTTGTACACCCGCCAGCATGGGTTGGAGGAGAATCTCTTCCTCGCACCAGGGGAGGGCGACAAGCGCTGACTGTGCTTCGCGCCAAAGTCGAATCGGGAAGGATGGCGCACAATGTTCCGTATCCGGGCTCTCGATCACGAGTAACCCGGTAAAACCTCCGTGGATCGCTGCGCCTTCGTTATCTTAGAGCAATGGCGTTGACGCCGCTGAGTGCACATCAGTTTCGTTTGTTCCTGCGCCGGTTGACAGCCTTTCTGATTGTTGCCAACGCCCCTTTCTGGGTAGCACAGCATCTCATCATGAAGGCGCCGCGCGGACAGTTCAACCTCGATTACCTTCTCCTCGCAATCGTCGCGCTCTATCTTCCGGTCACCCCGGGAATCGCAGCGTTCATCCTTGTGTTTTGCCTGGACGCCTTCTCCTGTGCCTCCATCTACTACTATTTCAACTATTTCAATCAAACGGAATGGCTGGTGGCTGCACTGTTCTTCTCCCAACTTCCGCCGCTCCGGCTCCTCTCGATCGTTCTTGGACTCGTCTTTGGTGGCTGGATGCTGGGGATGCTTTGCTGGAAGATCGCGGGAGACTCCCCCGCGCAAGATCGTCGCCCTCAGGCCGCCCTCCTCAGCATCACGCTCTGTATCCTGCTGGCGGCTAGCCTGGGGGCCAGCCCCGCATTCCAGGGAGCCTCTACTCCTCAGAAGCCGTCGAGTTCGGCACTCTATCGCGCCGGTCACTCCCTTTGGGGCATGTTGGCCCACGGTGACAAATTGCCCACTCAGCCCATTGACAGCGCCTCACACGCACTTGGCATCTTGCGCGTAGTTTCCACCGCGCCATCCTCTCCTCCGCACAACATCGTCCTCATTCTCGTGGAGTCCTACGGATTGCTGCGGGATCCAGCCGCGGCCCAGCGCCTGAACGCGCCTTATCGCAGTGCGTTGATCCGTCAGAAATACCAGGTCGAGACCGGTACCACCCCTTTCCGTGGAAGCACCGTGGCAGGGGAATTCCGCGAATTGTGCGGAGTGAGCGGCGGGCTGAGCACCACATCGGAAGCTGCCAGGCTGGCTCCCAAGTGTCTTCCTGCAATTCTCAAGAGCAGGGGATTCCAAGGAACGGCGTTCCACGGGTTTACCCAGACCATGTTCGACCGCGTGATCTGGTATCGCGACCTTGGCTTCGAGAAACGCATATTCCGGGAGCAGCTTGGCCAAGCGGAATACTGTGAAGGAGCATTCCCGGGAACCTGCGACACTGCCGTCGGTGAGCTGATTCACCGGCAACTTCTAGGGATGAGGCGGCCGCAGTTCATCTACTGGCTCACCCTGAACTCGCACCTCCCCGTTCCCACAGGCAGCGGCATGCTCAGCCAGTTCGGCTGCGCCAGCACGTCGGGCAGCGCGGAGCAGTTGTGCGTCTGGCGAGGATTGGTACAGCGGGTACACGCTGAGGTCGCGGCCATGGCGAGCGACCCGGCGTTGCCGCCCACCGAATTTCTAGTCGTAGGGGACCACGCCCCCCCGTTTCTCACGGATGATGTCCGCTCCCAGTTCTCACAGGGCGAAGTGCCTTTCATCCACCTCTTTCCGCGCGAACTCAACGGCACCACGCCCCAGGCGCTCCTTGCCCATGTCTCCCGCCAGGGCAGTCTCTCGCGATGAGCAGTGCGCCTAGCAACTCACTCAAGACGCAGTGTTAGCCCCGTCGTAAAGCCAACTGGATACCCGGGAGTTCCGTGGACGCGCGCCTGCCCTGGCGCTGCCGGCGTCAGGCGGGAATCAAAATAGTTTTGCGTTTCGTAGTAGCGCTTGTTGTTCAAATTGTCTGCCGAGAAGTTCCACTCCATTCTGCGGCCCAGTCTCTTCGTCAACGCAAAATCGATTACATCCAGTCCGGAGGCATGAGTGGAGACCGCGCTGGTATAAGGAGGGGCAGGTGCAACCGCCGCGCTGTCGGGATTCACCAGCAAGTAGTGCCCTATATGACGGTAGCGTACGGAACTGAACAGGCCATGCCAGGCATTCAAAGTGATGCTAGCATTGCCCACAGTGTGCGGTGCTGAATCCACATACTGGCGAGGCTTCGTCCCCAGGAAGAATGCGTTGGAAACCTGGGTCACCCCTGCGTTCCAGCTTACAAAGCGACTAACCTGGACGGAGGCCTTCGCCTCCCATCCATAGGAACGGCTCGGCCCCTGGTATTGCACGCTGCCGTTGTCCGGATCATAGACGCTCTCATGCTGCCGATGAATCAGGAATACGTCCATGCTTGCCCCGAATCGTCTCAGGTTGTGCGAGCTTCCGAGCATGTAGAAATCTGTCGCCGCCGCCTTCGGAGCCGATGGCGCCAGCGCAATCCCTCGTGCGTCCTGGCTGGTCACCGCACGCCCATAATTGAAATGCAGCGAGAGAGGAATGCGTGCCGCCGGGGTATAGACCGCGTTCAACTTGGGCTCCGCACTGGCCGCAAAGCTCACGCCGCTGTTCGCCGCCATCAGCCGGTCCGCGAGATTGAACCGGAAGCTGTCAAAGCGCAGGCCCGCGTCCAGGTGCAGGTGACGAAGCTCAACTGCCTCCTGCGCATACAGAGACCCGTTCGTAATATGGACATTGTCCTCGCTCCAGGGATTTCCCTTCACTGGCGCAATGATCCTGCGATTCTGCTGATGATAGAGCCCCACGTAGATCCAGCTATCCGAGAGGTTCGCGCCCGTCACCAGCACAGCCGGGTGCCCCAGCAAACTACCCGAGTGCACGTACTGGGCGCTGCCTCCGGCCTGCAACCGCGAGTCGTGCTGCTGGATGCCGTCGCCGTGGGCAGGATCATTGAGGAAGTAGGTAAAATCCGAGAACAGATCAAAGAGCGAACGCATTGCATAGCCATCCAGACGCAATGTGTCGCTCGCACCAACGCTCTTTTTGTAATAGACGCTGCCCCCGCCGTTTCGCACCACGCCACCGTCGCTCGGGTCCACGAAACCGAACCGGTCCAGGTTGCCAATCATTACCTGGTCCAGCGGAATCTGCCCCGAAGAATCGAAATCGTTCCGCCCGCCACTGAATCGCAGTCCAATGGACTGTGTGCCGCCCAGCTTCCGCGTGTAGTTGCCCGTAAAGTTGTCGCGCACGTAGTTCAATGGCTTCTGGAAGGGGCCATCGGTGAAGGCGTGCTCCCATGAGACAAAACTATCAACCTTCGCCAACTTCGGACTCCACGCCGCGAACGTCCGGTATGCACCAAACGAGCCGCCCTGTGCCCTCAGCATCCAGACATTCTCCATGCGCTCTTTTTGCCGGATGTGGATCACCCCCAGCGCCGAGAAGTCCCCATACTCGGCGTGGAATGGTCCGTTGATGATGTCAACGCCTTCCACCAGTTCAGGGCTCAACGTCTTCAGCCATCCCAGGTATCCTTGCCCGTGCCCCTGTGTCGCTTGGTTTTGCGGAACGTCATCCACCAGCACCTTGATGCCGCCGTTGGTACCCCCATGGTCAAGGTTGAATCCAAAGCGCCGGAACTCCAGCGATTTGCCGCCGCCTTCATGCTGCCCGGCGTTGATGCCGCTGTCCAGGGTTTCCAGCAGTTGGTCGTCGCGCAGGAATAGCGTGTTCTGGTAGAGCGCCCCGTCGCGCCTGTCAATTGCCGGATCGGCTGCCGTCGCCGTGATCACAAGGCTCTCGCGCGAAGGCGGAATCGCATAGCGAATCTGCAACCGCAGTCCTGATGCCGCTTCTCCAGCGGCAATCGTCCGCTTCAACTGCGCAATGTACATCCCGCTGACTGTCAGCGTCACTCCGCCCTGCGCAACCCTCAGCTTGAATCCACCCTGCGCGTCAGTGACAGTGCTGCGTTCGCCACTCGCCCCATAAGCGGACACTGTAGCCCCCACGACCACTTGTCCGCGCTCATCCACCACAATCCCTGAGACAGTCCTTCCCTCCTGCGCCGCGCTTGAAGTGGAACCAAGCAGCAGGAAGAACAACAGCATGCACTGTATAGAAATCAAGAAAACCCGTTCAGGCAGACGCGATCCCCAATCTGAATGCCGTTGAGACCTCACTCCGCATCCTCAGCCGCAAGACTTGGGTCGCACTCCGCCTTACTCGCCCCGGGCAGCTACTGGAATGATGGCACGAATAACACGAAATTGTAAATCGTGTTACCGTGCGGCTAGAACCCTTTGCCCGTCGCGGTCATCACCAGTTTCCCATGCTTCACGCCCCGCATGCTCAGCATGTGATCGGCCAGGTGTTTCACCTCTCCTGCCAGCCCCTTCATGATCACCACCTCGAAGCAGTTATTCTCATCCAGATGGACGTGGGTCGCCGCCAGCACGTTCCCATGGTGGCGGTGCTGTGCCGCATTCAGTTTGTTGGAGAGTTCCGGCCTGTGGTGGTCATACACCATGGAGAGCGTAGCCACTACCGGCTTGTTGGCATTCACCGCTTCGGACACCAGCATCTCGCGAATCAGATCGCGCAACGCCTCCGAGCGGTTTCCATAGCCGCGCCGCGCGATCACCTTGTCAAATTTCTCCAGCAAGTCCTGTTCTATCGAAACGCCGGTTCTCACCAGTTCTGCCATATTGAGTCCCCCTTACTCCCTCTGCGTACTCCCATCCTACCCGGATTGCTGCTCCCCGAAAAATTGACGCGCAAGCACAAGCTCTCGATATATACTTTTTCGCCATGACGACTATCGGCTCGCACAAACCCGGATCTTTCTGTTGGATTGAACTTGCTACTTCAGATCAGGATGCCGCCAAGGCTTTCTATTGCTCGCTCTTCGGTTGGACCGCGCAGGATCTGCCCATGGGACCGAACGACTTCTATACCATGTTCCATCTTGCGGGCCGTGAAGTCGGTGCCGCCGCCACGCTTCGCCCGGAGCAGAAGGCCGCCGGTGTCCCTCCCAACTGGATGCTCTACATCGCGGTAGAAAATGCCGATGCCTCTGCCGCCCTTGCCGCCAAGGCCGGCGGCAAGCTTCTGGCTCCGCCCTTTGATGTCATGGACGCTGGACGCATGGCCGTCATTCAGGATCCTACCGGTGCAGCTTTCTGCATCTGGCAGTCCAACAGGAACACGGGCATACAGGTCGCGGGCGAGCACGGTTCGCTCTGCTGGGCTGATCTCAATACCCCGAATCCCGAACTCGCCAGCAAGTTCTACTCGGAAGTCTTCGGTTGGAAATTCACTCCCGACACTCACTCCAATCCACCCGCTGGCTACATCCAGATTCAGAATGGCGAAGATTACATCGGCGGCATTCCACCCCAGGGGCCGCCCATGCCGCCTCATTGGATGGGTTACTTCCTGGTGGACAACTGTGATGCTTCCTCCGCCAAGGCCAAGTCGCTCAGTGGCCGCATCTGCCTGGAACCCATGGACATCGAACATGTCGGGCGCATGAGCGTCGTCAGCGATCCCCAGGGTGCCGTCTTTGCAATCTTCCAGCCTGGGCAGATGTAACGCGCGCTCCATCTCCTTTGCGCCTGCAAAAGCGGCCCGCCATAGGCGAGCCGCTCTTCTGCAATCGGCTTCCTATTGGGACTCGTACGCCATTTCGATCAATATGTCCTCTGGCGCGACCTGTATCTCCAGCGACCCTTCCTGCGGAAGCGCATCAATCGGCAACCGGTCGCGATAGAGAACGAAGCGGAGATTGAACGTGTTGCCCTCTCCGGCGCCCAGCAGTTTCATTGGCAATTTAATCTCCAGCACCTTGCCCAGTGCCACTTCAACGCCGCCTGCCTTGGATTGCGATGCCAGCGTGCCCTTGCCATCTTCGCGCAGTTTCCAGCCTTCCAGCAGTCCCTGCCCCAGCTCTGCATCCAGCCGGAGATTTCCAATCGTCTCCTCCCCATCGCGCAGCGCAAGATGCAGCGTAGCGGTGGTGTTCCCCTTGGGCAGCTTGGCCGCAAAATCCAGCCGCGCATACAGGTGCTCTTCGTCGATGCCGGCATACACTGCTTCCAGCACAAACAGCTTGCCGTGCATGCTTCCGCCCGTGCGGTCTCCGGCGAACATCGCCGCGCCCATCCAGTCAAAGTAGTTGCTCACCTGCCCGTCGATTTTCGGCCGCACATACGCGGTTTGCGGTACGAATGTCGCGCGAATCAGCGCCCCGGAAATCGGGCGCGCCAGGTGATCGGGTGGAACTCCGCCCAGTGCCGTGTAAACATTGGAGAGGTGCTTGCGATACAGCTCGTCGAAATCGCGGTCATTCGCCGAGTGATGCTCCGGTCCATACCACCAGTTCCAGTCGCTGCCCTCGGCAATCAACAGCTCTTCGTACGCCAGATTGCGTTGGACTTCTTTCACCCGGCTCGCGTGCAGGTCGTAGAAATCGCGCGCCTGGCTAAGGTAATCCCAAGCCTTGTTATCCTCCGGCGCTCCAATCCACACGTTGAAATTCGAGTTGATCCACGACCCCGGAACCAGCCCGCGCAGCTTTCCGAAGCTCGCCGCCGGCTGCCGCTCAATTGCCTCGCTGATCGTGATCGGCTCAACCTGCCCATCCTGCTGCAGGCCGTCATAGAAGCGGCGAAGGAACTCCCGTCCGTTTCCTTCGTAGCACTCCCACGCATTTTCGCCATCCAGGATAACGGACACCACGGCGTCGCGCCCGCTCTCCAGCACTGGCGCAGCCGCCCGCTTGAGGTTGCCCAGCAAATGTCCGGCCGCCTCCTTGGAAGGCATACCCGCATAAACAAAGCCCAGCAGATCGCTGATCCGGTGATCCCGGAACACCATGTTCATCGACTGCCCGTCGCGCTGCCAGCGATAAATGTTGTAGAGCTTCTCTGCGCTGCTCCTGTCCAGAAAGCCATCGCCGTCGCGAGCCATCTGGTGCCCCAGGCTCCGGCCCAGCACGCCCTCGTCAGTCGCCATCCACTGCACGCCCAACTGTGCGGCAATGCCCACCACCTCGTTGGAAACCGATCCCTCGCTCGGCCACATCCCCGCCGGACGCACCCCGAATGTGCGCTCATGCGAATCCAGTGCCCGTCTGATCTGTTCCTCCGCATCATCCGGCCGCCGGAAGCGCTCTGCCGGAAGCGGCAATCCCGCAACCGATTCCCGGCCAGCATCCGTGTCGCAGATCAGCGGAAGAATCGGGTGATAATACGGCGTCGCAGAAAGTTCCACTGACCCGCGCGCTGCCGCCTCGCGATAGGCCGGCAGCACGCCCTTTAGAATCTCGTGCTGCTTACTCATCACAAAGCGCTGGTCTTCTTCGCTGTATCCCGATCCCTTTTCGATCAGTCCCTTGATCGCCTGATCTTCCAGGTAGTATTCGTCGAACCACGCAATCTGCGATAGCACCTGCAAGTCCCGGTAATCGCGGTCAGCAAAAGTGATCGCCGCGCTCGTCGGGTCAGGCCCTGCGGAGCGCACCTGCTCCCACAGCCGCCGGTATCGCGGATACCGCCCGATCATCCGCTCGCCATGCGCCTGGAACAGATATGTCAGCGCAAAATTCTTCTCGTCTGGACTCAGTTCAGATGCAGGCTTGGCCGCGACATCCCAGAACGGATCGCGGAACATACCCGAGTTGTAATCTTCAATCTGGGCAACCAGTGAAGGCACAATATTAAAATTCTGGTGAACCTGGGGAAATTCCTCCAGCAGTTTCACCATGCCGTAGTAGTCCTTGAGCGCGTGCAGGCGCACCCATGGCAGGCGGTATTCGCCGCTTACCAGGTCCTTGTAGAAGGGCTGGTGCATATGCCACAGAAGAAGAAGTCGAAGCTTGCCTTGAGCCATTGAAAAGTAAGATTCCGGTATGAGGGTCTGACTGATATGGAACCTGACTAGGATAGCAGCCCCAAGCCCTCGCGACCATGCTAGACTCTCGAAAGAACACAGTCCTGACAAAAGGTGCCGACCGTCGCGCCGTGAAGATCCTCTCGCGCTACATCCTCAGCGAAGTCGTACAGCACGCCATGATCGGCGCAGGCCTGTTCACCTTTGTCATTTTCATGCGCGATCTAGGACGTCTGCTCGAGATTGTCGTTCGCGACAGCGCACCTCTGCCGAGCGTTGCCGAGCTCTTTTTCCTTACCCTGCCCGTAGCCTGCACCATTACCATTCCCATGGGTCTGCTCGTCGGAATCCTTATCGGCTTGAGCCGCCTCGCAGCAGACAGTGAAGTCACCGCCATGCGCGCCAGCGGACTCGGCGCCTGGATGTTTGTCCGCGTCATTGCCATCTTTGCCGTCACCACCTGGCTTTTTGCCCTGGTCAACAGCGTCTGGCTCGCGCCCATGTCGTCGGCTGCTCTCGCCCGCCTCCAGAGCAAGCTCAAGAGCTCTCAGGCGTCCTTTGAGATTCAGCCCCGTGTCTTCTATGAAGACTTCAAAAACATGGTGCTTTATGTGGAGGATGTGCGCTCCGGATCCAACGCTTCTCGCTGGCGTGGTGTCTTCCTCGCGGATGTCAGCGACCCCTCATCCCCCAAAATCACCTTGGCCCGCGACGGCGTCATCATCGCAGATGACGCCAACACGCTCCGCATGCACCTCGACCACGGCTCTCAGCAGGTCATGCAGCCCCATAACCCGTCGCAGTATGAAATTTCCACCTTCGCCCAGACCGATCAGCCCATCGTTCTCCCCGTACCCGATGAGAGCAAGCAGGAGCTTGTCCCCGTCAGCGAAATGAGCACCGCCGAGCTCTGGTTTCGCGGACACCACCCGGAGGTGGATACAGGGCGGCAGCGCGGCCCCCAGGACACTCCCGCCGTCCGCGCCCGCTGGTATCTTGTCGAATTTCACCGTCGTCTTGCCTTGCCCACGTCCTGCCTCGTCCTTGCCCTGGTGGGCATTCCGCTCGGCCTCTCTTCCCGCAAGGGAGGAAAGAGCATGGGCTTTGTGCTCACCATTGCCCTCGTCTTCCTCTATTATTTTGTCTCCCTCACCGGAATCTCCTTAGGCCGAAGCGGCAAGATTCCTCCCGGCGTCGGCGTCTGGGCTGCAAACTTCTTCTTCCTCGTCGCCGGAATCGTCCTGCTCTATCGCGTCGAGCGGGCCATGATCGACCTTGGCTCGCTCCGCAGCCTATGGAACGCCATCCGGGAACGCTTCACTCTTCCGGACCGCGACACTTCCGCCCGCGCCGCCGATGGTTCCTTCTCGGCCGCCTACAAGCGCCGCTTCAGCCTGCGCTATCCCCTGCTCCTCGACGAACTCATCCTCCGCGATTTCCTCATGTATCTCGGGATGATCCTCATCTCTTTCATCCTGCTCACCCTGGTCTTCACGTTCTTTGAACTGCTGGGAGATATCGTCCGCAACCGCATTCCCCTGCTCATGGTGGGCGATTACCTGCTCAACGTCACCCCCTCGATGATCTACATCATGACGCCGCTCAGCGTCCTGCTCGCCGTCCTCACCACCATTGGCCTCCTCCAGAAGAGCAATGAGATCACCGCCATGAAGGCCACCGGAACCAGCATCTACCGCGTGATCTTCCCCGTCTTCGTGATCGCCGCCGCCATCAGCACCGGCCTGTTTTTCTTCGACCAGTTCTATATCCCCACCGCCAACCAGCGCCAGGAAACCATCCGCAATCAGATCAAGGGCAAGCCCGCTCAAACCTACCTCCGCCCTGACCGCAAGTGGATCTTCGGCGAACACAACACCATCTACTATTACGAGTTTTTTGATCCTGACCAGAACACCTTCGCCAACATCACGGCCTTCCAGTTCGATCCCAACACCTTCGAACTCACCGGGCGCGTCCACGCCTCCCGTGCCCACTGGTCAGAGGAATTGAAGAAGTGGATCTTCGAGCAGGGATGGGAGCGCACCTTCCGCGGCTCCGCCATTCAAAGCTTCCAGGAGTTCGACGCCCACACCTTCCCCACTCTCATCGAGCCCCCCGCATACTTCAAGAAGGAAGTGCGCCAGAGCTCTGAGATGAACTACCACGAGCTTCGCACCTACATCGCTGACCTTCAGCAGAGCGGCTTTGATGTAGTACGCCTGCGCGTGCAGTTGCAGAAGAAGTTTGCCTACCCCCTCATCACCCTCGTCATGGCCATCCTCGCCGTTCCCTTCTCCCTCTCTGCCGGACGCAAGGGCGCCCTCGCCGGAATTGCCGTCGCCCTCGGAGTCGCCATCGTCTATTTCGTCGCCGCCGGACTCTTCGAAGCCATGGGAAACGCCTCCCAGCTCCCCGCCTCCATGGCCGCCTGGGCTCCCGACCTCCTCTTCGGACTCCTCGGCGGATACCTCCTGCTCAAAGTCCCGACATAGACGCCCGCATCGTCTCCCTGCGACCCTCACTGCTACAATCGCATCTATATCGCATTACCGACGGATAGGTGATTTCCTTTGCCATTTTCCAAACTCCGGCCGCTGTTCCCCTACATGAAGCGTTACTGGAAGGGCTTTCTTGCCGGAACCCTTGCCGTCTTCTGCACCAACGGAATCATGGTCCAGGCTCCGCGCCTCGTCCAGCGCATCGTCGATGATCTTCTCCACCGCGGTGTCGATCACCGCCAGCTCCTCACCTGGTGCTGGCTGCTCGTCGCCGTCGCCGCCGGCAAGGGAATCTTCCAGTTCCTCACCCGCTGGGTCGTCATCGGAATCTCGCGCGAAATCGAGTTCGACCTCCGCAACGATCTCTTCCGCCACCTTGAAGCCCTCGATTTCGGCTTCTACCAGCGCACCCGCACCGGCGACATCATGGCCCGTGCCACCAATGACCTCAACGCGGTCCGCACCCTGCTTGGCCCGGCCATCATGTACTCGGCCAACACCGTCGTCTTCACCCTCGCCGCGCTCTATTTCATGCTCCGCATCAGCCCCCAGCTCACTCTCTGGGCCTTCCTGCCGCTGCCCGTCGCCAGCATCATCGTGCAATATTTCGGAGCCCGCATCCACGAGCGTTTCGAGCGCATCCAGGCCAAGTTCAGTGACATCAGCGCCCGCGCCCAGGAGAACTTTTCCGGCGCCCGCCTCATCCGCGCCTACGCCCAGGAAGATGCCGAAATCGCTCTCTTCGAGCGTGAGAACCTCGACTACATCAAGCGCTCCATGCCTCTCGCCCGCCTCATGGGAATGCTCTGGCCCACCCTCGAAATGTTGCTTGGCTTCGCCCTCGTCATCGTCCTCTGGGTCGGAGGCCGCCAGGTTCTCCAGCACCGCATCTCCGTCGGCAAGTTCGTCGAATTCAACATGTACATTGCCATGCTCACCTGGCCCGTCATCGCTCTCGGATGGGTCATCAACATCTTCCAGCGCGGCACTGCTTCCATGGAACGCATTGACCAGATCATGCGCCAGCAGCCCACCATTGCGGACGACCCCGCCCTCGTCACCGTCCCGGAAGGCACCCCCATCCGCGGCGAAATCGAATTCCGCAACCTCACCTTCGCCTATGACTTCCAGCCCAGCCTCGGCGACGCCAAGCTCAGTGACCGCGCTCTCTCCTCCACCGTCCAGCCCGGCTCTGCCGTCCTCCACAACGTCAGCCTCCGCGTCCCCGCTGGCACCAGCCTCGCCATCGTCGGCCCCACCGGCTCCGGCAAGTCCACGCTCGTCTCGCTCATCCCCCGCATTGCAGACGCCGCACCCGGCTCCGTGTTCATTGACGGACGCCCCATCCGCGACTATCCGCTCGACACGCTCCGCCGCCAGATCGGCTACGTCCCCCAGGAAACCTTCCTCTTCAGCGCCACCATTCGTGACAACATCGCGTTCGGCGTCGAGGAAGCCACCGAGGAGCAGGTCCACCGCGCCGCTGAAATCTCCCGCATCGCGCACGATGTCGAGGGCTTCCCCGAGGGGTACCTCACCATGGTTGGCGAGCGCGGCCTCACCCTCTCCGGAGGCCAGAAGCAGCGCACCGCCATCGCCCGCGCCGTCATCCGCGAGCCCCGCATCCTCGTTCTCGACGATGCCCTCGCCAGCGTTGACACCCACACCGAGGATCAGATTCTCAACCGCCTGCGCGAGGTCATGAAGGGCCGTACCACCATCTTCATCTCCCACCGCGTCTCCACCGTTCGCAATGCCGACCGCATCGCCGTCCTCCACCACGGCACCATCGTCGAGTACGGAACCCACGATGAACTCCTCGCCCTCAACGGCTACTACACTGACCTCCACGACAAGCAACTGCTCGAAGAGGAACTCGAAACCGCCTGATTCCACAGCGAATCCGCGCGTCCCACTAAATCTCGTCCCCGCACTCTACACAATTCTCCCATTCTGCCGATATTCCCCTTGCACGAAGAGAAAAGCCGATCCACGCCGCTTGCTCTGTCTTGCAGGGAGAGTCCATGTCCACCTCCGCAGTCAGCAGTTCCGCGCTCAGCAATCTGCTGGAAGAGCTCCTGCGCTACAACTCGCAGAAGCGGCAGACGACGCTCGAAAAGCTCGGCACAGATCTCAAGTCCGGCAACCTCGCCGCAGCCCAGGCTGACTTCGCAACCCTCACAGGAGACACCTCCGGCACGGCATCCACCACCGCAACTTCCAAAGATCCCGTCGTGCAGGATCTCGTCACTCTCAGCAAGGATTTGAAATCCGGAGACACCACGGCGGCACAGAAGGACTTCTCCGCTCTCACCACTGATCTTGTGAAGGAAGCCTCCACTGCCGTCTCCAACACATCGAGCGTGAGTTCAACCAACACCTCGGAGGCGCAGGAGCTCTTGAAGCTCTTGCAGAGCCTCTCATCCTCTTCCTCCTCTGCTGTTGCCGCATACGCAGCCAACAGTTAGGCCCTGAATATTTTGCAAGTGCCGGTCCGAGTGGACCGGCTTTTTTCGTGTGCCAGTGCTCTAGCTGGGCAAGCCCGCAGCACGCTCAGCGCACCAGCAGCACTTCGCGGATGTTCTCCTTGCCCAGGAAGAACTTGATCGAACTGTAATCATGGAAGAGATTTTCCACGTGCCGGTTCTGGAATACCCGCTGAAGCTGGAAGTGCGGTCCAAGCTGCAATTCCAGAGTGTCTTCCGTCTTGATGTGGTAGCGGTAATACGGAGCTTCCGCACCCGCGTCCCTCGTATGGAAGAACGCCAGCAGTGCTCCGCCCGGCTTGGTAATGCTGTAGATGCGCTCCACCACCGGCTTCACCAGCGCTTCGGGCAGGTAGTCGCAAACGTCCCACATCAGCACTGCGTCAAACCACTCCGGCTCGTACTGCATATCCTCTGCAAGGAATCGCTCCACATCCACAATCGTGCTGCCTGCTTCCGCTCCCGGAATCACCAGCCTCGAAGAATTCGCCTCTGCCAGCACGTCTTCGTTGTACGCTCTGTGGCCTAGCCCCGTGATGAATGTGATGTTGCTGCTGGAGGTGAAACCCAGGTCGAGAATCTTCTGCCCGTCCGGGCGCAGGATCGTCCTTGTGAACTGGTGGAAGCCCGTCGAGCGGCGGGGAATGCGTGGCGCACTCTCTCCCGCTACAGACGTTGCCTCTGAGCTGCCGCCAAATATGTTGCGAAAGAAACCCAATGGAGACCTGTCCAGGTTGGGAGATTTAGGGCCGGAAAACCCGCTTACCCGGCCCCCATTGCTTCATTCTACTTCTTTTCCGCCGGCGGGGCTGAGCTCACAACCGGCGTGCTCACCGGCGCGCTGTGTGTCGCAGAAACCGCCGCAGCCTGCATCGCAGGACGCGCTGCCTCGGCCTTGGGCTCGGCCTTCCGGATGTCAATCGCACCCTTGAAGAACGCGCCATCTTCAATCACAATGCGCTGCGTGTTGATGTCGCCGTTCAGCACTGCCGACTTCTTCAGCTCCACCTTGTCCACGCCCGTGACGTTTCCATTCACCTTGCCGTGGATCACAACGTCCTTCGCGTGCACATTAGCTCGGACCCGGCCATTCGGTCCAACCACCAGGTTGTGATTGCGCAGGTCGATGTTGCCTTCCACCTCGCCATCCAGGTACAGGTCTTCGCTGCCTGACAGTTCGCCTTTTATGATTACGGATTTTCCAATGTGGGCCACGTCGGCCCGATAGGTGTCCATTCTCGGTGTCTCCACGGTGCGGGTTTGGTACGTCGAAGCTGCCGGAGCAACCGGCGCGGGTGGCTGGGGGTTAGGAGGAGTGGATGGTTTTTCTTCTTCTCTGCGCGATTTCCACATGGGGGAGTGCTCCCGTTCACTGTTCAATTTCGGCCATCTCGCCGATACCAGCCGCTCGCTATCGAACCAGCATTTCGATTGGCTAACCTGAACTATAGCGGAAGCGCGAAGCTAGCGGCAACGCCCAAAAGACGGAATCTTGCCCGTTTTTCCCTACATGCACTGAGTCCATCTCTCAGCTTCTCCGGTACTCCCGTAACCCTCAATTTCGCCCTGCTCCAGCTTGCCTCTTATGCTGCTTTGCGGATTGCCCTTCCCGCTGCAACAACTCGTCCCCAGTTCGCTTCTAAACCCATCAGCCCTGTCCGCTTTCCGGGCCAGCCATCATGCACTTGCCAATCACGTATCCCGCCCTCCGTAAATATCCGACCGCACTCGTGTGCCTTCTCGCTTTGCTGGCGTTACCAGTGCATTCCGCAGCTCAGCAGTCGCCTCCCGGAGAGTTGATCCGAATCGCCATCCAGAACCAGCTCAAGGACAGTCCGACGCGCTCCCGGCTCTTCAGCTGGAAGGAGCGCAAGTTGCGCGCAGGAATCCCCCAGGTCGCGCAAATTGTGGACACCCCCGACGGACTCCTCAGCCGCGTTCTGCTCATCAATGACAAACCTCTCGCCGGAAAGCAGCGCACCGAGGAAGATGAGCGCCTCCGCAAAATGCTCGATCCCGCGCAAATGCGCCGCAAGCTCAAGGATCAGCAGGAGGACGACGACCGCACTCGCAAAATGCTCGCATCTATTCCCGATGCCTTTGACTTCCGCTACCTCGACTCCTCCACCGCTCCCAACGGACACAAGCTCACCCGCATCCAGTTCACCGCCCATCCCGGCTTTGAGCCTCCCACCCGCGAATCTCTCGTGTTCACCGGAATGGCGGGCGAAATGGTCATCGATGAAACCGCTCACCGTCTCGCCAAAATCGACGGCACTCTCTTCCGCGATGTCGCTTTCGGCTGGGGAATACTGGGTCGGCTCTACAAGGGCGGCCGCTTCGTCGTCGAGCAAAGCGAGGTCACGCCGAATCACTGGGATACCACCAGGATGGTTCTGCGCTTTGAGGGCAAAGCGCTCTTCTTCAAAACCATTCACATCGATGACGACGAAACCTCCTGGGACTTCCAGCCCGTGCCGCCCATGTCGGTGCAGCAGGCCATGAACCTGCTCAATCGTGGCGGCCAATCTGACCAGAACGCTGTCGCCTCCCAGTAGCTATTTCGCCCGGATCGTCTCTTTCCGTACCGTGAACCGCTCGATCAGCTCTTCGCGGACCGCGTATCCGCGCCCCACCGCGCCGCTCACCGCAATTGTTCCTTCGCCGGAAACCGTCACTCCCGGCTCGATAATATCTTCCTTCCAGTAACGCGCCGAAGCCGAAACATCGCCCGGCAGCGAGAACCCGATCAGCGTGGACAGCGCCAGGTTGTGCGCCCGTCCAATCCCGCTCTCCAGCATCCCGCCGCACCACACCGGAACCTCCGCCGCCAGCGCCACATCATGCACCCGGATCGCCTCCGTAAATCCGCCCACCCGGCCCAGCTTGATGTTCAAAATCCTGCACGCCTTCAGCTCAATCGCCGCCAGTGCGTCCCTCGCATGCAGAATCGACTCATCCAGGCACAGGTTCGTCGCCAGCTCGCGTTGCAGCAGCGCGTGCAGATAAATCTCGTCGCTCCACAGCGGCTGTTCAATCATCAGCAGCCGGAACTGGTCGAACTCTTTCAGGTGCGCCACCTGGTCCAGCGTGTACGCGCTGTTGGCGTCGCAGGAGAGCAGAATCGCCGGAAACTGCGCCCTGATCTTCGCCAGCACTTCCACATCCCAGCCCGGCTTCACCTTCACCTTGATGCGCTGGTACCCGGCTGCAACCTCCACCGCAATCTTCTCCAGCAACTGCTCGTGCGAGTCCTGGATTCCGATCGACACTCCCGCCGCCAGCTCCTTGCGTGTGCCCCCCAACAGCTTCCACAGCGGAATCCCCAGCGCCTGCGCCTCTGCGTCCCACACCGCGTTCTCCAGCGCCGCCTTCGCCATCCTGTGCCCGCGAACCGCAGGCATCCGGAACGCCGCCTCTCGTCCGCTCTCCAGGTCTCTGCCCGCAAGCGCCGGAGCCAGGTACTCGCGCAGCACATACCACGCCGTCTCCGTCGATTCCTCGTTGTAGAACGGGTGTTCTCCCGCCGTGCACTCGCCCCAGCCGTCCACGCCCTCGCAGTGTGCCGTCACCAGCAGGATGCGGCGTTCGGTGGTGCGTCCAAAGCTGGTCTCGAAAAAATGCACCAGCGGCATGCGGATTTCGCGCAGGGTAATCGCTTCAATTCTCATTCTGCGTGCACCGTATCAGAGCAGCCGCCCCCGTGCAACCCACATTTCCGCCCGTCACGCCGCGCGTACGTTCGCTTCCAGCTCTGCCCGCTTCCATCCCGCAAGCTGCGCTGCCACCTCGTAACTGCTCTGCAGGAATTCCAGCAGCGTCCGCTCCGGAGACTCCGCTTTCCGCACCCGCTCGTACGGCAGAATGAACTCCTTCAACTCGCGGTTGTAGTACGCCAGGTCCGGCCTGATTCTCTGCACCTCCAGCAGCGGAGGCTCCGGTGCCGCGTAGCAATAGAACGCTGCCTCGCCCAGCCCCGCCCCCGGCCACCATCCCGCGCTGATCACCTCGTGCGAATACGCCTCCCGCGTGATCGCATCCGTTCCCGGCCGCTCCGGAGCCCGCCTCCCCGAGAAGCGCGTCACCGCCAGGTCAAAGCTCCCCCAGAAAAACTGCACCGGGCTGTTCTTCCCCGTGAATCGTGCACGGAACTGCTTGAACACCGCATCGCAGCTCACCAGGATGCGCCAGAAGTTCTGCGCCGCCACCCGGTCATACGCCCGGTACAGCTTGTCCTCCGCAAACGGAATCGGCTCCGGAACCTCCACCGGCTTTCCGTAAATCTCCACACTGATTCCCAGCGAAAGCAGCGCCGCCATAAACTCCGCATAGAACTCCGCTACCGTCCTGGGCACCAGCGACATCTCCACCCGCGCTCCATCGCAGCGGTCAATCACCACCGCGTGCGCCAGAAAGTCAAACTGCACTTCGAACACAAAATTTCCATACGGAATCGGCGAAGTCGTCAGCCCCCGCGAGGTCACATACAGTGGCACGTTCCACCAGTGATTCGTGTTCTCGGTCAGCTCCAGCCGCACCGTGGAAGTAGTTACGTCCAAGTGTTCCAACTGTCCCGGCTGCTGCCTGTGTCAAAGAGCCCGCAGGGCAGCTCAACCAAACCAGGTATCCGGCATCGACTTTGCAAGGTTGTCCCGCATAATTCGGGCGTCCCGTTACGCCGCCGCCGCCGCTCAGGTTCATCGCTGTGCCGCTGGAAAGGTTCAGCAGATTGCTCCACTGCCATCCACCAACCACGTAGTCCAGGGCCTTCGGCATGCCGCTTCCAAAAGCCTTTCCTTTGCCGAACGGCAGTTCGTAGATCACGCTCGCCACCGCAATATGGCGCTGATCGCTGTCAGCGTTGCCGTGGTTGTACTTGAGCAGCGGAGTACCGGACGCACCGATTGGAATGCCGCCCGTCGTATTGTTGATCGCCGTGTTCGAGTTATCCAGCGTGTGCGACCAGGTATAGGACGCAGTGAACTGGAGTCCCGAGGCCATCTTACGGTTTAAGCGTGCCTGGAAACCGTTGTACGTTCCCGTTCCCACAAACGCGTATTCGTTGATGTTGCCCATCGTCGGGAACCATTTCGCACCCGCCGACATCGGTGCCGCGTTTGCATTGAAATACGTACCCAGGTTGCCCATCTTGGTTCCCACGTAGCCGAGGTTCAAGGACGTTTTATTGTCCAGTGCGCGCTCGATCTGCAGGTTCCACTGCTGAATATGCGAATTCGGGCTGTCCTTCGGATAGTAGATCACCGAGGCGCCAGCCAGGTTCTTGGGGTTGAAGGTGATCTGGCCAACCGGGAGTGCGCCAGTCGCCTTCGTCGGATCGTTGTTGCCCAGTGCGCCCGCGCCGCTCAGCGTGTAGCGATTGCCGCCTACGCAGGTGCCGGAAACGGGACAGGCCGAGTAGGTCTGCGATCCGTTAAAGTCCGGGTTGTTGGAGAGCTGCACGCCAACGCCGCCGCGATCAAGGAAGTAGAACAGTCCGTAACCGCCGCGGATAACCGTCTTGCCGTTGCCTTCCACGTCATAAGCAAAGCCGATGCGCGGTCCAACGTTACCCATCGGGGTGTTGATCAGCGCCTTGTTGCTTGAAGCCGAGCTGGCTTCAATCAGCGTGCCGCTGCCTGGATCAAAGTTCGACTGCTTGCCATTGGCTTCGGACGGCCATGTGTAAATGTCATAGCGCAGGCCGAGGTTCAGCGTCAGTTTGCGGTTTACGCGGATGTCGTCCTGGGCAAAAATTCCGTTTTCCCAGTTACGTGTCTTGTAGTACCCGTTGAACACGCCGATCTGGTAGCCGGCCATGAAGCCGCCGAGTACTTCCGAAATCTCGTGTCCGGTAAACGTGCCGTGGTTGCTGTAGTTCCATGCCAGGCCGCTGCCCCACTGCGTGCCGTTGTTGTCGTCGATCAGGAAGTAGCCTTTCGCGACGTTGGCCTGCGTGAAGTCCACATTGCGGTGAATAATGTTGACGCCAAACTTGAAGGTGTGACGCCCCTTCACCCAGCTCAGCGAATCCACAAATTGATCGGTGCGCTGCGTGACAACGTACGGACCGTAGTCGCCTACGTACTCAAGCTGTCCTGTCCATCCACCAATCAGCGGCATGCCGCCGAGCAGAGGACTGGTGTTGGCTCCCGGAATTCCCATGTTCGCGCCCATCGGGCTGCCGAAACCCGGCTGCTGATAGCCGTAGTACGGACGGGAATATCCATAGTGGAATTCGTTCACGATATTGTTGTTGATTACGCGCGTGTAGCCCAGTGCAAACTGGCGCGGGTGCTGCGGGTTGATGCCCGAGCCCCAGCCGGAAGGCAGCGAGTGCCCGGAATCCAGCAGCCGGTTTGTTACCGTGTAGATGTCCTGCGCAGTGCTCAAGCGGGCAAAGATCGTGTCTTTCGAGCTCGCAACATAATCCAGACGCGCGTCGTAGTCGTCCATGTTCGTGACGCCCTGGCGGTTCGGCTGGAAGTTCGATACGTTGTTGCCAACATTCGCACCCGGAACGTTCGGCAGCGGGAAAGCATTCAGGTACTTCAAGCCAACCGCATTCTGGTTCGCCGTGGGAATAACGTTGATCGCCGCAGTTGGAACGTTGTGGACCGCGTCCCAGCCAAACGGCAGGCAGGTCTGTGGGTTGTAGATGTAGCCCGTGTTACCGGCAAAAGGAGCATTCAGCGTTGTGCCGGTGTACAGGTTCGGACATACTCCAGCGTTCGGAGCCGTTGTCTGGTTGCCACCGAGCAGTTCCGTGAAGTCGCCGGTGCGCATCTTGACCGACGGTACGTGAACCGCACCATCACTCACCGGAATCGACTGTCTCCACCCCTGGTAATCCACAAAACCAAACAGTTTATCTCGCCAGATCTTGCCGCTCAGGCTGGCGCCAAACTGGTTGCGCTTGAAGGGAGCAGGATTTGTTACATTCCAGGGATTCGCATCCAGAGACTGGAAGCGACGGTACCAATAAGCCGAACCATGATAGGTGTTACCGCCCGGCTTGGTGTTGGCCTGCACAATCGCACCACCCGCGCGGCCAAACTCGGCCGGCGCGACGCTGGATGTCACCTTGAACTCCTGGATCGCTTCCAGCGGAGGGTAGATCAGAATCGAGTTGACCAGCGATTCGTTATTGTCCACGCCGTCCAGAATGTAGTTATTCGCCTGGGCGCGCAGTCCGTTCACAACCAGGGCAGCGCCACCAGAACTGGAGTTGCGCCACGTTTCCGAGGACGTACCGCTCGAACCGCCCGATGCCTGGTCGCCATATGCGCCGCGGCTCACACCGGGCGTCAACAGCGCCAGCGAGGTAAAGTTGCGGCCATTCAGCGGAAGATCGACAACCTGCCGGCCTTCAATCGTCTCGCCGGTTGAAGACATCGCCGTATCCACCAGCGGCACTTCATCGGTCACGTTCACCGTCTCACCGGCCGAACCAACCTGCAGTTTGAAGTTCACTTCCTTCACCTGCGAGATTTCCAGCGTCACATTGGCGGTCGCCGACTTGAACGTGTCGCGCTTCGCTTCAACCTTGTACGCACCGGCCTGCAGGGCGTTCAATACGTAATCGCCGTTGCCTTGGCTGTGTGTCGTCACCAGGTGATTCGTGCCAAGGTTTGTGACCGTAATCGTCGCGCCCGGAACTGCCGCGCCGGTCTGGTCGGTAACGGTACCGATCAGGCGGGACGTATCCGATTGCGCCACGGCCATAATGCCTGTCACCAGCACCACTAGGGCTACCAGCAAACAAATTTTGGCGTACTGCTTCATAGTTCCTCCATGAATCAAATCCAAAACCCTGAATGTTTACGGGAAAACTGTCAATAATGCGACAAGCCGGAATCGTTGCTTTGTTGTCATTTTCCTGCCCGGTCTCGCCTTGCATCTTGACCAGAACCTATAGGTTTTGCCTCTTCCGCGCCCGGCCTCATTAGGCTCGCATGCGAAAGATTCTTACGGCAGCCCAGGCCATCTCTGAGCGCCCGAATCCAGCCGCTGTCAAACTCTGCTGAACTACAAAACCGCTGTGGAGTGTGAATCTCTGGCGAGCTTTATACAAGTATCCATTGGTTTGTCACGGTGACACAAATAAGTTCTTTAGCTTCAAGTTGCTAGAAAAAATGTTTCAACTTTGTTACATCCGTGACAAGATAGTCTGGTCGTGTTCACAAGAGATCTTATTGCCGAAGAGATCGAACGGCTGTCCACAAGCACAGCCCTGCACAACTCTGAGTCTCTCTGCAAACTCCTGCGCTATCTTTCTGAGCAGTCCATCGACAATCATGGCGCAGCGATCAAGGAATACCAGATCGCAACCGAGGTCTTTCAGCGATCCGCGGACTTCGATCCCCAGCTCGACTCCGTCGTCCGCGTCCAGGCCGGTCGTCTCCGCAACAAGCTCGCCGCTTACTACAGCTCCGAAGGCGAAAACAATCGCATCATCGTCGATCTTCCTAAGGGAAACTACGCACTCACCTTCCGCGAGAATCCACGAAAGAAGCCTTGGCCTGCCGACGCCATTGAGCCCCGGGATGCTTCCGCGTCGGCCATTCCTGCGCCTCTTCCTCCCCGCAAGTCGCCGGTCGCCATTGCCGTGCTCAGCAGCCTGCTCGCCATCTCGGTGGTTGCCATCGCCCTGTTGCTCGCTGCCCGCAAGCCGGCCAATGGCCCGTCCGCCGTCAGCGTCGGTCAGGCGCCCGCCGCCGTTCAACATTTCTGGGGAGCTTTCCTCTCAACGCCAGATCAGCCCTGGGTCGTCTTCAGCAACGCAACCTTCGTCGGGCGTCCGGAAACCGGCATGAGCTACTACAACGCCGCCAACCCGGGCAAAGGCCGAATCTTCGATCACTACACCGGGGTCGGCGAAGTCCTTGCCGTACACAATCTGGATGAGATTTTTGCCTCGCTGCATGGGCGCGTAAGGGTCAAGCGCGGCAGTCTCTTCTCGCTTGATGACGTCAAGCAGAACAACCTGATCTTCCTTGGCTCTCCCGCCGAGAATCTCAATCTGCGCGATATCCCAAACGCCACTCACTTCGTCTTCCAGCGCCTCGCCTCAGGCCCCCGCGCCGGAGACCTTTCCATTGTTACCGTTGCGCCCCACTCCGGTGAGCCCGCCGTCTCCATCGCCAGCCCCGCCGACCAGCCCCTCACAGAGGATTACGCCGTCGTCAGCTTCAAGCACGGCATCGAATCCTCGCACCTCGTCCTCAGCATTGCCGGAACCACAACCTTCGGAACCCAGGGTGCCGTCGAATACCTCTGTAGCCCTGAGTCGCTCGAAGAGCTCCTCTCCCGCCTTGATGTTCACCGGGCTGAGGATCTCCAACCCTTCGAGGCGCTCCTCCGGATCCGCATCTCCCGCGGAGTCCCCGTCGAAACCACTCTCATCGCGGTCCGCAAGGGTAGCTAGCTTCTACGTCCGTACCTTCACCAGCTCCATCACCGCACTTTTCTTCTCGCCCGCCCCATCCTGCACTCTTTGCATCAGCAGGGCGGCCGCCAGCAGGAACACCCCTCCGGCAATCACCGCTGCCATCCGGTTGTTATGCAGCAGATGGTTCATCACCCAGCCAAACCCCAGCGACGCCGTAATCTCCGGCAGCACAATGAAGAAGTTGAAGATCCCCATGTACACTCCCGTCCGCCCCGCCGGCAGCGAAGCCGACAGCACCGAATAAGGCATCGACAGGATGCTCGCCCACGCAATCCCCACTCCCGTCATCGGCAGCAGCAGCAAAATCGGCTGGTGGATCACCGCCACCGACATCAGTCCCAGCGCTCCGCACGTCAGGCACAGGCTGTGGGTGTTCTTCCGCCCCAACTTCCGCGCCAGCAGCGGCAGCGTGAATGAAAACACAAAGCACACCGCCGAATACATCCCAAAGCAGATTCCCGCCCACTCCACGCCATGCGTAAACTGCGATGAGCTCTGGTCCGCTGCGCCAAACACGTTGTGCGCCACCGCCACCGGAAAGTACAGCCACATGCAGAACAGTCCCAGCCACGTCAGCAACTGCACCCACGCCAGTTGCCGCATCACCACCGGCATCTCGCCAATCGCTTCCAGTATCTCGCTTGCGGAAGCAGCAATTTTCCCGCCCAGGCCGATCCGTGCCGACTCCGCCTTCTTCGCCAAAAACGCCGCCATGTCCTCCGGCGGATACTCCTTCGTAGTCACAATCGTCCACAGCACCGCGCCCATAAATGCCGCGGCCCCAATGTAGAAAGACAGCCTCACCGTGATTGGAATCGCGTGTCCTGCCGTCTCCGCCCCAAAGTGCGCGTACTTCCCCAGCAGCCACGGCAGCGCGGAGGCACCAATCGCCCCCAGCCCGATCAGCACGCTCTGCATCGCAAAGCCGCTTGTCCGCTGCTCGTCCGGCAGCATGTCCGCCACAAACGCCCGGAACGGTTCCATGCTCACGTTGATCGACGCGTCCAGAATCCACAGCAGCCCTGCCGCCATCCACAGCGCCGAGCACTGCGGCATCAGCAGCAGCGCCAGCGAGCTCAAAATCGCGCCCACCAGGAAGTAAGGCCGCCGCCGCCCCAGCCGTCCCCACGTGTTGTCGCTCGCATTGCCAATCAGCGGCTGCACCAGCAGCCCCGTCAGCGGAGCCGCCAGCCACAGCATCGGAATCTGGTCTGCCTTTGCTCCCAGGTACTCGTAGATGGCGCTCATATTGGCCATCTGCAAGCCCCAGCCAAACTGGATGCCGAAGAAGCCAATGCTCATATTCAGAATTTGCCAGGATGTCCTGCGCGGTCGATTCATTGAAAATTCCCTGCCTGTCCAGTCGCGCTCCGCCATCGCGGCGCGCGCTCTCTAAGATTTCCTACCGCTCGTATATCTTTGCCATCATATTCAGTCGCGCCGCCATCTCTTGCGTCAGCGCCTCAGCCTCGTAACGCCATTGCCAGTTGCCGCCCAGTTTGCCCGGCAGGTTCATCCTCGCTTCGTGTCCTTCGCCCAGCACGTCCTGCAGCGGAATCAGCACCGTGTCCGCCACCGATGCCATCAGCGTCCTTATCATC
>CAILAZ010000093.1 GCA_903832295.1 uncultured Acidobacteriota bacterium
ATCGTTCAGAATTTTCTGAACGATTGACCACCCTGTCACTCCCCCCGCCTCCGACGATTAACCCGAATGTCCATCGTTGCGGCGCTCGCAAACCTCCCGCTCCATGCGCTACCATCATTGCGATGGCGCGCATTCTGATCGTCGAAGATGAACTTCACCTCGCCCAGGGCCTTTTGTTCAACCTTGAAGCCGAAGGCCACGAAATCTCCGCGGTTGAAAACGGCGAGGCCGCGCTCCAACTGCTGCTGGAGCGCAACGAACTCTTCGACGCCATCGTGCTCGACGTGATGCTGCCCGGAGCCAATGGATTCGAGGTCGCGGACCAACTGCGCGCGGCGCGCAACTACGTTCCCATCCTCATGCTCACCGCACGCTCACGTCCGGAGGACGTGCTCAAGGGCTTCGCCTCCGGCGCCGATGACTACCTGCCGAAGCCCTTCGAACTCAGCATCCTGATTGCCCGCGTACACGGCCTGCTGCGCCGCACGCAGTGGCAGCGCGAGCAATCCGCGCAGGAGCGAAAGATCACGGAGACCCCCGTGTTTACTGGCTCCGGCGAGGCTGCGCAAGAAAACGAAAGCACCACCGCGCCACTTGCCGCGCCGCCTCCGCACGAGGTCTTCGAGTTCGACGGACGCACCCTGGACTTCCGCACGCTGGAGCTGACTGCGCCCGCCGGCAAGATTCAGCTCACGCTGATGGAGGCTTCGCTGCTGCGCTACTTCATCGCGCACCGCAATGAGAACGTGAGCCGCAAGCAGATTCTGGAAGAGGTGTGGGGACTGCACGAAGACACCGACACGCGCGCCATCGACAACTTCATCGTGCGGCTGCGCCGCTACATCGAAGACTCGCCCGGAACGCCGAAGTACCTGATCACGGTTCGCGGTGTGGGCTATCGCTTCCTGCCGGAGTAGCAGCGCGCCATTCGTCGCCCCAGCCTAATCGCTTCAACCTGCGCCAGTCTTCTTTCTTTGAACGTGTTACCGCAGTGTTTGCAATCTCGCCTTCCAGGCAGAGCGTGAGTTGCGTATAGCCGCTGAATACGCGGGGATGGCGCACAATGCGCGCGTCGGCGTTCTGCTGAATCTCACTGCGCGAAAAGGCAATGTAAGAAAACTTTTCATCCTCGTGTCCGAGGGTTGCGTCCTTCAGCCGGCGGTGGTCGGCGGTGCGCTCGACGCGTGCGGGGAAGTGGCACCAATCTTCGTTGCGCGCCATGGGACAGGCGAGCGCGTTGGGGCAGGGCGCGGCGAGAGTTGCGCCCTCGGCCAGCAGGCGCGTGCGCACGGCGAGAATGTTGGCGAAGCCCTGCTTCGTTCCGGGCTCGATGAAGACGAGAAGCTTCGCAGTGCGCGCCCACGCCTTGCGCGTGAACTCGGCGCGCTGCGCTTCGCGAAGTTCATTCAACGCGTAGGAGCAGACGACGAGGTCCCAACTTCCTTCCGGAATCGCCGTGGTGAGATCGCCCTGTATCCATGCGGCTGCGCGCAGTGCGGGCTGATCGGCGTGCGCGGCCAGGCGGCGTGCGGCATCGATGAAATGCGGGTCGCGTTCGCAACCGGTGATGGATTGAATCGAGGGAAACTCCTGCACCGCCGCCCAGAGCGCGGTTCCGGGACCGCTGCCGAGATCGAGCACCGAGCCGATCTCATCGCTGCAAGCCTGGTGCGTCCAGCGCAGCGCTTCGGCAACAGCGGCAAAGTTTGCGGGCAGGCGCACGGCAAGGTAGGCGGCGCGCTGCTCAGGGCTGGGGAGTGCGGCCGGTGCTGCGCCCCCGCGATAACACTCGCTCAGGCGGGCGGAGGCGGCGCGCAGCTTGCCTCCATCGCAGGCGGAGAGTTCCTCCTCAATGCTGCGGCGGAGCGGCGTGGGGAGTTGCATCAGCGGGCCTTCACGGCTTTGCGGTAGGCGATCACGTTGCGTTCGTGCTCCTCGAAGGAGCCGGAGAAGTGATGGCGTCCGCTGCCGTCGCCGGCGGCCACGAAGAACAGGTACGGAGTTTGCGCCGGGTGCATGGCGGCGCGCAGCGAAGCCGCGCCGGGATTGGCGATGGGGCCGGGCGGCAGCCCTGCAAATTTGTAAGTGTTGTAGGGCGAGTCCGATTGAAGATCGCTCTGGTAGATGGTGCCGCGATAATCTCCGCGAAGCAGGGCTGCATAGACCACGGTGGGGTCAGCGGCGAGCGCCATGTTCTTTGCGAGGCGGTTGGTATAGACGCTGGCGACCTCGGGGCGCTCATCGGCCGCAGCGGTTTCCTTCTCGACAATGGAGGCGAGAGTGACGAGGCGGTGCGCGTCCTGCGTGAGGCCGAGCAACTGCGCCTGGCGCTGGAACTGGCGGACCATGGCGGCGGCCATGTCGCGCGCGCTCATGGTGCGCGAGAACTGGTAGGTGTCTGGGAAGAGGTAGCCTTCGAGCGACCGGGCGTGGGGGTCGATGGAATGGACGAGCGCGCCATCCCTGGCGACGGCGAGAAACTCTTCCTTCTTGACCAGGCCCGCGCCCTGAATGGCGGCTGCGATCTCGAAGATGTTGTAGCCTTCGGGGACGACTACTGTGTGCAGCAGAACGTCGCCGCGCGCAATCCGCTGAAAGACCTCAAGTCCACTGGCAGCGCGGGTGAAACGGTACTCGCCAGCCTTGAGCCTTTTCTTTGGCATGGCGTAGTGGATCAGTTGAAAAGCAAACTGGCTGCGGATGACTCCGGTGCGCTGAAGTTCAGCGGCGATCGCTTTGGAGGACGACCCGGCAGGGAAGAGCAGCACCTGCGGAACATCCGGAGCCACGGGTATCACCAGCGCCCAGGCAAACCAGAGAGCAGCTACCAGCAGAAGAATCGCTATGAAGCGGACCATGATTTCTAGTGTAGATGAGCGGGTGGGAAGAGACCAAAGCGGAGGGGGCGCATTTGTGGGCAGCCTCTTGCGCATGGTTGACAGGTGGTGACAAAGCTCCTAGAGTCGATTTATCGGCCTCCGATGCTGCCGTCTCTCGAAGTAGAAGTGTTTTCTCCTGCCTAGAGTCACGAATCATTCCAGTCGATACTGTTCTTTTCCAATTCAGCGTTCGCGCGCCTGAGGCTCTCGCCTTAGGCATGGGAAGCGGGTGAGAATCCCGCGCTGCCGCGCAACTGTAAGTCGGGGAGACGAGCCGCATAGCCACTGTGCAATTCTGCATGGGAAGGCATGTGGTGGAAGAGTCCGAGAAGACCACCCCGAGGAGCCAGGAGACCGGCGCGAACACACCGATAACCCTCTTTCGCGTGTAAGGGAGGAATTATGCGAGCTTTCCGCCTCGTAGTTTGCAATCTTTTCATACTGATATTTTCCATCTCTGCATTTTCCCTGGACCTGAAGGTCCGTGTTGCCGATCCGTCGTCTGCCGCAGTGAGCGGCGCGCGGGTGGCTGTTTATGCTTCGGGCTCCGGGCAGTTGCTGGCGCTTGAGCAAAGTGATGCGCAGGGTGTGGTTGCATTTCGAAATCTGAATGCGCCCGCGGTGCGGGTTGAGGTGCTGGCGGCGGGCTTTGCTCCGCTGACGGTGAATGCGAAAGCGGGCGAGGTGACGGCGCAGTTGAAGCTGGCACCGCAGTCGGAGTCGGTTGTGGTGTCGGCGGCGCCTACTCCGGTGGAGGCAGGGCTGACGGGGTTGAGCGTGTCGTCGCTGGATTCGGTGGCGCTGGTTGCGATGCAGCCGGTTGCGGCTTCGGATGCGGTCCGCTTTTTGCCGGGAGTGATTCTGGCGGACTCGGGCAACCGCGGCGGGCAGACTTCGATGTTCGTGCGCGGCGGCGACTCACGCTACAACAAGGTGCTGCTGGATGGAGTTCCGGTGGACGATCCGGGCGGGTACTTTGATTTCGGAACAATTTCCATGACCGGAGTGGACCGGCTGGAGTTGATGCGCGGCTCGGAGAGCGTGCTCTACGGTTCCGACGCGATGAGCAGCGTGCTTCAGGTGAGCACGGCCATCGGGAGGACGAAAACTCCTGAGTTGAAGTTGGGCAGCGATGGTGGAAACTTCGGCACGGCCCACGGGTACTCGTCACTGGGCGGCGTTGGCGGACGCTTTGACTACAACTTGTTTGGCGACGTTCTCCACTCGAACGGGCAGGGCGCAAACGACTACTACAACAACGCGACCGAGGGAGCGAATATCGGTTACCAGATTGCTCCGAACGAGTCTCTGCGGCTGCATGTCAGGCACAACAATTCGCACTCGGGTGTGCCGGGAGAGACAACGTTCCTGGGCAACCGGCTGCTTGCGCCGGACTCGGACGCGAGGGCGCACCAGAACAACCTGCTGGCATCGCTGGAGTTCAGTCTTGCGGCCCCGGCGAAGTGGCAGCACCAGTTGACGGTGTACAACTACAACCATCAGCGGCATGACACGGATAGCGTTGCGGATTCGTGGCGGGCAACTCCGGCATACGGGTTTATCGATTATCCGTATGGAGATGCGGCGGACCTGAATCACTTCGGGGTTCGCTACAGCGGAGAGTACTGGGAGAGCAGCAAGGCGCGGAGCAACTTCGGCTACGAGTTTGAGGATGAGAACGGCTATGTGGGAGACACCACGGCACCGCCCATGAGCCACGGTTTGCGGCTGAACCATGCGGTGTACGGCGAGCAGTTTGTGCAGGTGGGAAGGCTGAGCGCGATTGTGGGTGCACGCTTTGTGCACAACGAGAGCTTTGGCAACCGGGTGGTTCCGCGGGTTTCGCTGACATACAAGGTGTGGGACGGCAACGGAGCTCTGACGGGAACGCGGCTAAAGGGAAGCTACAGCGAGGGGATCAAGGAACCGCGCTTTGAGGAATCGTTCGGCATTGGCGGGTACTACATCCTGAAGAACACGGCACTGAAGGCAGAGAAGGCGCGCAACCTGGAGGCTGGAGTGGAGCAGAAATTCGGCTCGCGGGTGTCGGCAACGGCGACGTACTTCAACACGCTGTTCCGCGACCGCATCGACCTCAACTTCAATCCCGTGACGTTCTACTCGCAGTACATCAACGTGAATAAGGCGCTGGCACATGGCGCGGAGCTGGATGTGAATGGCAGGTTGAGCCAGGCATTCCAGTTGCAGGGCTCCTACATGTACACGTCTTCGCAGGTGCTAAAAGCTCCGCTGAGCAGCAGTCCATTTACCCAGGCGGGGGCACCGCTGCTGCTGCGTCCCAAGCACGCGGGGACACTGCTGCTGGGCTACACGCGCCCGCGCTACGGGCTGACGCTGGGCGGTTCGTTTATCGGCCGGCGGGAGGATTCAGACTTCTACGGCTACGGCTACACCCATGCCGCAGGGTATGCGCGAGTGGATGCGGGAGGCTGGTATCAGCTGACGCACCGGGCAACGCTCTATGCCAACGTGGAGAACCTGCTGAACCGTCACTACGAAGAGGTGCTGGGATATCCGGCAATGTCAGCGAACTTCCGCGCGGGGATGCGCTTCCGGCTGGGCGGAGATTAGAGCACAGGTTGTACAGGCAGAGGCCGGTTCGCGCCGGCCTTTGCCTTTTGGCGTGAAGCTCTCCGCGATATGCTTGAGAGCAGGAGCGAGCAACGATGGAATTCATGGAGCTGTTGCAGGCGCGGCAGTCAGTACGGCGGTATCGGAATGAGCCGGTGAGCGAGGCGCTGGTGGGCCGGATTCTGGAGGCGGTGCGGACAGCGCCTTCGGCAGGGAACTTTCAGGCTTACGAGATTTACGTGGTGGAGGGCAAGGCGCGGATGGAGGCGCTGGCAGAGGCGACCTTCAGCCACGAGTGGATTGCGCAGGCTCCGATGGCGCTGGTGGTGTGTACGAACGCGGCGCGCTGCGAGTACGACGGCAAGGAGCACTGGGCGCTGCAGGATGCGAGCATCGCGGCGACCCTGGCGCATTTGGCAGTGGTGGAGCTGGGATTGGCGACCTGCTGGGTGGGAGCGTTCCTCCCGGCCAAGGTTGCGGAAGTGGTGGAGGCCGCAGAGGGACACGTGCCGGTGGCGGTGCTGCCGGTGGGCTATGCGGACGAGGCTCCGCCGCGAAGCGAACGCCGGAAGCTGGAAGAGTTTGTACACCGCTGCAAATGAGCGGCGCGGAGTTGCGGACTAGGCGCGGGTGCGCAGTTCGGAGCGGTGGCTCTGCATGCGCTGGCGCATCTCATGGAGTTTGCTGACCTGCTCGGCGGCGAGGGGGCGCTCGCACCCAAGCTGTTTGACGACGAGCGCGATCTTGGCGAAGTGCTCGACGGTTTCCATGTTCATGTAGGCCTGCATGAGGTCGCAGCCGTAGGTGACGACGCCGTGGTTGGCCATGAGGACGGCATCGTGGCCGGGGATGTAGGGCTCAAGGGCGGCGGAGAGTTCGCTGGTGCCGGGAGTGGCGTAGTGGGCGAGGGGAACCTCGCCGAGCGAGAGCAGAACTTCACTGATGAGCGCCTGGTCCAGGGCGAGTCCGCAGGCGGCAAAGCCGGTGGCTGTGGGTGGGTGGGCGTGGACGATGGCGTTGATGTCTGGGCGCATGCGGTAGATGGTCATGTGCATGCCGATTTCGCTGGTGACATCGCGAAAGCCGGAGACCTTGCGGCCGTGCATGTCCACCACGAGCAGGTCCTCGGTGCACATCATACCCTTGCTCATGCAGGTGGGCGTAATCAGGGCAGAAACCTCATTGAGGCGCACGGAGATGTTGCCGTCGGTGGCGGCGATCAGGCCGCGGTCGTGCAGCATCCTGCCGAAGCGGAGGATTTCCAGCCGGGATTCGTGGTCGCTCATTGCCAATCAATCCTGTAGAAAATTTCCCACTAACCGCATAGTACCGTAGCGCAAAGAGGTTCGCCACACTTTCTGTGAGGTTCCGGGCAAGGATTTACGGCCCTATAATCAATTGCGTGCTAGTTTCCGATTTCGATTTTAACCTACCACCTGAACTGATTGCGCAGCACCCTCCCGTGGAGCGTGCCGCGTCGCGGATGCTCCATTTAAGGAGTAACTGCCTTCGGGACACAGTTTTCGGCGAGCTTCCAGAGCTGCTGAGGCCCTCTGATCTGCTGGTATTCAACGATACTAGGGTGCTTCCGGCGCGGCTCTTTGGCCACCGCAGCGGAAGCCGGGCGCAGCGGCTGAGCCCGGCAAACCCGGCCTCGCGGGAGTTTCTGCAGGGGCGGGTGGAGGTGCTGCTGACGCGGCGGCTGGCGGGCGAAGAGCAACGCTGGCAGGCACTGGTGCGGCCGGGAAAGAAGATCATGCCAGGGGAGAGTTTGTACTTTGGCGCGGCGGAGGACGGGCAAGCCCTGCTGGAGGCCGAGGTGCTGGAGCGGGGCGAGTTTGGGGAGCGCACGCTGAAGTTTCTGCCGGTGCCGGACTTCTTTGCGCGGCTGGAGCGGCTGGGCCATATTCCGCTGCCTCCCTACATTGACCGCAAGGATACGGCCGAGGACCGGGAGCGCTACCAGACGGTGTTTGCGCGCGATCCGGGGTCGGTGGCGGCGCCGACGGCGGGGCTGCACTTTACGGACGAAATTCTGGGACGGCTGGGGGAAAAGGGAATCGAGACAGCTGCGGTGACTCTCCACGTGGGGCTGGGGACGTTTTCACCGATCCGGGTGGAGGTGGTGGAGGAACACAGGATCCACACCGAGTGGTACCAGGTTCCGGAAGATACGGCGGAGAAGATTGCGCGGGCCAGGCGCGAGGGGCGGCGGGTGGTGGCCGTAGGGACGACCACGGTGCGAACGCTGGAGTACGCGGCAGGACAGTATCCGGAGGGGGCGATTCCGGCGCATGAAGGCGAGGCCAATATTTTTATCTACCCGGGATACCGCTTCCGGGTGGTGGATGCGATGCTGACGAACTTCCACCTGCCGAAGAGCACGCTGCTGATGCTGGTGGCGGCGTTTGCGGGGCGGGAGCGGGTGCTAGCGGCGTACGAACACGCGGTCCGCGAGCGCTACCGGTTCTTCAGCTACGGGGACTGCATGCTGGTGGAATAAGGCCAGTGGAACGCGCCGCCGGTTTGGGCTAGGATTCTCCCTGTGCCTGCCAAGAAGAAATCCGCCGAAGTGGAAGCCGCAGTAGAGACGAGACCAGCCGTACTTCCTCCCCAGGGCAAGGGGCGCGTGTTTTTGATCGACGCCTACTCGTTCGTCTTCCGCGCCTACCACGCGATGGCCCGGCAGCGCCCGATGTCCACGCGGACAGGGCTGCCGACGGCCGCTACATTCGTATTTGTAAATATGCTGAACAAGCTGCGCAAGGACTTCAGCCCTGAGCTGATTGCGGCGGTGTTTGACATGGGGCCGAGCTTCCGCGAGGCGCAGGGGGCGGCGATGCCGTCGCTGAAAAAGCGCGACAAGGAGACGGGCGAGATTGTGGAGGTGGCCTACGCGGGATACAAGGCGAACCGGGTGGAGATGCCGGAGGATTTAAGGCAGCAGATTCCCTACATTCACCGGGCGCTGGAGGTGTACCGGATTCCGATCCTGGGGCGCGAGGGGTTTGAGGCCGACGACGTGATCGGCACGCTGGCCCGCGAGGGCGCAGAGGCCGGTTACGCGGTGTACGTGGTGAGCAGCGACAAGGACATGATGCAGCTGGTGACCGGGCAGGTGTGCGTGCTGAACCCGCCGAAGGACAACTTGATCTGCGATCCGGCGAAGGTGGAGGAGCTGCTGGGAGTGAGGCCGGAGCAGGTGGTGGACCTGATGGCCCTGCGCGGCGATGCGATTGACAATGTGCCGGGCGCGCCGGGGATCGGAGAGAAGGGGTCGGTGGAGCTGATCCAGCAGTTTGGCACGCTGGACGCGCTGCTGGCGCGGGCGGACGAGGTGCAGAAGAAGACTTACCGCGAGTCCCTGCAACAGAACCTGGAGATGATTCTGCTGAGCAAGGAACTGGTGACGATTGACTGCCACGTGCCGATTCCGTTTGAGCCGGAGGTGATGCGGGCGCAGGAGCCCGACGTAACGGCGGCGCGCGAACTGTTTGGCGAGCTGGAGTTTACGACCCTGCAGAAGGAGTTCCTCTCGGCGGGCGAAGCGGTGGGAGAGACGAAGTATGGCGAGCTGACGGCGGAGGCGCTGGCCGAGATGGCAAAGGCTGGGGTGCTGGCGATTGCGCTGAGCGCGGCGGTGCGGCTGACGGAGGTGGAGTTGAGCGCCGAGGAGGCGCCGGAGGAAGAGGCTCCGGAGCAGGGTTCGCTGGCGCTGGGCGAGGTGACGGCGGCGCGCGAGGCGGTGGAGGCGGAGCGGCAGCAGATTGCGCTGGCGGCGGTGGTCTCAGAGAGCTACACGGCGGAGCTGACAGGGGCGCAGGCGGCAGAGATTGCGAAGCTGCTGGCAGACGGCGGCCTGGGGAAGGCGGTGCACGATGCCAAGTCCACGCTGCACGCGCTGAACAACACCGGGCTGGCACTGGCCGGGGTGGAGCACGACACGATGCTCTACTCCTACCTGCTGGACCCGACCTACAGCGCGCACACGCTGCCGGAAGTGGCGCTGCGAAGGCTGGGGCTGAAGCTGACAGGTTCCCTGGCGGAGGCCGCCGACATGACGCTGCGGCTGGCAGAGAAGCTGCGCGCCGAGGTGGAGGCCGAGCCGGAGCTGGCCAGGCTGTACCGCGAGATCGACCTGCCGCTGTCGGGGGTGCTGCACGGGATGGAGCAGGCCGGAGTGCAACTGGACTGCGAGGTGCTGGCGGAGATGAGCGGCAAGCTGGCGGGCGACGTGCGCCGGTTGGAGGGCGTGATCCACCAGATGGCGGGGGTGGAGTTCAACGTGAACTCGCCAAAACAGCTGGGCGACGTGCTGTTTAACAGGATGGCGCTGCCCAAGCCGTTCAAGTCCGGCAAGGGGAAGACGATTTCAACCGCGCAGGATGTGCTGGAAGGGCTGGCGGGCGAGCATGAGATTGCGCGGCTGGTGCTGGAGTTCCGGCAGCTGAGCAAGCTTAAATCGACATATATCGATGCGTTGCCGCAGCTGTGCCGCAACGGCAGGCTGCACACGAGCTTCAACCAGGCGTCGACGGCGACGGGCAGGCTGAGCTCGACGAACCCGAACCTGCAGAATATTCCGATACGGACGGAGCTGGGGCGGGAGATAAGGGCGGCGTTTGTGGCGGCTCCGGGGAAGCTGCTGGTGGGGGCGGATTACTCGCAGATCGAGCTGCGGCTGCTGGCGCATTACTCGCAGGACCCGCTGCTGCTGGAAGCCTACCGCACGGGGAAAGACATCCACACGCTGACGGCGGCAGAGGTGTTCGGCGTGCCTCCGATGCTGATTGACGCGGAGCACCGGCGGCGGGCGAAGGCGGTGAACTTCGGGATTGTGTATGGGCTGTCGCCGTTTGGGCTGGCGCAGCAGTTGGGCATTGAGCAGAAAGAAGCAAAGCGGTTTATCGAGGCGTACTTTGAGCGCTACGCCGGAGTGCGGGGGTTCATTGAAAGCACGCTGGAGCAGGCGCGGCAGGATGGGTTTGTGCGCAACCTGTTCGGGCGCAAGCGGCCGATTCCCGACTTGCTGAGCAAGAACCCGAACCTGCGCGGTTTTGCGGAGCGGACGGCGGTGAACACTCCGCTGCAGGGGACGGCGGCGGACCTGATCAAGATTGCGATGCTGCGCCTGGATGAGGCCCTGCGGGGGCATGGGCTGAAGGCGAAGATGCTGCTGCAGGTGCATGACGAACTGGTGCTGGAGTCTCCTGAAGAGGAGTTGGAGGTTGTGAAGCGGCTGGTGAAAGAGTGCATGGAAGGTGCGCACGCGGTCAGCGTTCCGCTGGAAGTTGAGGTGAGCGTGGGGAAGAACTGGCGGGACATGGATTGAGTGCGGTGGAAGAAAAAAGCCCGCCTCCGAGATGCAAGGGCGGGCCGGGGAGCTTTGAGAAGGCTCAGCTAAAGGGAGATGCTGATGGCGATGCCGGGACGGCCGGGGAATCGCCGGTCGAAGAGGTAGTAGCCGTTGTCGGTGTACTCCACGTAGACATCATCGGTCTGGTACCAGTCGGCTCCCCAGTATTCCGGGTAGGGGTCCACGATGCTGAACCAGTAGCCGCCATATTGGAAGCGCGGGAATCCGCCGACCTGCAAGAACGGCAGGCCGAAGATGCGGAAGGAATGCCCGCTGCCGTAGTGGCTGCTGAAGTAGTAGTCAGGCACGCGGGTGCCCTGATATCCGCCACGCTGCTGCCAGGTGCGGTGCTGCGACTCCCAGTTACTGGCGCGATGCTGCTGAAAAGCGCCGCGCTGCTGGCCTTCCTGCTCGTGGCGCTGCTGCGGAGTGCGCTGCTGCTGGGCGTGCTGCTCGTGATTCTGGGGCTGGGCGTGCTGCTGGCCCGGTTGCTGCGCGTGCTGCGCCGCTTGGGGCTTCTGCTGCGGGGCGTGCTGCTGAGCCTGTGCCGGTTGCGCGTGCTGTGCTGGCTGTGTGTGCTGCGGCTGCTGCTGCCCACGCTGGGGCTGCGCCTGCTGCACATGCTGCGGCTGGGGCGCATGCTGCTGCGGCTGCTGCTGCTGCGCGTGTTGCGGTTGCTGCTGCTGCGCGTGCTGCGGTTGGGCCGCACGCTGCTGCTGCGGTTGCTGCGCGTGCTGGGGTTGCGCCTGCTGAGCGTGCTGCGGCGCGGCGCGTTCCTGCTTCTCGCCTCCCTGCTCGTGCTGAGCGAAGGTGGGGACGGCGACGGCGAGGATAAACGACAGAATGGCGGATCCGATCACTTTCATGGTGTTGCTCCGTTCGGTACTGATGTGGGCGCTGAGTGCGATTACGAGCGCCGTCCGGTGATGAGATTGAAGACCAGGATTACGAGCGCGACTACCAGCAGGAGGTGGATGAGCCCACCGGCGATGTGAAGGCTGAAGCCAAGCAGCCAGAGAATCAGGAAGATTACGAAGATCGTCCAAAGCATTGGGTTCAGCTCCCGGCGGGACGAGTACCCGGATGATCTCCGGGCACTTCCGCGCAATGTGAGACGTGATTAGTTTTGAGCTATAGCCTGGGCCTTGGCGCGGCGGACAGCGTTTAAGAACGCTTCTGCCGAGGCAGGGGGCGCGACCTGGCCAGTGAGCACCGAACGGGTGCTGACGCCACTGCCGTAGATGGCCTCCATGGAATCATCATCGCGGCGGATGGAAGCGCCGCTTATGGTGAGTCCGGCAAATGCGCCACGTGCGCGGGAATAGGTCAGGATTTCGGTTTCGAGCTTCCAGTTGGTATCAGCCGATGCATGGCGGCCCACGGGGCCGGCTGCGGCGGATGCGTCAGCTCCGATCTGGAACTTGCTGGCCAGCAACTGCTGCATTCCTTTTTCATTTTGGATGATCATGACGAGGTCCACGCCTTCGACACCGATCTGCAAGCCCCAGCTTCCGCCGGTGATGGCGAAAAATGCTGGTGCGCTCCATCCGTCAGCGGTGCGGCAGGTTGCTACGCCGCGTCCATTCTCAGCGCCGAAGACAAAGCCGCCCTTGATCATGTGGGGGACGACGGCGACACAGCGGGCATGGTCGAGAATTTCTTCCGGGATGCCGTTGTCGGGAGCGGCCATGATCTCGTGCAGCACGCGGCCTGCGTTGTCGAGCCGATCGGTGGATGCTTCGCGCTTGGTCTCGGCGAGGCCAAAGCTGGTGAGACTGACGAGGACGATGCACAGCAGTAGCTTTTTCAAGGGTTGCCTCTGATTTCTACTCGCTCCGCATGTCTGCTCGGTGCGCATGGGCGGTTCGAAGTAATCCCAAGGTAGCGGGTTGGAGGGGAAGAGTCTGAGCAATTGTGCTCACGAGGGGTGCGGGGATCTGTTTGGCCTCACGGGCGCGAGTGAGGCAGCTCACAGACAGGGGGCGGATTCGAGCAGATATTGCTTGGTTACCCCGGCTGACTTATGAGCTTTTCGCAGGTTTTTCCCGCACAAACGCAGGCTCATATCTCGGCACTATCTCTATTTGCGAATCCTGAAAGGTACCCCTATGCTGCATATTGATACCGGGAATACCGGCTTTATGCTCTTGTGCACGAGCCTTGTGATGTTGATGACGCCTGGCCTGGCGTTTTTCTATGGAGGCCTGGTTGGCCGCAAGAACGTTCTGGCGATTATGATCCAGAGCTTTGTGTCGATGGGCTGGACGACGGTGATCTGGTACGCCTACGGCTACTCGCTGTGTTTCAGCGGCGACTGGCACGGAATCACCGGCGACCTGCACTATGCCTTCTTGCGGAACATCACGCTGAATACGGCTTCTCCGGCAAATGAGACGATTCCGCTGTTTGTGTTCATCGCCTACCAGATGATGTTTGCCATCATCACCCCGGCGCTGATTTCAGGGGCGTTTACGAATCGGGTCACCTTTAAGGCGTACATGATGTTCCTGACGGCGTGGCTGACGTTTGTCTATTTCCCGTTTGTACACATGGTGTGGGGCGGGGGCATGCTGCAGCAGTGGGGCGTGCTGGATTTTGCGGGCGGCATTGTGGTGCACAACATCGCGGGGATCGCGGCGCTGGCGTCTGTGCTGTACGTGGGCAAACGGCGAGTGATGGATCGCGGCCCGCACAGCGTTCCGCTGGTGGCGCTGGGAACCGGGTTGCTGTGGTTCGGTTGGTACGGATTCAACGCGGGCAGCGAGTTCCGGGTGGATTCGGTTACGACGACGGCCTTTTTGAATACGGATGTGGCGGCATCGTTTGCGGCAGTGACCTGGCTGGCGGTGGCATATTTCGCGGAGCGCAAGCACAAGCCCTCATTCCTGGGACTGCTGACGGGCGCGGTTGCGGGACTGGCTACGATTACTCCGGCTGCGGGATATGTTTCGCCAAGCACGGCGGTGGTAATTGGAATCATCTCCGGCGTGGTTTGCTACTACGCGGTGGCGTTGAAGAACAAGTTGCACTGGGACGACGCACTGGATGTGTGGGGCGTGCACGGCGTGGGCGGATTCCTGGGAATCATCCTGCTCGGTGTGTTTGCCGACAAGCGCTTTAATCCAGCAGGCGTGGACGGGCTACTGCTGGGCAATCATGTCTTCTTCTACAAACAGGTGGCAGCGGTGCTGTTCTCCTCGGTGTGGGCCTTCGTATTCACGCTTGGCATGCTGCGGATCATTGACTGCTTTACGCCGGTGAAGGTAGAAGCCAATGACGAGGTTGTGGGTCTGGATGATGCGCTGTTTGGCGAACATGCGTACGAAGACGTGCTGGAGCCGGAAGAAGAGGTAGTGGGAACTGGAGTGTAGAAGCTCTGAGAACTGGGCTTGATCATGGCTCAACCCTGTGCAGGGTTGAGCCATGATTGTTTGCTTAGTCGGCGATGGTGCCGATGGTGATGGTGGTAACCATGCGGACACAGCGCGCGGGGCGCTTGTCTGTGGGGACGATCAGTTGCAGCGGTGCTTCCTTTTCGTTGAGGGGTTTGCCTTCCATCTTGTCAGCGAGCAGGACGTTGGCGGTGGCCCCGGTAGCGTCATCGAGTTCGGCGAGTGAGAAGATGGCGCGGTAGCCATCGCTTGCGGTGATAACGACATATTGCAGAAGCAGCTTGCCCTTGAGTTCCTTCTTAGGGTCGAGAATGCCGGCCTTTTCAAGCACGGACTTCAGCGGGACTCCCTCAAACAGAAACTTCTCCGTGGAGTGGCCACGAGGAGCCATGACCGTGGCGCGGGGGAGCTTGGCCCACTCTTCGGCGGTGATGGTAATGGGCGCGGCCACCTTGCCGTCGATTTTGAGGGCAGGCTTGGTTTGGGCGGCGGCGAAAAGAGAGAGGAAGAGAACGGCGGAGGCCACTGCGGAGGTGCGTCTCATCATAAGTTCCTTTCAGAGCGGGGCGACAGAGAACATGGTAAGACAAAGAGGCGACGGCCCCAACCGAGTTCACGCGCGGGTCGTTAAAGTCCGATGGCAGCCTGCAGAGCGCTGGCGACGGCGTTGACGTGCTTCTGCATGAGGGCCTCGCTTTCGGCCTCAATCATAACGCGGGCGAGCTTCTCAGTGCCGGAGTAGCGGACGACGACGCGGCCGTTCCCATCAAGCTCGCGCTCGGCGTCCTGGATGGCGGCGAAGACCGTGGGGAGCTCGTGCATCGGAACCTTTTCGCGAACCTTGACGTTGCGGATGACCTGGGGGAAGACCTTCAGATCTGCGGTGAGTTCATGCAGGGTTTTTCCGGAGCGGGCAACAACCTCCAGCACGCGCAGGGCGGTGAGGAGGCCATCGCCGGTGGTGGAGTCGCCGTCCATGAACAGAATATGGCCCGACTGCTCGCCACCGAGAGTGGCTCCGGTCTTGAGCATCTGCTCGAGGACATACTTGTCACCCACATCAGCGCGGAGCATCGTGATGCCGCTGGCGCGCAGAGCCTTCTCCAAACCCATGTTGCTCATAGTGGTCGCGACGACGGTCTGGTTTACGAGAACTCCGCGGGATTGCATATCACGGGCGGCGAGGAGGAGAACGGCGTCCCCATTGACGACGTTGCCCTGGCAATCGCTAAAAAGCGCTCGGTCAGCATCGCCGTCAAGGGTGATGCCGACGTCGAAACGGCCGGAGCGGGCGGTGATTTCGGCAGCGACACGCGAGGGATGCAGTGCTCCACAACTCTCGTTGATATTGCGGCCTGTAGGCGCGATGTGCAGGGCTTCCGCGTTGAGGCCGATGCGGGTGAAGAGCTCGGGTGCGATGGCGGACGCGGCGCCATTGGCGCAGTCGATCAGGATGCGCAGTGGCGCAAGGCTGGCGGTGTCCACGCTGGCGGCGAGCCAGGCTTCGTAGTCGGTTCGCAGTTGCGGGTCACCGGGGAGAATGTCAGCCATGAGATTAGAGGTATCGTGCTGGTGCGAGACGAGCTGATCTATGTGTTCAAAGATTTCGGCTTCAATCTCATGCTCGATTTCATCGGCGAGTTTCATGCCGTTGCTGCCGAAGAGCTTGATGCCGTTATCCTGCCAGGGATTGTGAGAGGCGGAGATGACGACTCCGGCTGCGAAGCCATGAGTTCGGGTGAGGAAGGCGACGCCGGGAGTAGTTAGAACTCCGGCGCTGGCAAATCCGCAAGCGGCATCGCGTAATCCACGGGCGAGGGCCTCAGCGATCCACCCGCTGGATTCGCGGGTGTCCAGGCCGAGCACGACCTTTGCGTTGGGAACGCGGCGCACGAGTCGAGCTCCGCAGGCCCGGCCGATGGCATAGACGGTGGCGCGGTCAAGGGGATACTCGCCAGCAACTCCGCGAATGCCGTCGGTTCCAAATAGCTGCCTTTTGAGTGCCTGGGGGGGAGTTGCCACGTTAGGGGACTCCAGCTTTCGAAGATGATTTCTGCGTTTTTACGGTGACGTGAATCGGGCCAGAGCTGGAGACATGGACAAGCGGATCGGGGAGATATGCGGTGGTTTCAAAGCTGGCCTGTCCGGCAACTCCGGTGGCATCCACGGCGTCCGTGATCGCGACCTCGATCGCATTTACATGGCGTGCGGGGCCGGTGATGGTGATCAGGGCGGGGTCCGAGGTTGTGGACTCCACGCGGTATCCCGGAGGCAGAGTGCCGACGATGCGCGGCTTGATTGGAACCTGGCGTGTGGCACGCTTGTCAAACACCATCCGCAAACGGCTGGGTGTAACCTGCATCACCTCGACGTCGTGCGGCACGCTGATCTCGTTAGAGGAGATGTCATAGGTGTGCTCGCCGGGGGCAGCGTCCAGCAGATCGACTACGACATGGACATTTTCCTGTGCAAGATCGCGAAGCACACGAGCCGGACCGCGGAGGCGAATCTGCGCCTGGGGCAGCACGTCGGCGGTGTAATCGAGATCCTTGGGTGGCCGCGAGAACTCGACGGGCACGCGCAGGGAAATCTCCGAAACCGGATCGTGGGCGACGCCAAACCACATAAGGCAGGCGATGATGAGCGACGCCAGTTTCAGGGTGGCGTTGTCACACAGAATATGGCGAATACGCGCGATCACTGGTCTCCCCGCTCTCCGGCGCGCTCTGAACGGTACAAGCGTTCGTCGCCCTGGGTTCGAATCGCTTCCACGGAACTGGACATGGGGTGCGAGAGCGCGGACTGCGGAGCGTAACGCATGCACAGCTCTCCGAGGCGCTGACGCAGCCGTTCGGGTGAGATCTCGCGCTCGACCTGTCCGCCGACGGCGATGCTGATGCCTCCAGTTTCCTCCGATACGATGACGGAGACGGCATCGGTTTCTTCGGTAATTCCGATTCCGGCGCGATGGCGGGTGCCGAGTTGAGTGGAGAGCAGCGGATTCATGGAAAGCGGCAGGAAACAGGCAGCTGCGGCGACACGGTCCTTCTGCAGGATTACTGCGCCGTCGTGCAGTGGTGCGCTGGGGCGAAACAGGGTAGCAAGCAAATCGTAGGAGAGATGTGCGTCGAGAGATACGCCGCTCTCGATGTACGTGCGCAATCCTATCTCTCTTTCAATGACAACGAGCGCCCCGGTCTGATCCTGCGAAAACGTGCTGGCTGCCATGACGATGTCGTCATAGGCATCCGCCGCGCCATTTTGCGATCCTCGAGTGAGGGTCAGGTTGCGTCCGAGACGGGCCAGCGCCTGGCGGATTTCAGTCTGAAAGATCACGATGAGGGCAAAGATGCTGTAGGGGAGAATGGTGCCGACAAGCCAGTCCAAGGTGCGCAGGTTGCTAAGGTGTGCGATGTAGAAGGCGATCACCAGCGCGCCGACTCCGGTGAGCATGGGGACGGCTCTGGTTCCGCGCACTAGCAGCAGGAACTGGTAGATCAGGAAAGAGACGAGCAGGATGTCCAGAATGGATCCGGTGGTGAGGTGCAGCGGATACCCGGACAATTTCGTCAGCGTCGGCATGGTCTCCTTTCGAGATTGCTAAGCATTCAAGGGGCGGAGAACAACCCGTTCAGCAGTGGACTTTTATTGTAAAGCAGGGCAGGGAGAAAAGCATTGCATTCAGAGGCTTAAGTGAACTTCCGTTACCCCTCCTGCGTGCCCGGACCGGGCTTCAGTGTGGATTCCACGCGGGCTATTACCTCGCCGCGTGAGAGGCGCGCCCGGATGGGGTCTCCGGGGTTGAGTTGAGTCGAGTCATTTACCAGCACACCGCGCTGATCGAAAATCAGCGAATACCCGCGCTCCAGAATGGCGACCGGTGAGAGGGCGGCGAGTTTTCCTGATGCCTGCTCCACGCGCGAGCGCTGGCGCAGGAGGCTGCGCTGGATGGAGGACGAGAGCGCTTCCATGCGGGAGAGCAACTCCTGCTCACGCATGCGGAGTTGCTGCCGCAAGTCGCGCTGGCGCAGGCGGGAGATGCCGAGGTCAAGGCGGCTGGAGGCGCCAGCAAGGCGCGTACGCATCAGGCTCGCAAGGCGGAAGCGGAGATCGTCCACGCGTTGTTGCCGGCGGGAGATGGCGTCCTCCATGCGTGCGAAGACGCGGTTCTTTTCCAGTGGCGTGAGGCGTTGCCTGGCCGAGAGCAACTGGAACTGGGCGGCACGGCGGAGACGCTCGCGCAGAGCGAAGACGGTTTCCTGCAACTCCTGCTGGGAACGGATCACAATCTCAGCAGCGGCCGATGGCGTGGGCGCGCGGAGGTCGGCGACAAAATCGCAGATCGTGAAGTCAGTCTCATGTCCCACGGCGGAGATCAGAGGCAGTGTGCTGGCAGCGACGGCGCGGGCAAGCGATTCGTCATTGAAAGCAGCAAGATCTTCGATACTACCTCCTCCACGGGCGACGACGATCACGTCCACTGCGAACTCAGACTGCGGGGCTTGCTGGTTGAAGAAGCGGATACCGGCGGACACCTCGGCGGCGGCGCTCTCTCCCTGCACCTGTGCCGGGAAGATAAGGATGTGGAGCGCCTGATGGCGTCGGCGCAGGACGTTGAGGATGTCCTGAATGACCGCCCCGCGTGGCGAGGTGATAACGCCGATACGCCTCGGCAGCACAGGCAGAGGCTTCTTGCGCTGGGCGGCGAAGAGGCCCTCGGCGGCGAGCTTGGCCTTGAGTTGCTCGAAGGCTACCTGCAGGGCGCCGGCGCCCATCGGCTCCATGTATTCGGCGAGCAACTGCATCTCGCCCCTAGCCTCGTACATGGTGATGCGCCCTCGAACGATGACCTGCATACCATTCTGCGGACGGAAGCGCAGGAGCCGCGCCTGGGTGCGGAACATCACGACGCGGAGTTGCGAGTCGCCGTCTTTGAGGGTGAGGTAAATATGGCCGCTATCGGCGGGGCGATGGTTGGAAATCTCACCCTCAACCCAGACGTCGGGGAAGCCTTTTTCCAAGTGGGTGCGCACGGTGGTGACGAGCTCATGGACAGCGTAGATGCGCCGCGAAGGTGCTTCTGCCGAAAACTCGAAGGAGAACTGAGAGTCGCCCACAGGAGAAGTTTAGCAGGGCAGGGAAGGAAGTCCAGGGGGAGGGCTATCGGCGTAAGCTGCGGAGAAGCCAGAGGAGGGCGGACAGAATGATGCTGAGCAGGATGCAAGTTGCAAACGGGAAGAATACCTGCGTGTTTCCGCTACGGCTGCGCCAGTGAAGGTCTCCGGGAAGACGGCCAAAGGTGAGTCCGAGGCGCGAGGAGAGCATCACCGATGCTCCCACGGCGATGAGAACAAGGCCCACTCCGAGCAGTGTTTTGCCCAACTCCATTTACAGAGTATTTCAGGCAAAGAAACGCCCCGCAAGGCTAATTGCGGTCTGGAGGAGAACAGCGAATAGTCAGTCCAGTTTCTGTGTGCCGGGCTGAAGAAACCTAGGTAGGCCGGAGGCAAGCCTTCGGGGCAGCCGGACGGGGTTGATGACCTTGTCCTGCTTGGCGAGTTCGGAAGCGTAAGCGGCGTAAACAGAGCCGAACACCGAATCCCAAGACGCGCGTTCGGCACGTAGGCGGGCGGCAATGGTCATATCGCGATGCAGTGCCTTGCTGCCGATAAGGCGTAGAACAGAAGCGGTGAAATCCTCATCGCTGGCGGAGACCAGGCCGCTACGCTCATGCTCAACGATGAACTTCGGACCACCCTTGTCCGTGACCACTGCCGGGACGCCGGAGGCGAGCGCTTCCAGCACCACGTTGCCGAAGGTGTCAGTCTCCGAGTAGAAGGCGAACAGGTCCATGTTAGCGTAAGCGCGGCCGAGTGCGGAGCCGCGCAAAACGCCGGTCATCTCCGCGTCCGAGATGTGCTGGCGCAACCACTGCTCCTCGCCGCCGTGTCCGACGAAGACAAACTTGACGTGATTGTGGCCAGCGGCTTTGACCGCTTGCGAGAGGGCGGCGAAGCTGCGGACTCTTTTCTCCGTGGAGAGACGTCCGACGTAGCCGATAACGAATTGCCCGTCATCGCAGCGGTCTCGCAGCGAGGGATTGAACATTGCCAGATCGACGCCGCGTTCCATCAGGGAGCAAGACTTGTGGATGGCACCTTCCAACTGATCAATGAGTTCCCGGTTGGGCGCGAAGTGAATCCGACCAAGCTGAAAGTAGAGAGCAGCGAGACGGAAGCTGGCTCGCTCGATGAACTGCAGGAACTTGGTGCGTGAAGGCCCTTCTATCCAACGCGGCAGGATGCGGTCGGAGCGCCGGGCCGCGTACTCATGGACATTCGTGTGCCAGGACGCGGCGACCGGAATACCGAGATCGTGGGCGGCGGCGGCGCCCAGCAGCCCGATATCGCTGGGGCCGGTCACGTGGACAATGTCCGGATTGAAATCACGCAGCGCATCGACGACCCGGCGGTAGTAGCGGAAGAGAGCCAAGTCGAAGCGAAGATCCTTTTCAAGAGCGAACGACACCGGGCCGCGCCTTAGAGACAGACGAGTCACGCTTCCCTCATGGGTGAAAGCAGTGCGCTCGCCCGCGCAGATCAGCAGCATTGGCGACTCAGTGCGACGGGCATAGGCAACGAAGTTGCGGCAGGTGTTGGCGACTCCGTTTACTTCTTCCAACGAGTCGGGAAAGAGTGCAACGCGAATCGAGCGTGCGATCATCTGACGCCTTCTTCCTGTCCGAAAACATCGGACATGGTGGTCATGGGCTGTCCAAAGCGAGTGCGCAGTTTGTTTAGCAACTGTGTTGTCTCCGCCAGCCGGGCAAAGTCGAGAATCGTCCGGAGGAAGCCGGGAACGCGCGCCCATAGCGAACTCAGTGGCTGCATGCTCCCATCGCGTCCCGGATGATAGGTGCGCTGATCCCAATATCGCGCGCCTTCGGAGTGATCGGGGTAATCCCGGATGGCATCAAGAAAAGTCTGATAGTAGCGGGCGACCATGGAATCGCCGTACTGCGGCATGAAGAGCAACTGGCTCCTGCGATCAACTCTGACTTCCTCTACCCACTCGGAGAAGCTGGGAGCATTGGTGAGGTTCAGTATTCCGTTCGGTTCGCAGCCGTGGCGGTCGCCGCCGGAGACTACGATTTGTTGCCATTTCGAGGCGAACTGTGCCACGCGTCGATTCTCATCCAGGCGGCGGAGGCCATTCAGTTCGAAGGCGTGCAGGCAGCTGTTATTGAGGGCGAGGAAGTCTTCCAGATTCTGTGCAAACTCAGCAGCGGGATTGGCATAGAGATTCCATAGCGGGTGATTGAATACGATCAGCACGCCGGGCACTGAATGAAGGGAGCGAAGCAGATCGCAGACGCGGGCAGTGGTGGGCTGCGCGGTGCAGGCGTGCAGATCGTCCATCCACACCTGAGCGCGATCGCCGGGAAGATTGTGCACGCCAAGGTGAAACTTGGAGGTCTGAAAGGGGACCGTCCATTCCAGCGATACCGGCGCGTCGAGCATGGCAGGAAGCACGCGAAGCAACATGGGAGCCTCGATCGAATCATGGTCGGAAAGAGAGACCAGTGCGCGCATGTCGAGGTGTTGCTCGATTTGGCTCTTCTCTAACTCATAGGCTCCGCGCGGACAGAGTGGCGGAGTCCAGTAGCTCTTCGCGAGATTCAGATGCAGCCCCGTATGATTCGCGGCCTCTCTTTGTGAGCGCAGGAACGTGCGCAGTAGCGGATGGGAGTTGAGGAGATTTCCGACGAATTCAAGGCTCTCCCTGGAGCGATTGGTGTGGCTGTGAATCGATACGCCGGTTTTGAAGTTACGCAACGGCTGATCCCGCTCAAACCACGCTATCCTTGCCTGCAATATCCCCTCCTGATGCGCCAGACCTTGCACGTTCGCAGTATGGAAGAGAGTTGGTGACGTTTTGATTACGGCTGCGAAAATGGAAGATGAAAGTTTCGTGCTGGGCCGGAGGTATTCACAGAAGTTTGACAGAGTTTAAGCCTGACTTTTACAAACCTGCGCGGCCTCCGACGTATGCTCCACATATGGATGAGTTCAGAGGTGGCGACGTCCCGGTAAAGCCCGTATCTGTTCCCGTGGGGCGCGCACTGATGACACTGGTCCGGAACCCATGGACTCTATTGGTTCGGCGCTGGAACAGTAAGGCTGCATTGCTGAGCGCAATCTTCCGAGGCTTGATCTTCCTGATCGCTTCCATCAAATCCCATCATGCCGGCCGCCTGGGTGGTGTGCTCGCCGAAGCGCTGTTTGGTGCGGTGAGCGCCGGTTTCTTCGGAACCCTGACGCAGGCGTTGCGATTCGCCGAACCCCAGTGGGCGGCGGAGTTGCTACTCGCGGGAATTCTCCCTCTCCTCTTTCAACTCGGAGACCTGTGCTTCCATGCTTCGCTGGGGACGCAGGTATTTCGTATTGGCATGATTGCGTCTGCCGGCTTCACGGTTTTTTCTTCGCTGTTCAACCTCTACATCATGCGCCGCGGAACCCTGCTGGTAGGAGAGGAAGGTAAGCCACTCAACGAAGATTTGGGTGCACTGCCACGGTTAGCGCTCCTTTTTGTGATCTCCGGCGTGATGAACGCCATCCGCTTTGCGGTGGATTTCATCTCTCGCGGGATCCCGCGAGACACAACCGCACCGCTCTGAGGAGAAAATGAAGACCCTTCACCTCACAAACTCCTGGCATGAAACTTCAGGTGGAATTGCCACCATTTATCGCGCGATGATGCGGGCTGCAGAGCGGCGCGGCCAACCGATGCGCCTGATTGTGCCTGCCGAGGAAGACCGCACGGAAGCAGTAGGCATGCATGGCGTGATCTATCATCTCAAGGCACGCAAGGCGCCTTTCAATTCGAATTACCGCATGCTTCTGCCTTCCTCGTATCTGTATCCGGGCAGTCCGATCCAGCGAATTCTGAAAGACGAAAAGCCTGACCTCATCGAGGTATGCGATAAATACAACCTGCACTATCTTGCCGCGCTCTCCCGATTGAACCTGATGCAGGAAATCGCAACACGTCCTACCACGGTGGGGCTTACCTGCGAACGGATGGATGACAATTTTGCGACCTACCTGGGGCGATCAGGGGCAGGCAGGGCCTTCAGCCGCTGGTACATGAAGTGGATCTACTTCGCCTTCTTCGATCACCACATCGTAATCAGCCAACACACTGCGGACGAATTGCGCGCGGCGAGCCAAGGGCATCCGGTCCGCCGTGGCGTATGGCTGCACCACCCCGGAGTGGAGCTAGGGATCTTTAGCGGTCGGCAACGAGGTTCCGAGGCGCGTGCGAAAGTCTTGCGAAAGATCGAACGTGGTGAAGACTGCAGGCTGCTGGTGTACGCCGGGCGACTGGCCCCTGAAAAGAACCTTCCACTTCTGATTCAGACCATGCGCGCACTGCGTAAGAGCAACCCGGAGGCCGTGCTGTTGATCGTCGGAGATGGGATCGAACGGGCCAACATGGAACGGGAAGCCGCAGACATGAAGGGCGCTGTAAAGTTTCTCGGCCACATTGGCGACCGCAACGAATTGGCGGAGATTCTTGCGGGAAGCGAGCTCTTTGTGCACTCGAATCCGAAGGAGCCATTTGGAATAGCGCCCCTGGAGGCGATGGCCTCCGGGTTGGTGCTGGTGGCTCCCAACTCCGGCGGGGTCACCGAATACGCAAGCGATCGCAACGCGATGCTGGTTGATCCCACCCCGGAAGCCTTTGCGGATGCGGTGCGAACGCTGCTCGGCGCGCCTGAAATCATGGCGGCCAAGTCCCGAGCGGCGCAGCAGACTGCGAGCGAATTCAGCTTGGACAGCATGGCCGACGGTTTTCTCGATCTTTACGAAAAGATTCACAGCGCGACGCGCGGCGGACTGCCGTTGAGCGAAGCGGGAATAGCCTTCCACTCCACGGCTCCGGCAGTTGTGGGAAGAACCGTTACCGGGGCTATTGCAGGACTCTTCAAACGCGGATTCCGCACGTGGGTTCGGTTCCGTTCGCGCGTTGCGGCAGGGAGCTTGTGATGGAAATAAATAGGGGCAAGGGTATCCAAAGAACGGCTATGGCAGCGTTGCTGGTGTGTGCAGTTGCTTTCCGCGCAGTTGCCGCAGATCTTCCGCAAGTATCAACCAATGCAATCGCCAATGGGATGAGCGCGCAGGAGATCGTCGAGCGCCTGATCCGGGCAAATGAACAGCGTGCGGCGGCGCTGAGGGGGTATGAGGGGAAGCGGACCTACCGGCTAACCTATCGCGGCTTTCCCTCGGACCGGGAGGCCGGGTTGGAAGTGATTGCGCATTTCGAAGCCCCCGAGCGAAAGACCTTCAGCGTGGTTTCTGAGAGTGGTTCGAAGATGATGCAATCCAAGGTGCTTGCCAAGTTGCTGGAAGGCGAGAGCGAGGCAGCCCATGCCGAAAACCAGCGCCGGACAGCGCTGACGCCGGAAAATTACCAGTTCACTCTGCTTGGCTCCAGGCCGAGCGCCTACGGTGGCTGTTACCTGCTGGGAGTGGAGCCCCGGCGCGACAACAAGTTCCTCTATCGCGGGGAAATATGCGTGAATGCCGTCGACTTTGCAGTGGAATCGATCAGCGGGGAACCGGCGAAGAATCCGTCCTTCTGGACGCGCGAGACTCGAATCGAGCATCGCTACCAGAAGGTAGGCCAGTTCTGGCTTCCGGCTACGAACCAGACAACTAGTAATGTTCGCCTGGGTGGTACGGCGACGCTGAAGATCGTGTACTCGGGATACGAAATGCGCTAGATCGGCACTTTCACGCAAAAACGAAGATGGCCGGGGCATATTGCCCCGGCCATCTTCGTTGCTAGGACCTAGAAGTGGTAAACCACCTGGATCGAAGGTTCGGCAACATGGGAGCGCATGCCGGTTCCGAAGGTGTCGGTGGAACTGCTGGAGCTGAGTTTGAAGTCCGGGTCAGCGCGGAGCAGGCCGCGGTACTGGAGACGAACACTCCAATGGGCGGTCATGGTCAGGTCAGTTCCGACGCCGTAGGCGAAAGCGGCTTTCATTGCCGTCGCCGGGGTGCCTCCGGTTGTGTAGTTATTGTTGGGAGCAAAGCGCACCATGCCGCCACCGAACATTGCGTAGGGTTTCACGCGCTCGTTGGAGGGCAGGCGGAAGATGTAGGTTCCGATCATCTCTGCGTTGTTGGTCTGGACGCGGGTAGCGTTCTGGTATGCATTGAAGAACACTTCCGAGTTGCGGTTCAGGGTCAGGGCAAGTCCCACGGCGCTGTGACGGCCAAAGTCATAACGGACGTCCGCGATCGCGCCGACAGAATTGGTGCTGGACTGGGTCGTCGGATTGTTGGTTCCGTTGGTGAGGCCAGTCTTATTGAACGTGGCTGCCGGGAAAATTCCTTCGAAGCCAAGACCCACCGAGAGATTAGAGAGAATGCCCTGTGCGTGTGCCATGCTTCCAAAGGCCAGTACGGTGACGAGAATGAGTTTGAGTTTCAAAAGTCTCTCCTTTTACTTAGGGACAACGGCGACGAAGCTGGGAATCAGATCCACCGAGGCCGGGATTGTGACTAACTTGCTGGTCGGGTCCGTGACCACGTCTTCCGTGCCCGATGCTAAATCAATGCGATGCAGTACTGCCTTTCGGGTGGTGCTGTCATAGGTTCCAATGAACAGTTTGCGGCCATCGTTCAGCAGTCCACCACTGAGAGGAACGACGGGAGCGGCGGTGCTGAGAGTGACCTCAGTCGAGTTGCCCACATCGTAACCGTGAATGACGGACTCAGCATTCGCGCACTGAGGGTCCACTCCAGTAATGAACTCCCGCTGCAGGATGGGAGAAAAACTTGTCTGAGTCGCGCTGCACTGCGATGTGGACTGCGTGATTGCCGGGGCACTGACGTTCACCGAGGCAGCACAGACAAATCCGGACCCAAGGGGACTTCCATTGGATACCTGCGACGAGGAGGCCACCGAATAGTCGTACCACTGACTCCCCGAAAGTCCAACGATGTGCGAGATGCCGCTCATGACGGTGGCGGACAACTGGAGAGGACTGCCGTTGAGCGTCTGTAGTTTCTTATCATCGCAGGTGGAATAGTCTGTGACCACTCCGCTGCTAGCGAAGTAAGACTGGCCATCCGGGGTCCACGCCAGCGCCTTCACAGGCGTTGAAGTGGTATTGGTAAGCACAAACGTATCAGCGTAGAAGGTGTAGATGCCCTTGTCTCCGGCGATCCAAAAGTTGGAGCCATCCGGCGCAAAGGTTACTGCGTTAATGTTCTCATTTGGGAAGGTGTAGCGTGCCGCGACCTTGGTTCCAGTTGTATCAATCAGGAACACGAGGCCGTTTGCCGGGTCGGAGAGCAGGACATAACGGCTGTCCGGCGAGACTCCGAGCACCTTGCCCGTCACCATGTCTGTGCTCTGTCCACCGGCAACCGGATAATTCTGGATTGACGCCTGGAAGTTTTGCAGGTTTACGACCATCAAGCCATCGTCGCTCCCCATGTACGCGGTGTTGCCGTTGGGCGCGATCACAAGCGAGTTTGGCAGATTTGCCAACGCCACGGTGTGGGTCACGGTCAACGACTCACTGTCATACGCGAGCAAGCGGTGCGCCGGTGTAGCCGAAGAGGCGGACGCAGCAGAGTTAGTTACCAGCACCGTGCTTCCGGTGGTGCCGCCAACACTGACTCCGATGACGTTGCTGTAGATTGGATAGCCGAACCCGGCTTGCTTGCCGGAAACGGTTCCGACAGGAGCGGGCAGGGTGAAGTCCGGGACCGAGGCATTGCAGGTGGAAGGCTCGCAGGCGGCCATGACACTGAAGCGACCCGAAGTTTCCAGAGTTAGCCTGGAGGTCAGCGGAATCACCGAGCTGACCGCGCCGGTGAGAATGTCCGACGAGATGAAGTCGAGCGGAAGCGTGGTCAGGGCATTGCCGTTGGTGTCCAGCAGGGGCAAGGCTTTACCAGTGCTATCTACCAGGGTTGCAGTCAGGTACTTCTGGTCGCCCTTGTTCAGGGAGTTCAGATCGGCGGTGGAATACGGACCCACCGGAGTGCTGTTGGTGTAGGGCGAGGATGCCAGCACAATGGCCGCCGGGGGACAGGTTGCAAATCCCATCGGTACGCTGATAGTCCCGTTCAGCTTGGCGTAAACGCTGGTAACGCCAGGATTGCGGGCGACCACGAAGCCTGTCGTGCTGACCGATGCCACCTTCGTGTCTCCGACGACCCAGGTGTAGTCATTGTCGAAAACATTGCCGATTGTGTTGCCATTGGCATCCACCGGCGTGGCCACATACTTTACCTGATCATTCTGCGAAATGCACTTGCGCGTGCTTCCCCACTGAGGAGAGGTGAGCGTGATGCGGGAGGCCCGCTGGTGAACGCTGAGCTGGGTTGTTCCGGTGACGTTGCGATCAGCGTTATAGGCTGTGATCGTTACGTAACCGGTTGGGAGGTCGGGCTGTCCTGCGTTCGCGTTCGGTTTGCCTGTGGATGGATTGATCGCAGGAATGACCGTTGGCGTGCAAGTCAGATAACGTGTGTCCCATTGTCCAGCGCAAACCTCACCGGCGGCGGAGATCGTGACCCGCGCATCGGAGGAATAGAACTTGACAGTCGGCTGAGGCGAGATTGGCCTCGCCGTGCTGTTCAGGTTCGACACGTCCACGGTTGCCGAGATGGTTGACCAGTCGCCGGCGTTCAGCGTGAGCCGGTCCGGCGACACAACCATCGAATATTCATCGTTTGTGGCAGGTTGGGTGCTGCTGCTGACCGAACTGCCACAACCTGCCATAAGAGAGGCAAGCCCAATGAGAAGAAGAATTAACCACCGATTCATGCACCGCACCTATCGGATCGTGATCCACGTCGGAGCGCTGGTTGCAGTCTCAGCACTTACCGAAGCAGGGTTCTGCGGTCTGAGCTTGCCAGTGTTCTGATCGATTCTGTACTGGAAGATCTTGCTCGCATTTGTATCCATGACATACAGAGCATTGTTGGAGCCGGACACCGCAGTGAACGCCGGCGTGATGCAGGTACCCGCGCCAAATCCGCAGTCGAAGGGAGACGCATCGGAGGTTTTGATGCCGTTGACGGTGGTAATCGATCCTAGAACTTCACTGGGCTCGCCCGCAATACCAGTGGTTGACGAGATCTTGAAGGCCGAGATGTTGTGCGATCCCTGGTTGGCGACGAAGAGATATTTGGAGTCGTTCGTGGTGACGCCGGCAACGGGATTGGTGGGGCAGACGCCGGTGATCGCGTCTGGATTCTGGCTGAACGGCGAACCTGCCATTGCCAGGGGAATGCTGCTGCCCTGTACGTTGTAACCAAAGATGGCTGCGTTGCACTGCGCTGCGCCCGCAGGTGTGGTCGCAGTGTGGTCCAGTACATAAAGGTAGCTGCCGTTGGCGGCCAGCACCATATAAGTGGGATTGACGCCGACGGGTAGCGAGCCTGCGATGGTGGGAACACCGGAGGAGGTATTCAAAGTCAGGGTTAGTACCGACTGCTGGCTGGGCGAAAGTCCGAAGAGTACGTTACCGCCGGGAACCATGACCAGCTGCGTGATTGCATAGCCAATCTGATACGAGCTGCCAACCTGCGAGAGAATGCCGGTGGTGTTGTCGATCGAATAGACGGCGAGCTTCTTTGTACTGGGCTGCGCAACGTAGATGAAGGAACTGCTGGGAGAGATAACCAGCGAGCTTGCGTTGGGCCCCGTAGGATAGCTGTCAATCTTGGTTGTCAGCTCGCCGTTTCCGGCCCGGGTGTAGGCGTAAATATTGGCGCCGCCCTCATCGAGGAAGTAGGCCCATTTGCCGTTGGCGGTAAACTGAAGCACCTTCGGCGCGGCCGGGGTGTTCTGTGGTGAAATGCTGGACTTGGTCAGTGTGCCGTCCGTATTGATGGTAAACACGGTGAAGCCGGTTCCCAGGGAATTGCTGACATAGGCCAGCGTTCCGGAACTGGTAACTCCACCACAGCCAACCGTGATTGCCAAAAGGCAAATTGCGGCCGTATAGCCGATCAAGCGCTTCATGCAAGCTCCCAGAGCGGAAAGAGTGTGCCCGCCCATTTTTTCGAAAATCAATCTTATCCAATCATAATTCGGCGAGACCGGAATTCGCCCTTAAGTTAAGCAGCAATTTGGCTAATTTTTCCTATCTCGGATTGTGAGATTCTACTCCATCCGGAGCTTTTCTGCTCTCTGGGGGAGAATGCAGGGCAGTTGCCTGTGATTCCGGGCTGCTTACGACGACGGGGATGCCGCCCCGCGCCTTGCTCCTGCGGGGGCGCGAGTTGCAGAATATATGTGAGGTAAATGGCTTTGGATCTGCATCTGGATGCGGTCGAGGCGCGGGTATTGGGCTCGCTGCTGGAAAAGGACATCACCACCCCGGATTACTATCCGCTGACGCTGAATGCACTGCTGGCCGCATGCAACCAGAAGTCGAATCGCGACCCGGTGATGGAACTCGATGAGGAGTCGCTGCGCCAGGCATTACGCTCCCTGGAGGAAAAAGGGCTGGCTGGACTTGCGCGGGCCGAGGGGCGTGTGGCGCGCTTCGAACACCGTATGGGCGAGGTTCTGAACTTGGGACGGCGAGAAACTGCGCTGCTGTGCACGTTGCTGCTGCGCGGCCCTCAGACACCGGGAGAACTGCGCGGTCGCAGTGAGCGCATGCACCGGCTGGAAGACCTTGACGAAGTGCAATTGGTGCTGCAGAAGTTGATCGAGCACGATCCGCCGCTGGTGACGCTGTTGCCACGTCAGCCCGGCACCAAGGAAGCGCGCTACGTCGATCTGTTTGGCGGGCATGAGGCAGAGGCGGCAACCGAAGCGCAAGCCACCGCAGTGCCCGCATCGCGCGAGGAACGCGTTAGCACGCTGGAAAGTGAGGTTGCACAGTTGCGCTCGGAGCTGGAATCCCTACGAGAGGCGTTTGCGAACTTCAGTCGCCAGTTTGAGTCCTGATGCTTTCGAATCCGGGCAGGTGGGCGTAGCATCGAAAGCTTGGAGCAATTTGAAGATGAGTTCAATCAGCGAGACCCTAGTCACCGGCGTTAAGACTTCAGTTCATCCCCCGAAACGCCTGCTTTACGGCCCCGGACCCAGCCAGGTATATCCGCGTATCTACCAGGCAATGGCCCAGCCTGTGGTCGGCCATCTTGATCCGTACTTCTTCCAGGTGTCACAAGGTGTGCAAAAGGGATTGCGCGCGGTGTTTGGCACGGAGAATGAACTGACCATTCCGATCTCGGCAACTGGCTCGGGTGGGATGGAGACGGCTATCTCCAACTTCATCGAGTCCGGCACGAAGCTCGCGCTTTTTGTCAGCGGCTTTTTTGCGGAACGAATTGGAGAAATGGCAAAGCGTCACGGCGCAGAGATTGTGCGCCTGGAAAAGCCGTGGGGCGAGAGCTTCAGCGATGAGGAAGCGGCGGAATTCATCCGGCGTGAGCGTCCGCAGGTGGTGGCCTTTGTGCAGGCAGAGACCTCGACCGGAGTCTTCCAGCAGAGCAAGGCGCTGTGCGATGCGGCCCACGAAGTGGACGCCATCGTGATCGCTGACTGTGTGACATCGCTGGGCGCGATGCCTGTGGACGTCGATGCCAATGGGATTGATGTGGCCTACAGTTGTACGCAGAAGGGACTCAGCGCACCCCCGGGACTAAGCCCGATTACGATTTCACCACGGGCGCAGGTGCGCCTGAAGGAGCGCAAGTCAACCAACCGAAGCTGGTATTTTGACCTTGCGCTGATCCAGGATTACCTGACGGTCTCGCATCGCTACCACCACACTGCTTCGGCTACACTTTTTTATGCTCTGCATGAAGCGCTGGCGATTGTAGAGGAAGAGGGGCTGGCTCTGCGCCAGCAGAGGCATCAGAAAGCGCATGTGCGCTTTGTCTCGGGTATTGAACGCCTCGGCCTTGTCATGCACGTGGCCGAAGGGCACCGCATCTGGAACCTCAATACACCGCGTATCCCTGAGGGCGTGAACGACGCCAAGGTGCGCGCCTACCTTCTGGAGAAGCACGGCATCGAGATTGCGGGAGGTTTCGGTCCGCTGGCAGGGAAGATATTCCGTATCGGAGTAATGGGGCCGCTGGCTACAGACGAGGGCGTGGATCGCTTCCTCGCCAAGTTCGACGAGGCTATGAAGGAAACCGCCTAGGACCCGCGCGGATTTAAACAAGGAAGGTGCCGCTGGCCGGCACCTTTGCTATTTCAGAAGCTACGACCTTACGATTCCATCTTCCCATCAAGCGGCTTGCGTCCGGAATATCCCTCTTCGGTGCCGTGCCAGTGGGAGATTGTCGGTTCGCCCATCTTCCAGCAGAGCAGCACGATCTCGCCATCCATCAGACACGGGAAATCGAGCAGTCCGATGTCGAGGTCTTTCACCTGTACTCCGATGGCGTTGATCTCCGAGAGTGTATCCTTTGCCGATTGGATCGCCCTTTCGCGCTCCGCTTTCCGGGCGGCACAAGCTCGCATGTCCACCAGGGTTCCGCCGTTGAGGAAAATACGCTGTCCCAGGTCAGCAAACTCCTGATCGATCTCTTCAATCAGACCCTTGGATTCAATCGAACGGCGCAAGAGGCTCTCCAGAATGGGGAGCATGGACTGCGCTTCACGTAGGGTAAAGGTTCGCATAAGAGATCTTCGTGTACATCCATTCTATCCGATTGTGAGCCCGCCGGCAGCAGAGACGAGACCGCGGTTGCCTGACGCGGTCCCCTGTTCTGGATTGCAGCTTGTTTAGCCCCTGATCTGCAACATGCGATCCAGAGCGACCTTTGCCCAGTGCTTTACGGCGGGGCGCACCTTGATCTGGTTTACGACGGTGCCCTCCACGAGGTTTTCCAAAGACCATGCAAGATGCTGCGGAGAGATGCGGTACATCGTGGTACAGAGACAGCCAGAATCATTGAGCGTAACCACGGTCTTGTTCGGATGCTCTTTGGCCAGGCGGTTGACGAGGTGAATTTCGGTCCCGATCGCAAACTTCTCGCCTGCGGGAGCCTCGGCTACCAGGCGCCGCAGTTTGTCCGTGGAGCCGGTGTCATCGGCTTTCTGGCACACCTCCCAACGACACTCAGGATGCACGATGACATGGATCCCCGGGTGGCGTTCGCGGATGCGGTCCACGTGCTCGGGCAGGAAGCGCTGATGCACTGAACAGTGGCCCTTCCATAGAATGACACTGGCCTTGCGCAGGCTGTCGGCGGAGAGTCCGCCCTGCAACTGGTACGGGTCCCACACCACCATCTCATCAAGCGGAATACCCATTGCGTAGCCGGTGTTTCGTCCGAGGTGCTGATCGGGAAGAAAGAAAATCTTCTCGTTCCGGGCGAATGCCCATTCCATGGCGGCCCTTGCATTGCTGCTGGTGCAGACCGCTCCTCCGCGCTCGCCGACAAACGCCTTGATTGCGGCGGCGGAGTTCATGTATGTGAGTGGGGAAATGCCGCTGCCGTGCCCGGTGGTCAGTCCGAGGCGCACGAACTGCTCCCATGCGTCCTCAACTTGCGAGATCTCAGCCATGTCTGCCATCGAGCATCCGGCGTTCAGGTCAGGCAGGATGACCACCTGGTCCGGGCGGGCGAGGACGTCGGCGGATTCGGCCATGAAATGCACGCCACAGAAGATGATGTAGCGTCCGCTAGCCTGCGAGGCGAGTTCGGAAAGCCGCCAGCTATCGCCCTGGAAATCCGAGAACTGAATAACTTCGTCGCGTTGGTAGTGGTGCCCCAACACAACACACTGCTCGCCCAAAATCTCGCGCGCGGCGCGGATGCGAGCATCCATGGAGTGATCCGGCAGGACGAGGTAATTGTCCAGGGAGCACAGAGAGTTCGTACTGATTGCAGTAGCCAAAGTTTCTTCTGCCTTCAGTTCTCGCCGCCATCATTATGGGACAGCGCGAAAACGGGGATGTTGAAAGCGCTATCTCCGGCTCCAGCGGGTGCACATACCGTGAAGGTCCCATCCGCGGGGATGTTGAAGCCGTAGGTCTTACTGCCTTTAATGATGCATGAATGGCGCAGAAGGAGGCAAGCGATTGCTCAAACACCGACGAATCTGCCAGATACAGAACGTCACCCGCCGATATGCACCATGGTTCTTCCCGGCTGCACAAAACCAGGCTCTCCAATATGGTGCCGCTCTTCCTTATTGGCGACGGCGTGTTCTATGAGGCGCGCCAGTTCTTCGTCGGTACCACCGGCGCGCAGCACTGCAAGGAGGTCGTGCTCGCGCAGAGAGAATAGGCAGGTACGAATTTTGCCGTCACAGGTGAGGCGTATGCGGGAGCAGGCGCCGCAGAAGGGAAGCGTCACCGGGGCGATTACGCCGAACTCGCCGAGGCCATCATCGAAGCGGTAGTGGCGCGCAGTGGAACTTGGCTCGTGGGCAACCTCGTGGAAGGGTGCAAAGCGCGCCATCCGCTCCAGAATTTCAGTGAGTGGAATAACCACGTCGGGCTTCCATACCCGGCCCTCCTCCAGCGGCATGAACTCAATGAAGCGCACGGTTACGCCCTCGTCTCGCGCGAATCTTCCGAAAGCCTCGACCTGATCTTCATTGAAGCCACGCAATAGGACGCAGTTGACCTTAACCGGGCTGAGTCCTGCCTCGCGTGATGCCCGCAGTCCGGCGAGCACCGCAGCGTATCCATTCGGAACACGGGTGATGCGGGCGAAGCGCTCCGGGTCCACGGCATCCATGCTTACAGTCACGCGGCTTAGCCCTGCGTTCTTTAGAGGCCGCGCCAATTCGGCCAGCAGGTGGCCGTTAGTCGTGATTGCCAGCTCCAGCGGCGCGCCTTCAGTAGTGCGCAGTTGGGCAAGTGCGCGCACCAGGTCAGAGATGTCACGGCGCAGTAGCGGTTCGCCTCCTGTAAGCCGAATCTTGGTGATGCCGAGCGCAACAAAGATGCGAGCCATCCGGAGGTAGTCTGCAAGCGGAAGCTCGGCAAACTGCGCGCCCTCATTGCCCGTCCGGCAATAAACGCAGCGGTAGTTACAGCGGTCTGTGATCGAGATGCGCAGATCGCGAATGACGCGGCCGAATTGATCCTGCAATGGCACTGAGGTTCCCCGATGTATAGATGCCTGCTACGTAAGTTCGGCTCAGGAGGGCAAAAAACAGGCCCAGCGGGGCCGGGCCTCTGAAAAGCTACATTCCCTCGTAGCTCGGTCCGCCGCCACCCTCGGGCGGCACCCAGGTGATGATCTGGTAGGGGTCCATGATGTCACAGGTCTTGCAGTGCACGCAGTTGGAGGGGTTCAGGTGGATGCGCCTTCCGTTGGGCGCATCGCTCGCCTCTTCCATTTCATAAACGTTGGCGGGGCAAAAGAACTGGCAAGGGTTGCCGAACTCCTGAGCGCAGCGCGTGGCGCAGATGTTGGTATCGTGGATGACGAGGTGTGCCGGTTGATCTTCCTCGTGGCGCGTCCCCGAGTGATACAGATCCGTTAGCTTGTCAAAGGTGAGTTTGCCGTCGCCCTTAGCCCAGCCGAGAAGCTGCTCGCGCTCTCCGCCGTGTCCCATGATGTCCCAGAGCGGCAGCATGCGCTCATGCCCGGAATGAGCGGGATAGCGGTCGCGCAGACCGTGTCCGCCGGTCGCCATCAACAGGCCGGTGTTGAGCATTCCGCTAAGGAAGCCGTGCTCGAATCCCTGGTGGAAGTTGCGAACAGGGAAGAGCTCCTGCCTGATCCAGCTTGCGTCCACCTTCTGCTGTAGGGTTCCAAGCTGGCTGGCGCTGCTGTCACCGGAAATCAGCGATTCGAAGGCGGTTTCAGCAGCAAGCATCCCACTCTTGATTGCCAGGTGAATTCCCTTGAGACGCTGCGAGTTCAGAAATCCTGCGGAGTCGCCTACGATCATCCAGCCATCGCCGCCCAGGGGAGGCATGGACCACCAACCACCGTAGGGCATGGTCTTGGCGCCGTAGCGGACCATCTTGCCGCCTTCCAGCAGTTTGGCCACGAACGGGTGCTGCTTGAAGGACTGTAGAACGTGTTGGGGATCAGTTCGGGGATCGGGGTAATCCAACCCGGTGACGAAGCCAAGTGAGACGGTGTTGTCCTTGCCGCCGTAAATCCACGCCCCGCCGTACTCCCGGGTTGTGAGCGGATAGCCCATGGTGTAGATGACCTCGCCGGGCTTGACTCTTCCGGCGGGCAACTCCCACAGTTCCTTTACTCCCACGCCGTACGTCATGGGGTTGCGATCCTTGCAAAGCCCAAGTTTGCCGGTGAGCTGCTTGGTCAGTGATCCGCGAGAGCCTTCGGCAAGGATTGTGATCTTCGACTTCAGATCGTAGCCGGGCTCGAAATTACCCTTGGGCTGATTGCTCTTGTCCACACCCTTGTCATCGGTGCGCACACCCGCCACGCGCTCGCCATCGTAGAGCAACTCGCTTCCGGCAAAGCCGCTGAAGATGGTGATACCAGTCTCCTCAACCTTAGCGCCCAGCCACTTGGCAAAACGGTTGATGCTGATTACGTAGTTGCCGTGATCCTGCATGGGAGGCGGGGTGATGGGAGCCTTGAATGCGCTCTTGCGCGTCATGTAGTAGAGGCTGTCGCTTGAGACTTCGGCCTCGATTGGAGCTTCGTCACGCCATCCGGGCAGCAGTTCGTTCATCGAACGTGGATCGAGCAGCGCACCGGAGAGGCAGTGCTGTCCGATCTCACGGCCTTTCTCCAGAACGTAGATGTTCTCCTTGGAGAGCTCCGCGCCGGGATGGGCTGTATTGTGAGCGTCGATCAACTGCGACAGGCGCAACGCACAAGCCATCCCCGCCGGCCCGCCGCCGACAATGACAACGTCGGCCTCCATCTCCGGGTGGTCGATTCCTTCCATCGGCGTGCGAAAGATCATCAAGTCTCCCTTTGCGGCTTCAAAGTTCTCGTCCTGCCCAGGCCTACGCTTTTGCCTTCTTGATCTCTTCCGTCAGCGCGGGAACGATCTCGAAGAGGTTTCCTACCACGGCGACATCGGCAATCTCGAAGATTGGGGCCTCGGCATCCTTGTTAATGGCGATGATGTTGCGCGAGCCCTTCATACCAACGATGTGCTGGATTGCGCCGCTGATGCCAAGCGCGAGATACAGCTTGGGGCTCACGGTCTGTCCGCTTGACCCCACCTGGCGCTCCATGGGCAGCCAGCCCGCGTCGCAGATCGGACGCGAGGCGGCGATTTCGCCTCCCAGGGCGTCGGCCAGCGTTTTGGCCATCTCGATATTCTTCTGCTCCTTGATTCCGCGTCCCACTGAGACGATGATTTCCGCCTGCGAGAGATCGACCGCCTGCTTGGCCTCTTGAAATGGAGCTTCCGGTTTTGTGCGAATTTCGCCAGTGGCGGCGGCTACGAACTCCACTGGGGATTCACCTGCCTCAACCTGGTCGCCACGGTAGGCTCCTGTCTGGAAGCTCGCAAACAGAGGGCCGTCTGAGGCAACCGACACATCGGCGGAGAACTTGCCCTGGAACATCAACCTTGTGAACTGCAGTTTGCCGCCCTCGAACTTGGCTCCCACGGCGTCACTCACCAGCACCGCGCCAAACGAGGCTGCCAGCTTGGGGGCGAAGTCGCGCACCTGGTAGGTATGCGGCAGGAGAACCAATCTCGGTTTATTGGCCTCGATGAATGTCTTGAGTGAGGCCACAAACCCGTCCGGAGTGTACTGCGCCAGGGCAGGGCCTTCAATGGCGTACACCTTCGCAATCGCAGTTTTTGCCACCTCGGCAGCCACAGCGGCAAGGTTGCTCCCTACGACTGCGGCTTCTACCGTCCATCCGGTTTGCTTTGCCAGCGCCTGTGCGCCCGCAAGGGTCTCAAAGGAGACCCGGTTCAGTTTGCCTTCTCTCTGTTCCACCACCACCAGAATCGTCTCTGCCATCTTTCTCGTCCTCGGTCGCCAGCGATGCTCTCCCGGCGAAGATGTACTTGTCCTCAGAATCTTCTTACCGCAGTGCGCGCAGTTTACGGTGCCCAACCCACAGGAGCCCCACTCCCACCACTGCAAATGCGCCCGCGAGCAATCCCATCAGCGACTGCCCCAGCGGTGCCTCGCCCAAGTGGAAAAAATAGAGCAGCAGCGCTGCAATCAGCAGCATTCCGCCCAAAAATCGCAACGTATTGACGGTTTCCCGCGCCTGTTCCCGTCTGTCTGTCTCCGCCATGTCGGACGTCATCACAGGACCCGCATTTCGTCGCGCAGTTTAGCAACCAGCTTCTTCGCCACGTCCTGTGCGGAACCCTGGATCACTTCGGTCTGTTTCGTTTTCTTTGGAACATAGAGCCGTTCGATGGTTAGCTGATTTGGCCGGAGGGCTGATGCAACTTCGTCGAAGCTCACCTTGCGCAGCGGTTTGTTCTTTGCCTGCTTGATTCCAATGAGCGTGGCGTAGCGCAGTTTGTTGATGCCCGACTGAATCGTGAGCACGGAGGGCAACGGCATATCCACAAACTGGAAGAAGCCGCTCTCTAACTCGCGTTTCACCCGGATGCCGCCATCTTTGCCTTCAATGTGCATGATGATGGTGGCGTGAGCCCAGCCTTTTAATTCAGCCAGCAATACGCCGGTCTGTGCGTATCCAAAGTCGTCGGATTGCAATCCCGTGAGGATCAGGTCGAACGCCTCATCTTTGATCGCTTCAGCAAATGCGCGCGCAATGTTGAAGGCGTCCAGGGTTACAAAACGGTCGTCCTCAAGATGGATGGCGCGGTCGGCGCCCTTGGCTAGAGCTTCTCGCAGCACCTGTTGCGCGCGTGCTGGACCAGCAGTGATGACCACTACCTCGCCGCCGTTCTTCTCCTTTTGCCGCAGCGCCTCCTCCAGCGCATACGCGTCGGGCTCGTTCACTTCATAGCCCACATCTTCACGAACCCACGTTGCACTCTCGTTCAGCTTGAGTGGAGCGTCTTTCTGCGGAACCTGCTTCATGCAAACCAGGATCTTCACCCGGCACCTCGATCAGATAGAAGTAGTAACCAGCTCAGGGACACGGAACGGCCAATCCGGGTCCATACGGCATAGAGTTTCCTGGATAGAAGCCACCCCGGCTTCTCCGGCAAAGGCCCGCTGCCAGGATGTGGCGGCAGGACCGGAAAGTATATCCCGGTCCTGCAAAAAACTGAATGGTGATTCACCGCCGCCGGCCGCAGAATGGCGACACAGCAACAAAATGGGACGCTGGGTGCGTCCCTGGATGTCAACCCGGTCGATCGTTTTACAGAAAAGCTACTGTCTGAATGCCTGCGATCTCAAAGCGCTTGCGGCAGCGGACGTTCTTGCAAGCCAACAGATCGTCTTTGCGCACCATGTAGCTCTGCGCCTTGGCGAATTTCGCACGATCCCGTTCGTCGGCCCGCGGGGGTAAGGCCTTCTTCTTCATTCGCACGATCCAGCCAATCTCGTACTCACCTTCCTGACGGCAATGCGGACAAGTCAGGATGTGCTTCTTGGTCTCTTGCTTCTCGTCGTAATATTCCCGTTCTTCCATGATGCCCCATTATAAGCGTCTTGCAGGTACACGGAAGGTGGGAGGTTGATAATTCCTCTCGCTGTAGCGGCAGGTGGGCTGGCAGGTGGGAGCCCCTTCCGGTGCCTTGCTTGAATTCAACGTGTGCCCATAGTGATGCATCTCCCTTATTCCATATTTGGTATATGCCTCGCCCGTTCGCTTCCAAAAACGGGATTTCTTTCAAAATGAAAAGTCCCGGCGTCCCGCAAGTCCTTAATGTGCCAACTCTGGGCAGCGGCTCTCTTTGGAATACTACGTGCAGTACGTAATACGAATTCAGCAACATTTAGGTGCGTTCCGGTGTGGGATGCCAAGGTCCGGCCTGGTGCTGCTTGAGCTGTTTCATTACTGATTGATTACGTTTAAAGGGGAGCGCGAATGCAAAACATTATGAAGCTCAGAAGGGGAACACGCCCTGCGGTTGCCATGATTGTGCTATTGGCTCTGTTGAGCCTCTGCACGATCAGTCTATTCGGCCAGTCGCTTGTTTCGGGCGACTTGGCAGGTACGGTCAAGGACTCGACGGGCGCGGTTCTGCCCAAGGCTACTGTTGTTCTGAAGGACAAGGGAAACGGCCAAGTTCGGTCAGCAGTCACAAACCAGGCGGGAAACTACCGCTTCCCGCTTCTGCAGCCGGGCACCTACGTGGTGACGGTCACTGCTGCGGGTTTCAGCCCAAGCACGAAGTCCGTCACGGTCGCCGTCGGTCAGGCACCCGAATTGGATTTTGCCATGAGCGTCGGCGGTACCGTCGCGATCGTGGAAGTCACCGATCAGGCAGCGTTGCTTCAGACCGAGAACGCGAATCAGGCCACGTCCTATTCGCAGTCTCAGGTTGACCTCCTGCCCAATGGCGGCGGCGACTTGACGCAAATCGCGCAGTTTGCCCCGGGTTCGGTGATGAGCACCGGCGGTGGCTACGGCAACTTTACCAGCAATGGTCTGCCGGCCAACACCAACGTTTTCACAGTAAACGGAACCAACAACATGGATCCGTACTTCAATATCAACAACTCTGGCGCAACGAACCTGACCTTGGGCTCGAGCGAAATTTCAGAAGCAGTCGTCATCGGCAACGCGTTTTCCGCCGAGTACGGCCAACAGGCGGGCGCGCAGGTCAATTATGTGACCAAGAGCGGCACCAATACCCTCCATGGAACTCTGAAGTGGAACTGGACCGGCCGTTCGCTGAGCGCTCGTGACTATTTCAACACCAAGGACCAGGCTCAGCCTTTCACCAACAACAACCAGTATGCGGCCACTATCGGCGGTCCGATCAAGAAGGATAAGACCTACTTCTTCGCTAGCACCGAAGGTCTGCGTTACATCCTCGCCACCAGTGCTCAGACCTATATCCCCAGCACTGACTATCAGAATGCGGTTCTCAACTACATCGGCGCCAATACCCCGGGCCAGCTGAATGCCTATAAGCAGGCGTTCGGCTACTACAACAACGCCGCGGGAGCATCTACGGCTGTGGTGGATCCCAATGATCCTTGCGATTCGTTCACGCAGAGCATGATCGGCCTCACGGACGCGCAGGCCGCGAACTGCACCAAGACTTGGCGCAGCACTCCAGGCCAACTCTCCAAGGAGTGGCTGGCTTCCTTCCGCGTTGACCAGAACCTTGGTCAGAATGATCGCGTGTACCTCCGCTTCCACACGGATCACGGCCTACAGGCCACCTACACGGATTCACTCAGTCCCAATTTCAACGCCACGAGTCCGCAGCCTTCTTACGGTGGACAGGCAGAGTTCACTCACGTATTCCATAACGGCTCTACCAACCAGGCGATCTTCAGCTCAGACTTCTACTCGGCCTCGTTCCAGCCTGTTGCCAAAGGCATGAGCGACTTCCCATATTCGTTACTCTTCCTAGATATGCCGTGGGCCAATGTGGGCGGCGAGCAGTACAGCTTCCCTCAAGGCCGTGACGTTCATCAGTATCAATTCCTTGATGACTTCTCGACCCGACTTGGCAATCACACCCTGAAGTTCGGTGTGAACTACCGCAAGTACGCCATCGACGATTACATCTTCGAAGCGCGTAACAAGTCGGTCATCGCCGAGTTCTACAACGAGAGCTTCGCTGTCGGCAACACATCCTTCTTCCTGCAGCGCTTCCCGAACAAGCTGAACCAGAACATCGGTATCAACGGTATCGGTGTGTACGCTGAAGACGAATGGAAGATCAGCCCCAAGTGGAAGGTTATCTACGGCGTGCGTCTGGAGCACAACTCCAATCCCACGTGCGCGGATGACTGTTTTGCCGATACCATCGCCCCTTGGGGCCAGAGCGCCCACGACTCCACAGTCGCGTATGACCAATTCATCAAGACTGGCCAGCACAACGCATTCCGGGCCGTGGACAACCTCGTAATCGGACCCCGCTTGGGCATCACTTATTCGCCTCTGGCGTCGAACAAGACCGTGATTCGTGGCGGTTTCGGCGTATTCTACGATGCTTCCCCTGCTGACCTGGTGGATAACATGGCTCGGAACTTCCCGAACTATGGCTCCTACAATGATCAGAGCGGCTTCTACTACTGGGATTACTATGGCTGCACCGTGCCCGCGACTCAGTCTTGCGCTGGTTACGTGCCCGTCGGTTGGGCAAAGGGCGCCGCCATGCCGACCGGTTGGTCTAATGGTTGGAGCGCTCTGGCTGCCACGGATGCCGCATTGAAGAACGGTTTCACTAAGAACCAGACCTATGCAACGATCAAAGCGGCGGTTCCCGCGGGCGCCTTCTCTGCTCCTTCGTTGACCTCCATGCCTGGAACCTACAAGACCCCCACGTACCAGAAGTGGAGCCTTGAACTCCAGCAGGCAATCACCAAGAACGACGCAATTAATATCGCTTACACCGGAAACCGCGGTTCCAACGTTGCCATGCCGAATGGTATGGCCAACGCCTATACCTCCCGGAACATCGCTCCGTTCCCGACTAGCGCACTTGATCCGCGCCTTGGCGCAGTTACCGTGTACGCCAGCAATGGCTACTCGAACTACAACGGCTTGACAACCACCTTCACGCACCGCATGTCTCAGGGTATGCAGTTTGCAGTCAACTACACCTGGAGCAAGGCGTTGGATACCATCTCCAGTTCGGGTGGCGCGGCTGCTCCCTACGGTGGTGCCAGCATCACGAACGTCCTCAACCCGTCGAACCTGCGTCAGAACTATTCATACGCGGATTATGACGTCCGTCACTACATCTCAGCGAATGCTCTGTGGCAGCCGAAGTTTGACAAGTGGCTGCATGCTCCGAAGATCATTGGTGCGGACTGGGATATCTCCAGCACTATGTTCTACAAGTCGGGCATGCCTTTCACCGTCACGAACTCGGGTTCTGCTTACTCGCTTTCGCTCGGAGCTCCCAGCAGCTTGCTTCCGATCTACACAGGCGCGGCTTATAGCTGCAGTTCAAGTGCAGTGACAACCGCCTGTCTGGATAGCACGCAGTTCAAGGTTCCGACCACCGCAACAGGCATCTCGCCTGCCACGCGTAACATGTTCCGTGGCCCGAAGTACTTCGACATGGATATGGCGATCAACAAGGGTTTCCGCGCTGGCGAAAAGGCGAAGCTCGTTCTGGGTGCGACAGCCTACAATTTGCTGAATCACCCGAACTTCGACTTCCCTTGCTCCAACGCAGGAACTTGCGGTGGAAGCTTCGGCAATATCCTGAACGCCCTGAGCGCTCCGACAAGCCCGTACGGTTCGTTTACTGGCTCATCGGCTTCGGCTCGAATTTTGCAGCTGAATGTAAAAGTCGAGTTTTAATTGAATCTTCACACTCTGGTGGCCGGTTTTCCGGTCGCCACTTGGGGGAGCCTTCGGGCTCCCCCTCTTTTGTCTCTAAAAAGCCGCCCCCAAGCGTTCCAGCCGGTCCCTGCGCAGAACTCTCCTCCTCAAAATCGCATCCAAGTTGAAATTGCGCGCCGTAGGCCGTATCGTAGTGGCTGTCCGGGAGACGCGATGTTCCCCCAAACCGGACAGGGCTTAACCCGCTCTCGGTTTTGATTTGAAAGCGGTGCTTCTGGATTTCTGGCTGTTCTATTTGAAGGAGAAAGTGACCGATGGAAAGCAAACCGGCACAGAACATACAAGATTCTTTCCTCAACACTGCAAGGAAAGACAAGTCTGTCATCACGATTTACCTGCTGAGCGGAGTCAAACTCTCAGGCCGCATCCGGTCTTTCGAGAAATATTCTGTTGTGCTCGAGACGAACAACCAGGAGCAGTTGATCTTCAAGCACGCCATTTCCACGGTTGTCATGGCGCGCGCTCCACATCTTGACCGTCCTACTCACGCAGCCTCGGCAGTCACCCCGGTCACGCCTGCCTCACCCGTTTCATCCACACCACAGGGGTGAGCTATCGCTGAGCATCGTTTACCCGGTCCTTTGGAAGCCGCGGTAGCTGCTGCCGGGCGCCCACGCCTTCCCGGCGAGCGCGAACGCGCCTTCCTTGTCGGAGTCGAATTCCGCAGCCGTCCCCACTCGCGTGCTGAGAAAGGGACCGACTCCGCGGAGGACCTCGCCGGAAAAGCCGCGCGTATCACGCCACAAGCAGCACAGGCGAAGTCTGCCTCGCGCACGCTGCATCTGGATGCAGAAGACCATGCAGTCCCCTTCAACGCTGAGGAGTCTCTCGCCGAACTGCGCGAACTGACCACCAGCGCAGGGGCTGAGGTTGTCGGAGAGATCCTGCAGCGCCGGGACCGCCCCGACCCAGCAACGCTCATCGGACGCGGCAAGGTGGAGGAGGTTGCCGCCGCCGCCAAGATGGCCGACGCCGGCGTCCTGATTTTCGATCACGAATTGTCTTCATCGCAGCTCCGCAACCTGGAACGCGAGTTCCACTGCCGGGTTGTGGATAGAACCCAGCTTATTCTCGATATTTTTGCCCGTCACGCCCGAACCAGTGAAGGCCAACTCCAAGTCGAACTGGCACAACTGGAGTACATGCTGCCCCGGCTGGCCGGCCGCGGCGTGGAAATGTCCCAACTCGGAGGCGGCATCGGCACCAGAGGACCGGGCGAAACCCAGCTCGAAACCGACCGCCGCAAAATTCATCGTCGAATTAAGCATGTAAAAGAGCAGATCGAGGACGTGCGCCGCATCCGTTCACAGCAGCGCCAGCGGCGGGAGAGCATCCCAGTGCCCGTCGTTGCCCTGGTAGGCTACACCAACGCCGGAAAGTCCACGCTGTTCAATGCGCTTACCCGTGCGGGAGTACTTGAAAGCTCGCGCATGTTCGCTACCCTCGATCCCACGCTGCGCTCCGTGACCCTGCCGTCACGCCGCGAAATTCTGCTCTCCGACACGGTAGGCTTTATCCGAAACCTGCCCACCACTCTGGTCTCGGCCTTCCGCGCCACTCTGGAAGAAGTGCAGAGGGCTGCGATTCTCCTCCAGGTAACCGACGCTACCAGTGCCACGGCCGCTGAGCAGATGGCGCAAGTCGAATCAGTCCTCCGCGAACTGGAGGCCTTTGATAAGCCGCAAATCCACGTTCTGAACAAGATTGACCTTTTCAACGAGCCGACGCGGCTCACGCTAAAGGACACCAACGAGAGCGTGCACATTTCCGCTGCCAGTGGTCTCCGGCTTGAGAATTTACTGTCCGCGATTGACGCACATCTCTCGCACGACCCTATTGTCCGCGCCCGTCTCCGCGTGCCGCAGTCTGAGGGTAAAGCGCTGGCTCAGATCCAAGCCAGAAGCGTAGTCATTTCCCGCGAGTACGGGGAGAACGAAGCTGTGGAATTCGAAGTGGATGCACCCGAATCCCTGCTCCGTCAGCTCAAAGAGTTTGTAATCGCGGCCCCTCCCCGCCGTAAGCTCGCACGGACCAAGAAGAGCCCCAACGCTGACTCATTGTGAGTCCTTGCCAAGCCTAGGACGGGGATGTGAAATTCAGTTTCGATCCAGAGCAGATTCTTCTTGCAATTGAACGCATAAGAAAATTAAATGGGCCTGTGGGTGAGGAGCGGTGACACTTCCTCAGCCACAGGCCCACTCGATCCGGATTGGATCGGAGGCGATGGCAGCTATAGTAGCGCTATCCTTCCGGTAGTCAAGAAAGATCGAGAGTAGATTCCGTTTTTCTCCCGTTTTTGTAACCAAAACGGGCCAAATTTTGAGATCATTCAGGCAAACATTGACAGTTCCGCTTTAGGAGTGGTAGCTTCGGGAGTTCCTTTAAATCCCTACACTTCTCGGTCGTCGAACTCACGATATTGAAATGGAACAGACCCTCAGGCAACTAGGTGAATTACTGCTCGGCGCCATCCCCACCGTGGTGCTTCTTCTGGCCCTTTATGGCTTGTACTACGTAATTTTGCACAAGCCGTTGGAGGCCGTATTGGCCGAGCGCCGCAAGCGGACCCAGGGAGCGGTCGAACAGGCGCGCGCTGACATCGCCGCCGCCTCGGCCAGAGCCTCTGAGTATGAGACGCGTCTCCGCGATGCACGACTAGCCGTCTTCAAATCGCTCGACAATCGCCGCAAACAGGCAATCGATGCTCGCGCCGCCGCCGTAGCGCAGGCCCGGGAGCACGCCCAGCAGCAGATTGCGCAGGCGAAGGCCCAGGTTGAGCAGGAAGCCGCCGTCGCTCGCGTCACTTTGGAGACGGACAGCGACCGCATCGCCACCCAGATCATTCAGGCCATTCTCAACGCCGGCACCTCTCCGGCATCCGTGGGTGGACGATAATGGCGAAGCCTATCCGTATTTGTCTCATTACTGTATGTCTTCTGCTGGGAACAGGGTTGCTCTTCGCCCAGTCCAGTCCCCAGGTATCCCCTCCCGCAAGCGTTTCCAGCGCACAACCCGCCGATCTCAAAAGCGCTCCCGAAGAGAGCACAGGGAAGTCCGCGGTGAATGCAAGGGAAGAGCGTGCGCCCGCGGAAGAGGAAGAGGAGAACATTCAATTCAAGTACTCGCCCATGGTGAGAAAAGTGGCAGGCGCCACGGGACTTTCAAAAGAGGCGATTTACTGGATCTTCCTCATTATTAACTTCCTCATCCTCGCGGTCGCTCTGGGCTGGGTGGTAAAGAAAGTCATGCCCCACGGCTTCGCTCCGCGCACGGCCGAAATCCAGAAGGGGATCGAAGACGCCCGCAAGGCCAGCGCAGATGCCAGTGCCCGTCTCGCCGAAATTGAAAACCGCCTGACCAAGTTGGATGCCGAGATTGCCGAGATTCGCACCGCTGCAGAAGCTGATTTCAGCGTAGAGGAGCAGCGCATCAAGGCTGCCGCCGAGCAGGACGCGAAGAACGTCATCGTCTCCGCCGAGCAGGAAATCGCAGCTGCCGCCCGCACCGCACAGCGCGACCTCAAGGCCTTTGTCGCCGAACTTGCCGTCGATTTGGCAGAAAAGAAGATCAGGGTGGACGACGCTACCGATCAGGCACTGGTTCGCAGCTTTGCGTCCCAACTCGGAAAGGATGGTCAATAATGGCAGCTGTTTCCAGCCGTTACGCCCGCGCCTTCGCCGACGTCATCTCCGGAGTCAATCTGGACTCCAACAAGGTCGTCTTGCAGCTCCACTCGCTGGTTGTTGCCTTTCAGGAGAGCCGCGAACTCCGCGAAGTTTGGGAGTCACCAGCCATCACGGTAGATCAGAAGCATCGTGTACTGGATGCCCTGGCCGCCAGGGTTGGTGTAACAGACCGCCCGGTGCGCAACTTTATTGCCGTGCTCATCGACCAGGATCGCATTGGGTTGCTGCCTGAGATTGCTGACCAGTTGGATCTGGAGCTTAACGCTCGCGCCGGGCGCATCGATGCGCAGATTGTCAGCGCGCGCGAACTCGCTCCCGAGCAACGAAATACCCTGGTCGCCGAACTCTCCCGTCTCACAGGCAAGGTTGTTCTTCCGCACTATGCAACGGACGAGAAGTTGCTCGGCGGAGTAAAGGTACGGGTTGGCAGCACGATCTACGACGGTTCCGTCAGTGGACAGTTGCAGCGCATCCGTCAGCAATTAAGCGAGAACTAGATTTTCACGCAGATGCGCCGGAGACTTTTTCGGCAGGCAATTGATTTCGATTTATTCCATACTCTGCCGGTAAGACGGCACACGGTAGCTGAGAGCTAAATATGGCCCAGATCAAAGCAGACGAGATTACACAGCTCATTCGTGAGCAGATTGAAAACTACGAAAACAAGATCACCGTCGATGAAGTCGGCACCGTGATCTCCGTTGGCGACGGCATCGCCCGCATCCATGGCTTGGACAAGGTCATGGCAGGCGAACTGCTCTCCTTCCCCCACGGCATTGCGGGCCTCGCCATGAACCTCGAAGAGGATCAGGTCGGCTCCGTGCTTCTCGGTGAAGCTACCGAGATCAAGGAAGGCGATCAGGTCAAGCGCACTGGCCGCATTATGAGCGTGCCGGTTGGCGACGCCCTCATCGGCCGCGTGGTCAACGCCCTCGGCCAGCCCATTGACGACAAGGGACCGCTCAACACCACCGAGTTCAACCCGGTGGAGCGCATCGCTCCCGGCGTCATTGACCGCCAGCCTGTGCGCGAACCCATGGCCACCGGCATCAAGTCCATCGATGCCATGATCCCCATTGGTCGCGGCCAGCGCGAACTGCTCATCGGTGACCGCCAGACCGGCAAAACCGCCATCGCCCTCGATACCATCATCAACAACAAGGGCGGCGACCTCATCTGTGTGTACGTTGCCATCGGGCAGAAGCGCTCGACGGTCGCGCAGGTGGTCAAGACACTGGAAGAAGCTGGCGCCATGGCCTACACCGTCGTGGTCGTCGCCTCGGCCTCAGACCCCGCGCCGCTGCAATACATCGCGCCCTACTCCGGCACTGCTATCGCCGAGTACTTCCGCGACAGCAAGCGACATGCCCTGGTCATCTACGACGATCTTTCCAAGCACGCTGCGGCCTACCGCGAAATTTCGCTGTTGCTCCGCCGCCCACCGGGGCGCGAGGCGTATCCCGGCGACGTTTTCTATCTTCACTCCCGCCTGCTGGAGCGCTCCAGCAAGCTGAATGACAAGCTCGGCGGCGGCTCTATCACTTCGCTGCCCATTATTGAGACCCAGGCGGGCGACGTTTCGGCCTACATTCCGACCAACGTCATTTCCATCACCGACGGGCAGATCTTCCTCGAAGCCGATCTGTTCAACTCCGGCGTACGTCCGGCGGTCAACGTCGGCATCTCGGTCTCCCGCGTAGGATTCTCTGCAGCCGTCAAGGCAATGAAACAGGTCGGTTCCAGCCTCAAGCTGGAGCTCGCGCAGTACCGTGAACTGGCTGCCTTCGCGCAGTTCGGCTCTGATCTTGACAAGGCGACGCAGGCCCAGCTCAACCGCGGTTCGCGCCTCGTGGAATTGCTCAAGCAGGGCCAGTTCGAGCCGCTGCCGTTCACCCACCAGGTGCTAGCGATCTACGCCGGAACCAACGGCTTCCTCGATGACCTTGCGTTGGAAGATGTGCGCCCCTTTGAGAAGGCTCTGTACGCCTACGTTGAGACCGTCAACCCCGCCCTGTTCAAGAACATCGCGGAGAAGAAGGCGCTCACCGACGACATCAAGGCCGATATCGCCAAGACCATCAAGGAAGCGAAAGAACGCTTCGTTGCCGAGCGCCAGGCAGCCGTTGCTGCCGCGGCTCACTAAGGCGACAGCCAGAGTGAACGAATATGCCTAACGTTCTGGACATCCGGCGCCGTATCCGCAGTGTGAAGAGCACGCGGCAGATCACCAAGGCCATGAAGATGGTCTCTGCCGCCAAGCTCCGTCGCGCGCAGGAACGCGCCCTGGCCGCCCGCCCTTACGCGCAACTTCTCACCAATGTGCTTCGCTCGCTGGTGCAGCGTGCGGACGTCACCGATCCCGAAACCGGCAAGGCGCAACATCCCTTGCTGGAGACACGGCCCGAGCAGAACATCGTTCTCGTCGTCGTCACCGGAGATCGCGGACTCGCCGGGGGTTTCAACTCCAACCTTCTCAAGGCCGCTCAGCGTTTCCTTGACTCCAAGTCCGGCGTCAACGTGGACGTGGAGTGCGTGGGCCGCAAAGGCCGCGACTATTTCCGCCGCCGCTACCCCGCGCAGCCTGCAACCGAAGAGCGCGGCGCTGCCGTTCGCGTTACCGGCGAGCACCTCGGCATCCTCAAGGTTCCGCAGTTCAGCCACGTCTCGCCCATCGCGGAAGACATTATCGACCGCTACACCAACGGCGAAATCGACGCCGTCTACGTGCTCTTCAATGAGTTCAAGTCGGTGATCGCCCAGCGCCTTGTGGTCGAGCAGGTTCTGCCCGTCGGCTCCATCGGCGAGCGCGACATCGAGCAGGCCATCGAGCTCTCCACCGAAGAGCGCGAGCGTGCCGGTGAAGCTGCGACTTCTGCCGGCGTCAGCCTGGAAGCACAGGACACCACTGAAATTGACCGCCACGCTGCTACCTTTGCGACCGCGCCGGTGGACTACATCTACGAGCAGCCAGCCGTGACACTGTTCCGCGCGCTGCTGCCACGCTACGTCATCGCCCAGATTTATCGCGCCATGCTTGAGTCGGTCGCCGCTGAACACGCCGCCCGCATGACCGCAATGGACTCGGCTACAAACAACGCAGGGGAACTGATCGACTCGCTCACGCTCACCATGAACCGCGCCCGTCAGGCCGCGATCACCAAGGAGATCATCGAGATCGTCAGCGGTGCTGCCGCCCTTTAACCCCATCTCCCGCGCGAGCGGGGATGCACGAATTCAGAACCACGGGTTTCTGCTTGTGGGGTTCGCCCCGGGAACCTTGAAACTTTGAAACTAGGTCTGCTCATATATGCCTGAAAATATCGGACACGTCATTCAGATCGCCGGTCCCGCCGTGGACGTGCAGTTCACCCAGGCGGCCATTCCGCTCATCTACACCGCCCTTCGCGTCGTCAGCGACGGCTTCAAGGTTCCCGCGCCCATTGACGTGATCCTCGAAGTGCAGCAGCACCTCGGCGAAGGCCGCGTACGCTGCGTCGCCATGCAGCCCACCGAGGGCATGGTTCGCGGCATGAAGGCCATCGATCTCGGCGGCCCCATCAGCGTTCCCGTTGGACGCCAGACCCTGGGCCGCGTGATGAACGTCATCGGCGAGCCCGTGGACAATCTGGGTCCGATCAATTCTGAGACCCGCATGCCGATTCATCGCCTCGCTCCGGCCTTCGATGAACAGTCCACCCGCGCCGAGATGTTCGAGACCGGTATCAAGGTCATCGATCTTATCCAGCCTTTCCTCAAGGGAGGCAAGATTGGACTCTTCGGCGGTGCCGGCGTCGGCAAGACGGTCGTCATCCAGGAACTCATCAACAACGTGGCCAAGCAGCACGGCGGTTTCTCGGTCTTCGCCGGAGTCGGCGAACGCACCCGCGAAGGCAACGATCTCTGGCTCGAATTCCAGGAGTCCGGCGTCATCGAAGCGGGTAATCCCGCCACGTCCAAGGCCGCACTTATCTATGGACAGATGACCGAGACTCCAGGGGCCCGCCTCCGCGTCGCACTCACCGGCCTCACCGTCGCCGAGAACTTCCGCGACGCCGAGGGTGCTGATACGCTGCTCTTCATCGACAATATTTTCCGCTTCACCCAGGCAGGCTCGGAGGTCTCCACCCTCCTCGGACGTATGCCCTCGGCCGTGGGCTACCAGCCCAACCTGGCCAGCGAAATGGGCGAACTGCAGGAGCGCATCACCTCCACCAAGCGCGGCTCCGTCACCTCCGTGCAGGCCATCTACGTGCCTGCCGACGATTTGACCGATCCCGCCCCGGCCACCACGTTTGCTCACCTCGATGCCACCACGGTGCTCAACCGCGCCCTTACTGAAATCGGCATCTACCCCGCCGTTGACCCCTTGGCCTCCACCTCGCGCATTCTCGATCCGCGCATCGTCGGCCAGGATCACTACGACGTGGCCCAGAGCGTTAAGCGCACCCTGCAAACCTACAAGGATCTGCAGGACATCATCGCCATCCTCGGCATCGACGAACTGTCGGAAGACCAGAAGCTCACCGTCTCGCGCGCCCGCAAGGTGCAACGCTTCCTCTCCCAGCCCTTCCACGTCGCCGAGCAGTTCACCGGGTTCCCCGGCAAGTACGTCAAGGTCGCAGACACCGTTCGCAGCTTCAAGGAAATCATCGATGGCAAGCACGATGCCATCCCCGAACAGGCCTTCTATATGAAGGGCTCTATCGATGAGGTTCTCGAAGCCGCCGAGCAGATGAAGGCGAAAGCGTAAGCAACTCGGGCACTCCGTGTGGCGACTTATGCCGCGCGGAGTCCCAGGACATTCACCATGGCAGATACGATCGAACTCGAAATCGTCACCCCGGAGCGCCTCGTCGTGAAAGACAAGGCGGAAGAGATTCAGATTCCGGGCCGCAACGGCTACCTCGGAATCCTCCCCGGCCACGCACCGCTTATCACCGAGCTCGCCGTCGGAGAAATCACCTACGTCAACGCCGGCGTCTCCACCAGCCTTTCCGTTGCCTGGGGCTTCGCCGAGGTTCTCGCCGACAAGGTCACCATCATCGCGGAAGCCGCAGAGCGAGCCGAAGATATCGATGTCCCCCGCGCTGAAGCCGCCCGCGAACGTGCACAGGAGCAGCTCAAGAAGGCCGAAGATGCCGCCCAGTTCGACGAGGCCTATCTCGCGATCGCGCGCGCCGATGCCCGCTTGGCCGTCGCCAAGAAGCAGTAGCTGCCCTACCGCACACCGCTATCCAGGCCCCGGGCAGTTCGGGGCCTTTTCTTTGGCAGCAATGGTGCTTTTGCCGCACCGCTGCCGCCGCGAATCCCGCCTCTGGTACACTCAACGGTTCCCCGCGCCATCATTCCGGCGCACCGGCACAAGGAGGCATCACCATATGACCATTCAAACCATAGGCGTCGTCGGCGCCGGAACCATGGGCAACGGAATCGCTCACGTCTGCGCCAAGGCCGGATTCAACATCATCCTCGTTGAAGTCGAGCAACGCTTCCTCGACCGGGGCATAGCCGCCATCACTAAAAACTTGGCCCGTGAAGTGGAAAAAGCCAAGCTCACCGCCGAGCATCGTGACGCCGCGCTCGCGCGCATCCATGGCACGCTCTCGCGGGATCCTCTAGCCTCCTGCCAGCTTGTCATCGAAGCTGCTAGTGAACGTTTCGAAATCAAGCAGCAGCTCTTTCAGCAACTCGACCAGCTCTGTCCCCCGGAAACCATCCTCGCCTCCAATACCTCTTCCATCTCCATCACCAAGCTCGCCGGACAAACCAGGCGCCCTGACCGCGTCATCGGCATGCACTTCTTCAACCCTGTTCCCATCATGAAGCTTGTCGAAGTAATTCGCGGCCTTGCCACCAGTGATGACACCTACGCTGCTGTAAAGGAAGCAGCCGAGCGGCTCGGCAAAACTCCGGTTGAGGTCAACGACGCTCCCGGCTTCGTCAGCAATCGTGTTCTCATGCCTCTCATCAACGAAGCCATTTACAGCGTGATGGAGGGCGTTGCCACCCCGGAAGCGGTCGATGAAGTATTCAAACTCGGCATGGCGCATCCCATGGGGCCACTCACCCTGGCCGATTTCATCGGTCTCGATGTCTGTCTTGACATCATGCGCGTCCTGCAGGAGGGCCTCGGCGATCCCAAGTACCGCCCCTGCCCCCTGCTCATCAAGATGGTCGATGCCGGGTGGCTCGGGCGCAAGTCCGGACGCGGCTTCTACAAGTACGAATAGGCGCTCTTAGCGCAGCAAAAAGCGCGGGCTGCGTGCCCGCGCTTCGTCATACTGCTCTCTCTCTACTTCGTGGTCTTGTCGTCTGCCGAAGGCCCATAGACACCCGGAACCTTCAGGCCCGCCTGGTGCATCAGCACCATCATCTCTCCCCTGTGGTGCGCCTGATGAGCCACAAGCAACCCCAGGATCGCGCCCCGGCGGAAGCTCTGCCCGAACGCTGGCACCTCTTCGCCCAGTTGCTCGTTGCTCCACTTCTCTTGCACTGCATCGGCCACCAGTTTCGTATTGTGCTCATAGGCGGAGACAATCTCTGCCACCGTTGCCAGCGTCCCGCCCGCTGGTGGAGCGACCAACCCGGCGTGCGCCGGAATTCCGAGGATGCTGTTCGTCAGGTGTGCTGCCACCCAGCCCAGTGTGTAGCCTCCAGGCTTCACGCTCTGCGCAAGAGAGTCATCGCTCAGCGCACCAAAGACGCGCAACGTTGATTTGCGCTCTCTCGTCCACGTCTCAAGAAAATCTTCTACGGTTCTATACATGACAGAAACGATAATCCCCGCTCGCGTTTTCAGCAAGTCAGTTGTTCCGCGCCGCCTGACTGGATAGAATCGCTGCGCAGGACTTTGCCAGCCATGACTATCTCCAGGCCCGAACGCTTTCCGCTCGCCTTCGCCCTCTTCGCCCTGCTTCTGGGCGCCGGATGCGGCGTCCTTCACGTGCTCGTTGAGACCATGGAGGACCCAGATCCCTTGCTCTCTGCTTTAGCCGTCACCGTGGTCACAATGCTTCTCGGCCTGCTTCGTCCGGCGCGCCCCTGGCGGTGGGTTCTCTTCGTCGGACTTCCGGTGCCGCTCGCCATCCTTATTGCCAGTTTCGTCATTCCCACTGCACACTTCACTCGCGCCAGCATTGCAGGTTCCTTTCTCGTCTCCCTGCCCGGTTGCGCCGGCGCATTCGGTGGGTCCATCCTCCGCCGCAAGCTTTCTGAGATATTTTTCGAAGAGAACTCCTGACCCCTGTCACGCCAGAAAAATGCCCTCGCCGTAGCGAGGGCACTCGCGAACGTCAGATACTATGGAACCCTGTCGTAGTAGCAAGCTGCCGACGTCGTCTGTGCTGGCGGCGTTCCCGGATTCAGATTCGGGCCGCTCCAATCGAAGAACTCCGTCATATCCATCTGCGCGGCATCGCGCTTGGTGAGCGAAGGAAGACTGAAACGCGCCTCGATGAACTTCAGCATCGCTGTAAAATCTGCCGGAGTGTTCGACACGTAATGCTTCTTCGTAAACGGCGAAATCACGGCCATCGGAACCCGAAGCCCGCTGATCGTAAAGTCTCCCGTCGGATCCCCTGGAGGCAAGTCTATTGGGGCAATTCCATCCGGGCTCACGGTCTGCATCGGGGGTACATGGTCATAGAATCCGCCGAACTCGTCGTAGGTCCAGAAGAACACCGAGTCCTTCCAGTTCGGCCCGTTCATCAACGCAGTCACAAAGCTCTCCACGTAGGCCGAGCCCTGCTGGATGTTCACGTTCGGGTGCTCGTCCAACTCGTCCTGGTTCAGCGCCTCATTGGTCTCGTAGCCGGACTCGATCAGCGACACCTGGGGCAGTGTTCCCGCCGCCGCGTCGGCCGCAAACGTCTTGGCATCCACAAAATGGTCCAGATGCTTCGGCGTGAACAGGTAAAACGCATCCATGTAGCTTCCCTTAGAGGGAGCGGATGCATTGTAGTTCGTCACGTAAACCTTCCACGTTACCCCGGCGTCCTGCAGCAACTCAAAGATCGTCTTCGCCGTCACGTTCCAGATGTTTGTCGTGTTGTTATTCGGATATGCATGCCCCTGTGAAGTCGCTGCCAGCAGGTACATGCGGTTGATCTGGGTGCGTGCCGGGGCCGCGCTGAACCACCGGTTACTGGTTGCAAACTGCGTGGCCGCCCAGTAATAGAATGGCAGTTCGTTCTCCGTGTAGTACCCCATCGCCCTCAAGCCCGCAGGATCCTCGCAGGTTACTCCGCGATTCGCGGCGTCGTGAACACAGAAGCCACCCTGCATCGCCGCTGCCCCGTCCATCGGCGGAGTGCCTGTCACCTGTGTAGGATGTGCGAGGTTGATGGTATTGTGCGTTTCCTGCCAGTTGCTGGTCAGGTCTGTCGTGCAAACGCTTGTCATGTGCACCGGAGAGACATTCGGCGAGCCGTCCCAGGTCTTCAGCGAAACGCCCGACGGAGTTCCGTCAATATCGGCTGCCGCCCCCGCACCCTGCGCTGCCCGGTATGCCCCTAAATGTCCAAAATAATGATCGAAGCTGCGGTTCTCCTGCATCATGATCACGATGTGATTCACCGATTGCAGGCTTCCTGTGCTTCCGCCTCCCCCGCCAGTACCTCCTCCGTTTCCTCCCCCCGCTCCACCGTTCGACGCGGGCGATGTCCCTGTTCCTGATCCACAACCTGCCAACCCCAAGAGCCCAACTGCCAAAACCAAACCCAAGAACTGCCTCACAGACCCACTCCTGAACTGCCCCGTTAGGATGTGGCTCCTCTCCCCTGTGTTGCCCTTTTCTCATTCACCGCCCTGGGCGTCGCACGTGAAATCCTCTGTAGCCCTGCTTGAACCTTCAGCTACAACGGATTTCCGATGCTTCTCATCTCATAGTCCGACCCCCGGGAAATCCGAACGTTTGCTGCACGACTGGAGAGATGCAATGCCCAAGCTCGATCACTGGATCTTCCTGGCTTTGCTCATCGCATGGATCGCTCTTACTGCATCGGGTAGGTTCTTGGGCGGAGCCGTGAATCTGTTACCGCTGGCAGCACTTCTGCTTCTCGTTCGCCGTCTCGAACGTGTCCGTTCCCGTCCGGGCAATCAAACCGGTGTACAAGAACGCCCGCTTGCTAAAAAGCAAACGGCCGCCCGTTGAGGCGGCCAGTTCGTTCAGCAATTGCCGGCGTGGATACTCTAGTTCTCTTGAGCCTGCTGCTCTAGTTCTCCTCGCTCAATCTTCTCCTGGCAGGAAATGCAGTGCCGAGCCCAGGGAATCGCCTCCAGGCGCCGTTCATTGATCTCATTGCCGCATTGTTCGCACTCCCCGTAAGTACCCTCCGCAATGCTGGAAAGGGCGTGCTCCACCATTTGAAGAAACTGCCGGTCGTTGTTGCTGCGCGCAAATAAAAACTCCTTCTGGTACGAGCTCGATGCGCGATCGGCAATGTCCTGGGCTGAGTCGGTCGCCTGTGCCGCGCGTCCGTCTTCCTCGGTTCTGGCAACGCTATCCCGCAGACGATGCCTTCTGGTTTCCAGCAGAGTTCTGTAGTGTTCGAGTTTTTGTTTATCCATAAGTCCAGCCAAACCTTCAATTCACAGGGCTTTGCGCCAGTGGTCACAAAGCAGAGATCATATGCGCCGCCGTTGCCCCGGTCAATCATTTGCTGCATCGCAAAATCTCTTCGCGGTCAATTTTGATGCAGCGATATCTCCCTTTGATGGAGCCGATCGTGCATTCCCTGACACCAGCAAAAAAGCGACCTTTTTGAGGTCGCTTTCTGAAAGAGGCAAGGGAGGGAGGGATCGTTTTGGCAGGAAAAAATTAGACGTTGCCCCAGTATGTCGGAGCAGCCGAGAGAAGTTGGTACTTCTTGAGAGGGACTTGCATTTGATTTTGCGGCCTCTTTGTTGCTAATTAAGATGCACGTTCTGGGCCAGCTGATAAAATTTTTATTCAGAATTCCGCAAACATTTATATCTATCTACAAACACAGTGCTTAGACAAATTTCTCTTGGATGTCCTATCCCCAGGAGTGCTGAACAAGTCCATCGTAGTGGAACGGGCGTTCCACTATTTGGTTCCAACCGTTCTCTTCTGAATAAGATTCTGCTCTTCTATCAACTTGAGTTTGTTAAGAAGAGCCTTATAACTTACTTTCAGGATCTTCGCTGCCTGGCGCCGATTCCAGCGAGTCTGGTTAAGGACCCGCTCAATCGCCTCGCGCTCCGCTCGCATCGCCGCCTGCCGACCGATTTCCAGCAATGACAGCGACTCCACACCTTCCGCAGCGGGCGCAGCGGTCGCGACCTCAGCCAATTCAGTGCTCGCCCCGGCGAAATGGTTCTTTCCTGAGACGCCGTTCCCTTTTGGTTCCCAAACCGGGATCGCCGCCGCACCCGCTGAGGAAACCACCGGCTTATGTGTCGATAGCTCGCGAATGATCTGTGACTCGTTCCCTACAATGACATAGCGCTTTACCAGATTCTCGAGCTCGCGTATGTTCCCAGGCCAGGTGTACTCCATCATCCGGCTCACCGCGTAATCGGTAAACGGCGGCGGCTGCTTTCCGTAATATTCGCTGTATTTCCGCAGAAAAAAATCCAGAAACACAGGAATCTCCTCCTGCCTCTCCCGCAACGGCGGAATGTGGATGCTCACCACGTTTAGCCGGTAGAAAAGGTCCTCGCGGAACATCCCCTCCTCCACGGCCCGTTCCAGTTGCTTGTTGGTCGCGGCCAGCACCCGCACATCTACCGCAATGTCCCGCTTGCCGCCCAGCCTTGAGAACTCCCCATCCTGCAGAACGTGCAACAGCTTTGCCTGCAAGGCAGGGTGCATCTCGCTGATTTCATCCAGAAAGATTGTGCCTCCGTGTGCCAGGTCGAACTTTCCGAGCTTCTGCCGGTTTGCGCCCGTGAAGGCACCCGGCTCGTAGCCAAACAGCTCGCTCTCCAGCAGTTCATGCGGAATTGCCGCGCAGTTCACCTTTACAAATGGCTTCTCATGCCGCAGTGAGTGAGAAAACACCATGCGCGCAACCACTTCCTTGCCCGTGCCGCTCTCTCCCCTGATCAGCACCGTGGCGTTCGTATCGGCCACCTGCTCGATGGTGTTCTTCACGTCCTCCATCTTCGGGCTGGTACCAAACAGCATGCTGAAGTCGCTCTGCCTCCGCACCTGGTCGCGGAGCTGCGTTACCTCGTTTGTCAACCGCTGCCCGTCCAGCAGGCGAGCCATCCGCTGATCCAACGCAGGCAAGTCGATTGGCTTGGAGATGAAATCGTCAGCCCCCAACTTTGAGGCCCGGAATACCACATCCGGAGAACCGCTGCTGGCCGTCATAATCACGGACACCTCCGGCTTAATCTGCTTCAACCGCTCCAGCGTCTCCATGCCTTCCATGCCTCGGGCGTCGGCGTCGAGCAGAACCAGAGACGGATCGAAGACCCGGAACATCCGCACCGCCTCCTCGCCCGTCGAAGCCGAGCTTACATCGAAGCTCCGGCGCATCAGGTGCGCACTCAGGAAGCGGGACTGGGCTCGATCGTCGTCCACGATCAAGATACGTGTTCTCGGAACTGCGTGCATCTCGGTACCGTCCTCGCAACGAAGCCACACCCAAATGGTGTCGGATTTCGAACGTCCATACTCTAGAGTAGTCACTCCAGAAAACGGTTGCCTGCCCATGTGCCTTTTCTTGGTCGTTCAAGTCAAGAAAGTGGCTCGCACGTGCAATCTTTCAGTGGAAATCCTAGTGCAACTTCCTATTATTGGCACCAAAATAATAACCCTATGCATGGAGTTCCCACCTGAGCCCTTCTGCAGTGCCCGGTCCATGTAATTATTGCGCAGCAGATAAGGCTGGCGCTGGGCCAGCCTCATCTGCTGCTGAACTCGAAAATTGCTAGTTGTTGTTGACTACAGTGCGCACTTTGCCGGGGCTCGGCATGAAGTGATAGGGCGGCCAAGGGCCGGTCAGTGAGATTTCCACGTCTTTAAATTGGCGCAGCGCACTCGAATACCTGTTCTGGTATTTCTCAACCCCCGCCGAGTCGATCAGGTGCGCAATGTCCAGCACAATTCCCGTATCTACCTTCTTGCAGGTAATTTCTTCCTGCAGCGGGTTGAGTAATTTATTCACCTGGACGGATAGTGCTCGAGCTTTCGATTGCCGCTCGCGATCACGGCTGGCCTGCTCACGCAGTTTGGTCAGGTACTCGCCTCCTGCCTTGTGAGGCAAAACCGCCAGCACCTCCGCAATTGCCGTACCCTCCCGCACCGTAACCTTGATATGCATCTCGCTCTTTCCGCGAAGTTTTGCGATCGAGTCGGCAAAGGTCTTCTTATTGTTGCGGATGGCTTGGCGTAGAGCCTCATCAGACTCAAACACCGTTCCAAATTTGAAGGGCAGCAGCGTTGCCACCTTGAAACACTCGCTCACAATTCGCGCATGCTCCATCGGGGACTGCGTGCTCAGAACTTGTCCATGTTCAATTTCGCTAACAATGACCACAAACTCACCGCAGGGAAAACCCCGCACCGCGCTTGCGTTGATGCCTTTAAGAGATTCGATGAGAAACGGGCGGCGAACCCGGCCTTGCTGAAAGTTCGCCTGTTCGCTAATGCAGTATGCGTACCACGCCATCTTCGCTCTCCAACGATTCCCGGCCGCGCCACTCCGGGGATAGGACCAGCTTCAACTGAATTGGAACCTTCGGGGGAAATCTACTTGGGGGAGGTGGTCCATTCCATCCTGTCTTCTTGACCTTCGCCTGCTGCCGCCAGGGAACCCTGTACTGCTGCCTTTGGCGCCTGATAACGGCCAATCTAAAGGAGGTTCTTACCTCCTTAATCCTAAAGCGAAAGGCTGAATTTAGCAACCAGAAGTCGAAAAATAGTCATTGAGCGGAATCGCCCATCCCGGCAAGGGCGGCACCGGTGGCCGGGCGGGCATCCAACCCGCGACAGGCTTTAAAAGGCCGAAAACATGGCATCTCAAACCACTCCGGAACCGGAACCGCTGGAGCGCTTTGCGGTCGAAGTCTTCTCCGAACTGAAGGAGGAAACCATCGGTCGCCGCGCCCGCGAGGTCAACGTGCTTCTCCGCATGAGCATGCTCGCCGGCTTGGAAATGGAACTTCCATCAACCCTCAACCTTATCTGTGATCTTGCCGGCGAAATCGTCACGTTCTCCCGCGGAGCCGTCTATTTCTGGGATGAGGATGCCGAAGTCATGCACGTTCGCGTCACCCGTAACCTGCCCGATCCGGACGAGGAGAGTTATACCCGCGCCAACGTTCTCAACTACTGGTCCGCGAAACTTGGACGCCCCCTGCTCCTCACGAGGCATTGCCAGCCCCAGGCAGACGTTCTCCTTGCTTATATGGAATCTGCTAGCGTCCTCGTGGTGCCCCTCTTTGTTCGCAATCGGGTCCTGGGTTCACTCCAACTCTTCGGAGAGCGTACAGACAGCTTCTCGCGCGAAGACGCTCAACTGCTCTGGATCCTCTCCCTGGTTGCCGAGAGCATGCTGGCCCGTGACTACTCAAACGAGACGCTGCTCCGCTTCGCTTTCACGGATTTCCTCACCGGACTCAAGACGCGTGGCTACTTCGAGCAGCAACTCGATCTCGAGCTTGCCCGTGCTGACCGCCGCGGAACCCAGCTTGCAGTCCTCATGATCGATATCGACTACTTCAAGCGCCTCAATGACACACACGGCCATCATGCCGGGGACGTCGTCCTCCGCGACGTCGCCGCTCTCCTCACCCGCGATCTCCGGGAAGTGGACACTGCCGCCCGATACGGTGGCGAGGAGTTCATCCTCCTGCTTCCGGAGACTGACATTCAGGGCGCAAAGCTCGTTGCCCAGCGTCTGCGATCCTCCATAGACCTGGCCAACTTCTTCACCGGGGCACGCAATTCCTCTGTTGATGAAACCGAACACGTCACCATCAGTGTCGGCGTTGTCATGTTCCCCGCGGAAGCCCGTTTCAAGCGCGACCTTCTCGAAGCGGCCGACGCAGCGCTCTATGAGGCCAAGGCGCGTGGCCGTAATCGGGTCGTCCTCTACTCTGAAATCAAGACCGAAAAAGAAGCCTCGTAGTACTCTGCTCAGAGCACTTAGTACCAAGCCGTTCTGCTGGACACTCGCTTGCAATCCAGATTCTCAGCATGCTCTGAACTGACTTCGAATCAGGAACGTGCAGCATGCTCTCGCAACTTCGCACCTCAAGGTTTCAGGGCCAAACTTGAGGTTCCAGCCATTTACCCTTAAGCCCAGCATAAGAGCAGTATCTTCCAGCCACTACGGCGCACAGCCGGGTCCCTTCTCTCCCCGCTTATCGCATTCTGCTGAAACTGTTTGCGCAGTGCGCCACTGCGTCCGCCCGGAGCCGGGTCGATTGTTCGCGATCACTCGTGCCTTTCGGGAGACACCCACAAGGAGCAAATATGAAGAGAGAATTGTTCAGACCGGCGAAATCCCGCTGGGCGCTGGTATGCCTGCTCGCACTCCTGGCCATCTGCCTGGTTCCCGCAGCCTACGCCTACCCCACAGGTCTCAGTGGATATTCCGGCAAGACGGCTGGCCGGACCTGCAATAGCTGCCATGACGGAGGCGTAGTTCCCACCGTCGTCCTGACAGGCCCAACCTCCGTGGTTTCCGGTTCCACGAACAAATACACCCTCACCATAAGCGGTGGGCAGCAGGTCGAGGGAGGGCTGGACGTGGCTGTCACCGCCGGCACCATCGCCGCCTCTGACCCGCTCACCCAGATCATGGCCAGCGAACTCACGCACAACCAACCGAAATCAGCTGATGCCAGTGGCAACGTTGCCTGGACCTTCAACTGGACTGCTCCCACGGTTACCGCAAACACCAGCGTCACCATGTATGGCGCTGGACTTTCCGCTGACGCCAGCGGCGACACCAGCGGCGACTCGGGAAGCACCGCTACGCTCGCCATCGCCGTCACCGCGGCAGCCCCAGCTCCCACCATCACCGCTACTCCCAGCAGCCTGTCGTTTGCTTATACGATTGGCGGCACCTCACCTGCATCGAAGAGCCTCGCCATCAGCAGCAGCGGGACCGCTGTCAGCTACACGATTGCCTCTTCGGCTGCATGGCTGACCGCCAGCGCGGCCAGCGGCACTACCCCCGGCACGCTGAACATCACTGCCAATCCCACCGGCCTTGCAGCCGGAAGCTACACCGGCAACATCACCGTCACATCCACGGGAGCCTCCAACAGCCCGCAGACCGTGCCGGTAACGTTCGTCGTCAGCCCCGCCGTGGTCCCCAATCCGCAACTGACTGCAACTCCCAGCTCTTTGGCATTTGCATATCAGTCGGGCAGCGGAACCCTTGGTTCGCAGACAATCGCGGTCACCAGCAGCGGATCAGCGATTAGCTACACTGCGGCTGCATCCGGTGGTACGTGGCTCTCTGTCACTCCAGCTTCCGGAACCACTCCCGGCAATCTGGCGGTCTCGGTCAATCCTGGTACCTTGGCTGCGGGAACCTACAACGGAACGATCACCATTACATCCGCAGGCGCCTCCAATAGTCCGCAAACCGTGCCGGTAACCCTTGTGGTCACCGCCGCGCCACCGCCGACTACGGGCACGCTCACCGCAACTCCGGCGACTCTGTCCTTCACCTCATCCCGCGGGGACGATCACAGCTCCACCAACCCCGCTCCCCAGACCGTGAACGTGTCCAGCAGCGCCACCAAGCCGGTCGCATTCACCACTGATGTCGCCGGCATGTGGCTGCATGTCACTCCTGCAGGCGGCACCACTCCTGCTGCGCTCACCGTTTCGGTGGATGCATCCGGCATGGCCTCTGGCACCTACACCGGTACCATCAAGGTCAACGCTACCGGCATGGATAGCGCTGCCATTACCGTGACCTTGGTTGTAGGTTCCGGCGAGGATGGCAACAAGCAAATGTCTGCCCAACCCTTCATCTCAGATACTGGCCGCACAGGAAGCGTCACCGCAAAATGGGTGCGCGGCGCCGGTGTCCCCGTGAGCAACTCTGTCGATCAGTACAAAACCGGGCTGCTGCTCATCAAGAACAGTGCCTCCACGAGCAAGGCCCTCGCTGGCGCAACCATCACCGGAGTCTCGGAGATTTCCATTACCGAGCTCGGTTTTGATGTCGCTGAAGGCGGCCACTGCACCGCAAAGTCTCCTCACTTCGTCATCACCACCTCTGACGATGTGGTCCACAACATTGCGGGCTGCTCTCTGGGTACCGTTCAAGCTGCACCGGCATTGGGATGGAAGCGTCTGCGCTTCAACATTGCCAATCCTGCGCAGGCCTTCCCGCCCGTCAACCCCACCTCCACTGTGAAGTCGATTCGCGTCGTGTTGGACGAAGGGCCGGACGCAACCATTAACAAGAGCGGAGTCGTTGTTCTCGACAACATCGACATCAACGGCACCCTCATCGGCAAAGGCAATACCACTTCGCACGATGAGTAATCCTCACCATCGCCGGCTAACTGACGGCTGACGCAGGAAAATTGGGGTCGGAGCATCTGCTCCGGCCCCAATTCTCGAACTGCTCGCTTGTTCGCTTACAGATCGTCGCGTGAGATACTCAGCTTGCGGAGCCGCGCGTTCAGCGTTGTCCGTTTCATTCCCGGCCGTTCGGCAGCTCTTTCCGTCGTGAAGTCCGCCTGGCGGCCGCCTTCGATTCCCGCAGCCAGCCTGTACTCCACACCCCCTGACTTAGATAGCGTCCACAAAAACGAGCGGGAATGAGAGACCATTCCCGCCCGTGTGCAATTCCTCGAAGCCCTACTTCTTCTTTCCCGCCTTCTTCTTCGCGGCAGGCTTTGCGGCCGCCTTCTTTGGAGCCGGTTTTGCCGCCGACTTACCGGTGACTTTTGCCACGGCCTTCACCGGTTTTCCCACGGGCTTCGCCGCAACTCTTGCCGGAGCCGCTTTCCCCGGCGCATTCTTTGCGACCACGGGGGCAGTCTTCGCGGCAACTGCCTTCACCGGCGCAGCCTTTGCCGATACCACCTTTACCGGGATAGCCTTGGCCGTCACCTTTACCGCCGTCTCCAAGGGTGCCTTTGCCGGAGCTTTTCCGGGCTTCTCGGCCACCCTCGCTTCGGGCTTGGCCTCCGCGGGTTTCGCAGCATCACTCTCGCTCGCCACCGCCGAAGCTGAGTTCGCCGCCACCGCCTTGCCCTTCGGGTTCACCACCGTCGGGATGGGAGCCATACCCTCGACTCCCACTGCGCCCAGTTGCCGCAGCAGCACCTGTCGAATCCCGTCCAGCGGAGCCGGTTTGTTGGTCCAGATTTCAAATTGCCGCGCCGCCTGGTGCACGAACATCTCTGCCCCGCTGATCGTCCCGCAGCCCTTTGCCTGAGCCAGCTTGATCAGGCGCGTCTCAATCGGGTTATAAACCGAATCGAACACCCACACCGTATTGATCTCGTTCTCCTCCAGTGGAGTGTTCTTGTCCGGACTCAGTCCCACTGGCGTTGCATTGAAGATCACGTCAAAACTCAACTTGGGCAGTTCACTCCGCTTCACTATCTTCGCCCCGGACTGTTTTGCCAGCGTCTGTGCCCGTGCCGGAGTCCGGTTCAGGATTGATACATCCGCGCCCTTGTCCCGCAGGCTGAAGACGGCAGCCCGTGCCGCTCCTCCCGCGCCCAGCACCAGTACCCGCGCTCCCTGGAGTGTCACCCGCGACTCCAGCGCCGCAATAATTCCATAGACGTCTGTGTTGAATCCGAACAGACCGCCGTCTTTGCCGCGCACAATCGTATTGCAGGCACCCGTCTTCTGGGTCAACACGTCGCTATTGTCCAGGTGCTCCACCACCGCTTCCTTGTAGGGAATGGTGATGCTGGCTCCGTTCAGCGGCAGGTCGGTAATAGTGGAAAGCAGGTCTTCCAGCGTTTTGGCGTGCAGCGGCAGATACACCGCGTTCACATTCTCCCGCCGGAAGGCAGAATTCATAACCCACGGTGACATCGAGTGCGCAATCGGATCTCCTGCCACCCCATACACCTTCGTAACCGGCTCAATCTGCTCTACCCGGTAGAAGTCCCGCAGTTCGCGGTAGGTCGGTTGCCCCGGCGCTGTCTCCTTGCCTTGTCCGGCGGAGCCAAAAGTAAACGCTGCACCGGCCCGAATGCTCAACACCCGGCTCAGCATCCCCTGTTCTCCCATGCACATGCCTACCATCGGGTATTCGGAGCCGTGCTCCTCCAGAAAGCGGATCATCGCCACATTGTCATGCAGGCTGTTCGCCGTCCCTGCCACCTTGTAAAAATCAGCGGGATAGATCCGCATCCGCGCGAAAGTCTCTTCCAGCTTCGCAGTCGTCTTGAAATCATGGCTGGATAGCACAATGGCAGCCCTTGCCCGCAGCTCTTCCCAGGCCGCCGCCGTCATGGTGGAGGCTGTTTCAATCTCCACATCCAGCGCATGGCAACCAGCTTCGGCGGCTTTTCGCAGAATCTCCAGCTCGGCTTCCACAGAACCGGCAAAATTGCCCCCGGCGGCTTTCCGCCGGCAGGTCGCAATCACCACCCCGTCTGGACGTAACTCTATGAGCCGTCGCAGCCGAGGCAGCGCGAGGACCGGGTTCTTCAGGGAGTCGAGCCGAAGCTCAATCAGCGAGTTTTCGCGCAAAACCGCTTCCGCTTTGTCCAGCAATTCGGCGGCGTCGGTGCCCGTAATCGCAACGCAAATCCGCGGTATGCGAAGGCGCAGGGAGCGTGCAGCGTAATTCATCGGTGGAACAGTCATTTGTGGGCAAATGGTAATGATGCGCTCGGCAGGTTGCAATGCCTGAATTCACTTTTCCTGTATAAAAGTTCGGAATAGGCCGGAAGTACCCTTTCAGTCACCCACTTGAACCATCGTCACTTGACCCCTGAACACCTCTTTGTTAGCTTCCGGATAACATCTGTCACCGCACCATTCTGGCAGGCGCCGCTCAGCGGCTGAATCGAGAGCGCGGATGAAACGCCTTTTAATTGCAATATCTTTGCTGACTGCCACCCTTTTTGCGCAGCCCGCCCCTGCCCCGGGACTTTCCGTAGCCGCCTCGCCCGCCAACGGTCCCAGCTACAGCCAGATGTACTGCTCCGGATTTATCACCTCGGAAAAACTCCCGCGAACAAATTTCGTCCTTGGATCCAAGGAAAGCCCTCACGAGGACCGTTTTCCCGGACGCTCCCAGCTCTTTCTCGGCGGTCCCGCCCTCAAGAGGGGTGAGACTTACAGCATCGTGCGCCAGGTGGAAGATCCCAATCGCGAGGACTCCTCCCCGGAGCAGCGCAGAAAGCTCGCACGCATCGGAGCCCTTTATCAGGAGATCGGTTGGGTCACCGTCCGCGCCGTCGAGAACGGCGTTGCCGTAGCTTCCTTTGACTTCGCCTGTGACACCGCAACTCGTGGCGACCTCATCATCGCCTTCCGTGAAAAGCCGCCCGTTGCCTTTCGCCGGGTAGATGCGCCCATCAACTCCTTCCTTCCCAATCTGCAAGCCGTCCGAGGACACATTCTCGGCTCCAGGGACTTCGTCGGCCTTCTCGGCACCGGGCAGATCGTCTATACCGATTTCGGCAGTGCCAAGGGCGCCAAGCCCGGCGACTATCTCCTCGTCTTCCGCGGCTATTCAGAAGGCGATTTGAACAAGATCGATCGCGCCTCCGAACGCCTGCCCAAAGGCCAGGAAGACACCGCGGTCAGGCCCGCCAAGGTCCGTCCGGATGCCGAAGCAGCGGCCCCGCATCGTGTCCTCGGGGAACTTCTCGTCCTTGACGTTACTTCCGCCTCCTCCACTGCCGTCATCACCCGGGCCATCTCTGAGATGGAGCTCGGCGATGCCGTCCAAAGCGAAGAAGCCTCTGCCGCCACCGCCACGGGCGCCGCTCCTGAAACCTGCCGTCCTGCCTCACGCCTTCGCCGCATGTTGTTTCCCGGCCATGGCTGTCAGTCGCCCAAACCCGCCCACGCGGAGGACAAGCCCTGAGGTCAGCTCGCTGATCCGGTGCTTCCAATAGAAGAAGCCGGGGCATTTCGCCCCGGCTCACCAGATCCCGAACACTCTTGCCCGGCTACTCCCGCAGACTTTCACCCGGTGTGCTTTCGCCAAAAACTTCAGCCGTGAAGGCTTCCAGCTTCGCTCCCTGCTTCCAGCTATCCGGAGCTAATCCGGCTTTCCTGCACGTCTGCGCCAGAAACGTCTCCCGGTCCCAGCCACACTCGGTAGCTACTTGCGGAAGCAGCAGTCCCTGCCGTCCCTGGTAGCTCACCATCAGCCCGTGCCGCCCCACCACTACGTCCTCCGGCGAAATTGCAACCATCGGAGTCAGCACGCTGATCTCCAGTTGCAGCGCATCCAGTTCAGCCGTCGTCACCGGAGGAAACCTGGTATCCTCCACCGACGCCGCCCGCGCCATCTCCCGCACAATCACGTTCAGCGGAGCAACTGCCGCAATCGTGCCAATGCAGCCGCGCAGCGCTCCATTCTCGTGCAGCGTCACAAACGCGCCTCGCGCCTCGCGCAGATGCGTCTCGGCCGCTGGTTCGCGGAGCGCCTCTCCGGTCACTGCCGCTCGTATGCTCATATGCGCCAGCCTCAGCAGCCAGCGCCGTTCTTCAGGGGAATATTCAGCAGGGAAGTTCGTCATCTCGGCTCTCTCTGCGTCGTCACAGAATTGCTATTGCGCTCGTACGTTCTCGTCACCCGGCCGGTGCAGCACAAACGGTGCGGGATTTGGGCGTCTGCTCTGCTTCGACGCCTCTGTCCAGAATGCGCGGAAGTAAGCCGATGCGGAAAGCAGTGACATTGCCAGCAGCAGCCAGATGCTCCCCACCGCAATCGCCGTGCCCGGAAGCTTTACTCCCTCTACCATCCACACGGGCCATCCGTGGGCCAGCAGCACCGCGGTCACCGCAATGATCTGGAGCAGTGTTTTAATCTTCCCAATCTCCCGCACTCGCAGCGTCATTCCTTCCTGCACCGCCACTGAGCACAGTCCCGTCACCAGGAATTCGCGTCCTACGATCAGTACTGCAATCCACCCCGGCACCAGCTCTGGCGCAAATCGCACCAGCGCCGTGAACGCCGCTGAAACCAGCAGCTTGTCTGCCAGCGGAGACAGCAGCATTCCCAGCGTTGTTACCTGCCGGGTGCGCCGCGCCAGGTAGCCATCCACGCCATCTGTCAAGGAAGCAAGCAGAAACACTGCCGCGGCCAGCAATTCCACTCTGCCGTGCATGGCATCGAAGCGTCTGCTCGCGACAATCCAGAGAAATACCGGTACACACCCAATGCGTGCAAGCGTGATGGAGTTAGGTAGATTCACGAATCAGACACACCGCTGTTCTGCCGTCAGCGTTCGGTTATGCGGCCTGCCTCTGCCGCTTTCCAGGCGCACTGGCTCAAGGCTTCGCGCAAGATTTGTTCAGCAGCGCCGGATTAGCTCTCGGGTGTGGCGGTCGAGCTCGCTTCCGCGGCTGCGGCCTGTGGCTTCTCGCTGTCGTGATTCACCATGTCCTTCAATTCCTTGCTCGGCTTGAAGAACGGAATCTTCTTCGGTGGAACTTCCACCCGGTCTCCGGTCTTGGGATTGCGTCCAACGCGTGGCTTGCGCTGCCGGGTACGGAAGCTGCCAAAGCCACGAATCTCGATCTTGTCTCCGGTGCGCAGAGCACGCACCACGCTGTCGAAGATCGTCTCCACAATGACTTCGCTGTCCTTGCGGGTCAACTCGGCCAGTCGCGAAACTTCTTCGATGAGATCGGCTTTCGTCATGTCGTTGTTTCTCCCTGTCAGCGAATTTCTTGCGTCTCGCCTGGCTACAAACAAAGGTTAAAACGTTGGCAAATGGGAGTTTACCATGCCTAAAGCAAAAAACAGTAGGGGATGGTGCCTGCCAGCTAACACTATTCTCGTTCCGCTCACTTCCCGAATAGCCGCCCCAGGAAGCTCCCAAACCGGTGCAACAGGCCCTCCTTCTTCTCCACCGGCTTCCCCGGCTGCTTTGCCACCGGTGCGCTCACTTTGGGCAGCAAAGCCAGGGCCAGCGCGGAATTGTCCACAGAAACCGAGAGCCGTGCCACCGAAGCGTAATAGTCCTGCGCCACCTCGCTACCCCGATAGACAAAGCTGCTGTTCACCTCAAGATGCGGCTCCGCCTCTTTTTGCGAGGCTTGCACCACTGGCGCAGGCTCCTTTGCTGCTGCCGCGGGTGCTTCCGTGCGCTCTTTTTCCGCGCGCGGCTCGGCCTTCACCGCTGGGCATCCGCACATCGCCGGAGCCTCAGTCGCCCCAGCCACACTGCCCCCGCGGAACAGCACGCTCTTGCCCGGGGAAAGCTGGTAGGACTCCGTTCCCATCATTTCTGCGACAAAAACCGCCGCATCGTTGCCTGGCAGGGAACGCATGCACGTGTCGCCGGACGGCGCCACCGAAATTGCCAGGTGGAAATTGCCGGGGCTGATCAACTGCATCCTGAAGTCCGGTGTCACCAGCGTGTCCGCCGACGTTTGCAAACCGTAGTTCAGCTCCATCGAGCCCGCGTTCAGTCCCAATACCAGGGCTTTGCCGTCCGCGTCCGTGCTTAATGACAGGTTTGTCTTCGGGCAGATCCGCAACTCGCCGCCGCGTTCCAGCTTCAGCAGCGCGGCTCCGTCTCCCGCCGAAACCTGCGAACCGCTCAGCACCCGCGTGCCGTTGCCAGACAGAGCTACCGAGCCGCGCACGCTTGCGTCGCTCGCAAAAACTTCCCCGATTGCATTCTGTGCGTGCAGCGCTCCGGGTAGTATCAGGGCAAACCCGAGCGCCAGGATAGGCTTCTTCACGATTGAGCTATTGAATCACAGTGCGGGCATTCCGTCTTCATTCACCGGGAAATTCTCAAATACCCATCTCGTCGTCGTCGCTCTTGAAATCATAGCTGTCAATGGCTGCCGCAATCGCAAAGCGGCCCTTCTCCTCGCCTTCCACTCGTACCACCTTGCCGTGGCAGTGCACCGTCAGCGGTTCTGTCATCGTGACTTCCACCGGCAGTGTCAGCGTAAATTCGATTCGAGATTCCTTCTTCATTGGCGAGTTGCAGTAGAAGCAAATCCCATGGGAACTTACGTCGCGGCTCTTCGCCGCCGCCTCCACCGCATCCCCGGGGGCGGTCACCACGATCGGCAGTTGCAGAGCAAACCGCCGGCTGGCCCGCCTTTCCTGTGCGGCTTTATCATCCATGGCACAACTCCTTCGCTACTACCTTACGTTCACCCTTACCCGTGTCAAGTCAGTAGTTCACGGGAAATCCGCGATTTCGTAACCTCCATTCCCGATCTCTGGGCTGTTCCAGTTCAAAACCCCCTTATCTGTCAGCTCTTTGCCACCACCTCTCCCATTCCTGCACCTGCAGGTACATAGGCCTTCTGTAACCTGTTCCGCCTCATCTTCTCACCCCATTTCCTTCTTCCGTTGAGGCACGATAGCCGGTGGCATATACTTTTCTGGCTACTTCTCTCGTTCAATAATGGAGCCAGAGTCGTTTGGCACTTTGAATTTGCACTCATTCAGCAGGGGCGCATGCAAATCAGGTTCTGGGGCGTTCGCGGCTCAACTCCAACTCCGCAATTGGAAAACATGCTCTATGGTGGCAACACCCCCTGCGTGGAAGTCCGCGTCAATGACCATATCTACGTCTTTGATTGCGGCACCGGCTTCCGCAATCTTGGCAAGAGCCTCATGCAGGAGCGCGGAAACACTCCCATCTACGCTCACGTTTTTCTCTCCCACTTTCACTGGGACCACATCCAGGGCATCCCTTTCTTCCAGCCCCTCTATGAAAATCCCGACAACTATTTTTTCTTCCACTCCTCCAGCCGCACCCGCGGGCTCCAGCGCGCCATTGAGGATCAGATGGTCGATCCCTATTTCCCCGTGGATATGAGTGAGATGGCCGCGCACTGCAACTTCTTTGACATGGATGAGGAGCGCGTTGCCTTTGACGATTGCATCGTTCAATCCATGTGGCTCAATCATCCCCAGGGATGTCTCGGTTTCCGCCTTGAAACCGACAACGGAATCCTCGCCTACTGCACGGACACCGAACCCGGCCATCCCGTCTATGATCGCAACGTCCGCAAGCTCGCTGAGAACGCGGATGTCCTCATCTATGACGCCCAGTACCTTCCCGCCGAATATGAAGACAAGCGCCGCGGCTGGGGACACAGTCACTGGCGTGAAGCGGTCAGTGTTGCGATCGAAGCCGGAGCCAAGGAACTCGTCCTCTATCACCATGACCCGGATCACGACGACGTCTGCCTGGACGCCATCGTTCAGGCAGCCTCCCAGCTCTATCCCCGCGTCCGCGCCGCCCGCGAAGGGGACGTCATCAGCATCTGATCCGGCGGAACTCTGTTTCCATCCGCCGTTCCATCCCTATCCTCGCTGTGATAAATTAAACGGTTTACTCGTGCATCTTTTTCACCGCACGGGCGACCGCCATTTTACGGCGCGCAGGAGCATCGTTCTTGGAAAACCGCAGTGCACAGCACCATAAGGATCGCCTCATTGAGGCGATTAAAGAAGAACTCGTCATCATCGTCACCGGGGAGCTCTCCGATCCGCGCGTCGGACTCGTAACCGTCAATGAAGTCATCATGGCCCCCGGCGGAAAAGCCGCTCGCGTCTATGTCGCCGTCGAAGGCGATGATAAGGAGCAGAAGGACTGCATTACCGCGCTTAATGATGCCGTGGGCTTCATCCGGCACCAGCTCGCAGATTCGCTCAGCCTCCGTATCGCTCCAGACATCCACTTCGTCCTCGACAGCTCCGGCAAGTACGGTGCGCGCATTGATGAGCTTCTCCATCGCATCGACAAGCGGGGCAAAAAGAAATCCTGATGAACTCTCTCGCTGAAGTCGTGAACGCGGTCCAGTCCCGGCAGCGCTGGGTGGTCACATCGCACGCCCGCCCCGATGGCGACGCCGTCGGCAGTGTTCTCGGCTGTGTTCAGATTCTCCGCGCCATGGGCAAGCTCGCCGACGGATATCTGGGCGACGGCGTTCCGTTCATCTACCGCCATCTTCCAGGAGCCGATGCTATACGCCTCGGCCCCATCGATGCATCGCAATACGATGGCGTCGTCATTCTCGAGTGCGACAGCCTTTATCGCACCCGCCTCAAGGGGCTCGACGGCCTGTTCTCCGTCAGCATCGACCACCACAACACCTCCGCCGAGTACGCCGACGTCAATTACGTCGTCTCCTCTGCCGCCTCCGCCTCTGAACTTGTCTATCGCATGGCAAAGGCCGCCGCAGTGGGTATTACCCCGGAGATTGCTACCAGCCTCTACGCCGCTGTGCTTACCGACACCGGATCGTTCTGCTACACCGGAACCAACGAACAGACCTTCGCCTTTGCCCGCGAAATGGTCCTCGCCGGAGCCGATCCCGTCGCCATCGCCCAGCAGGTGTATTTCTCCAACCCCGCGTCCAAAATGCACCTTCTCGGACGCGCGCTCTCCAATCTCCAGTGCGAAGACGGTATCTCCTGGATGCACGTCTCTGAAGCAGACATGCTCGCCAGCGGTGCCACCGAGCAGGATTGCGAAGGGCTCGTCAACTGGGCCTTGGGCATCCATGGCATCGAGGCCACTGCCTTCTTCCGTGAAACCGCAGGCTGCCAGTTCCGGGTCAGCCTCCGCAGCAAGGGACGCATCGACGTCGCCCGCATCGCCGAACTCTTCGGCGGTGGCGGACACTCCTGCGCCAGCGGACACGCCATGGAAGGCCCCTACGACTCTGTCTCCGCGCGTGTGCTTGCCGAACTTCGCCATGCCCTCCAACTCACCGCCCCTTAGCTGCCCACGGCTTATCTGGCGACCCGCCTCCGCGCTTCTTTTGGACGAATGCGGGGTACAAGCAATGCGCTCAACAGGCGGGAACAAACTCGCCTCACACAAAATTTCGAATTAGGACCCGTTTCCATGTATGCACTTCTCCACGACCCTATGCAACTCATCTCGTTCGTCGGCGCCCTCATGATCCTCATCGCCTACGCTGGTCACCAGTTGGGACGCATGAATCCCCGCTCCGCTACCTACAACCTCCTCAATGCCTTCGGCAGCGGAATCCTCGGCTACGTAGCGTTCTTTCCCTTCAAACTCGGCTTCGTCATTCTCGAAACCGCCTGGGTCTTCATCAGCTTCTATGCCATGTTCCGCTATCGCGCACGCAAGTCTTCCTAGCGCCTCGCTCTTGATTTCCAAAACACAAAAAAGGGAGCGCGGTTTGTTTCCGCGCTCCCTCTCCACAGCTATCTAAAATTGCAAATCAGTTCAGCTTGGGTCTTCTACGATCTCAATCAGGTATCCAAACGCATTTTCCGCTCTCGACTTCGGATGCACAAAGAACACCGTTGTTCCCCGCGATCCCGGTCTTGGAGCCGAATCGATAATGGTGAATCCGTTCGCTTTCATATAATCGAACGCCTTCTGCGCGCTCTTCACCCGGAATGCCACGTGCGCGAATCCGCCGCGTCCTCCGGCCTTTTCAATCAGCTTCTGCACCGGGCTTTCTGCGGACAGTGGTTCCAGCAACTGGATCAGGTTCGGTCCGTCGCCAATCTGCAGCAGTGCTTCCCGTACCATGTCTTTCCCGCGTACTTCCTCGCGATGAATTTCCTGGAAGCCCAGTAGCTCATACGCCGCTACCATGCCGTCCAGCGCGCCCTGCGGCACAGAGATCGCAAAGTGATCGATGAACTGCAATCCCGGAACTTGTTTCAACTCCGCTGCAATCGTCTTGTGATCGGTCCCTGTGCTCATTATTCGAACTCCACCAGCACCTGGTTCAGTTGCACGCCATCGCTTTGCGCAACCTTTATCGTCTTCACCTTCCCCGCCACCGGCGAGGTCACATTGGTTTCCATCTTCATCGCTTCCAGCACCAGCAGCAGGTCGTTCGGCTGAATCTGCTGTCCCGGCTGTACGTTGACTCTCGTCACCATGCCCGCGATTGGCGAACGGCACACCTTTGTCTCGTCCACCGGACCTTCATTAACCACGGGCTTCGGTGCTCCTGCCACGGGTGCAACCGTCGAGGTCACAATCGTCGGCGCCGACTGTGCCGGAATGTAGTGCGGTTTAGGTGCGGTGTCGTCCTCCGTAATTTCTACTTCTACCTCGTAGCTCTTTCCGTCGATCCCAATCTGTAGCTTCAATGTCGTTCTCCTCGTGCTGCGGCGCGCGTTTGCGCCGCCCGTCAGTGGAGCGCCGTTGCTGCAACTCTCACGGCCACCGGCCCCGGCTGTCACGCCGGGGCGCTCCTTTGGTCTTATCGCCTTAGCGTTTCAGGTTGTGCGAAGCCTGCACAATCGCGCGTCCCGCCTGTCCCCACGGACTAACCGTAGGCAGCAGATGTGCCGAGCGGATCTTCACCTTCTTGCCAAGGTAGGCCGTAACGGCCACCGCAATCATTGCCAGAGTCTCTGCCGAAACATGCTCTTCCTCTGCTGCTGCCTTCGGCAGCTGTGCCTCCACTGCTGCCAGCCGCGCTCCGAATTCCTTCTTCAGTGCTTCCAACTCGCTTTGCAGTCTCTTCACTTCGGCTTCGGTCTCCATATTCGCGGCGCCTTTGTCCATTGCTGTAGATGCCATGGTGTTCTCCTTGCCGCCAGGCAGGGACATCTTCTGTGCCCTGCCCGCAGCCAGCCCGCGATTAGAGCGGAATCAGTCCGTGTTTCTTCGAAGGCCGCAACTCGCGCTTGGTTTCCAGTGCGCTCAGTGCATCGGCCAATGCTCGCCTGGTCTGCGAGGGCTCAATCACGTCGTCCACCAGTCTGCGGCCAGCGGCCACATACGGATTCGCAAACGCGTCGCGATACAGGTCGATCAGCTCCTGCCGCTTTGCCTTCTTGTCTTCCGCGCCATCTATTTCCTTGCGGAATACGATCTCGGCTGCGCCCTCTGCGCCCATCACTGCCACTTCCGCCGTCGGCCATGCCAGCACGCGGTCCGCGCCCAGGTCTTTCGAGCACATTGCAATATAGGCGCCGCCGTAGGCTTTCCGCAGAATCACGGTCACCTTCGGAGCCGTCGCCGCCGAGTACGCAAACAGCATCTTCGCTCCGTGACGGATGATCCCGCCGTACTCCTGCTGCACGCCCGGCAAAAAGCCCGGGACATCCACAAACGTCACAATAGGAATGTTGAATGCATTCAGGAAGCGGATGAACCTCGCCGCCTTGTCGCTCGCGTTGATGTCCAGTGCTCCGGCCAGCACGTTCGGCTGGTTCGCAACAATTCCAATCGCCCGTCCCTGGATGCGTCCAAAGCCAATCACGATGTTCGGTGCATAGCCCGGTTGCACTTCCATGAAGTCGTTATGGTCCAGAACGCGCGTCAATACCTCGCGCACGTCATAAGCCTGCTTGTGCTCCACCGGGACAATCCCGTTCAGTGACGGATCGTCTTCCATCGGGAACTCGTAGTCCAGGCGCGGCGGATCTTCCAGGTTGTTCGACGGCAGGAAGCTCAAAAGCCGCCGGCAAATATAGATCGCGTCCTCGTCGTTCTCGGCCACAAAGTGCACCACGCCCGAGTGGTTCATCTGCGCCACGGGTCCGCCCAGGTCTTCGGCGGAAACCACCTCGCCCGTGACCTGCTTGATCACCGAAGGTCCGGTGATGAACAGTTGCGCCTGCTTCGTCTGGATGATGAAGTCTGTCAGTGCCGGGCTATACACCGCGCCGCCCGCGCAAGGTCCGCAGATCAGCGAGATTTGCGGAACCGTGCCGCTCAACATCACGTTGTTGAAGAACACCCGCGCATACCCGCCCAGTGCGTCAATGCCTTCCTGAATGCGTGCCCCGCCCGAATCGTTAATGAAAATAAACGGCGATCCGGTCTTGAGCGACATCTTCATCATCTCGACGCACTTGTCGGAGTGCACTTCGCCCGCTGCACCGCCCGCCACCGTGAAGTCCTGGCTCGCCAGGTGCACCAGCCGTCCGTCGATGTGCGCGCAGCCGGTCACAACTCCGTCCGCCGGAAGGTCTTTGCCTTCCATGCCAAAGCGGGTCGCGCGATGCTGCGCAAATTTGCCAATCTCCTGGAACGACTTCGGGTCCACCAGCTTGTCCACGCGCTCACGAGACGTCAGCTTGCCCTGCTCATGCTGCTTCTCAATGCGTTTCTCGCCGCCGCCCTTTTCCACCGTCGTGCGCTTCTCGCGCAGAGCTGTAACCCGCTCTTCCATCGTCTTCGTTGCCGGTTTTACTGGAACAGTAGTTGCCATTTCCGCTACCTAATCCCTTTCGATCTACCGCGCCGCAGCGACGGTGACGTTGTGCGTCTGTCCATTGATCGTGACTGCGTACTTCACCGGTCCTGTCGGCTGAGCTGCCGCGCCCGCCTTCGGCGCTGCTGCCGGTGCCGGATCCGCCTTCGACGGATCCTTGCCCAGGTTCTTCGGTCCCTGGTCGCGCGTCCCAAAAAACTTCGGCGCAACCTGCGGGAACATCGCAAAGGTCAGTACGTCTTCGTCCGTGCCGTTGCAGCCCTTCAGCGCCAGCGCGTCGGCCCGCAGTGCCTCCCACTCCGGCTTCTGCAAATCCGCCGGACGGCAGGTGATCGGATCCTTCTTCGCGTGTGCCCGGGCCTTCTCCAGCACCTCGGGGTCTTTCGGGCCAATCGTCTCGCCGTAATATCCCAGCATCAAATCCGCAAACTCGCCCGTCAGAACCTTGTACGGTCCCATCAGCACGTTGAACACTGCCTGCGTGCCCACAATCTGCGAGCTCGGCGTAACCAGCGGCGGGAACCCGGAAATCTTGCGTACCCGCGGAACTTCCAGCAGCACTTCTTCCAGCTTGTCGCCGGCGCCCTGCTGTTTCAACTGGCTTTCCATGTTGCTGATCATCCCGCCCGGAATCTGGCTGTTGAAGATTTCCGTCTCCACGCCTGTAATGTCGCTCAGGAATTCCTTGTACCGCGGACGGATCGTCTTGAAATAATTTCTCACCTTCAGCAGGCGCTTCATATCCAGCCGTGTCTCAATGCCGGTTCCTTCCAGCATCTCCACCAGGCTCTCGGTCGGGTTGTGTCCCGGTCCAAGGGACAGCGAGCTGATCGCCGTATCCACAATGTCGCATCCGGCTTCAATCGCCTTCATGTAGCTCACCAGCGTCACGCCCGTCGTCGCGTGGCAGTGCAGGTGGACCAGCGTGTCCTTGCCGCACTTCTCCTTGATCCCCTTCACCAGGTCGTACGCCGGTTGCGGCTTCAGCAGGGCGGCCATGTCCTTGATGCAGATCGAGTCCGACCCCATCTCTTTCAGCCGTGCCGCCATGTCCACAAACGCTTCCACCGTGTGCAGCGGGCTCACCGTGTAGCAGATCGTTCCCTGTGCGTGCTTGCCGGCCTTCTTCACCGCTTTAATCGACGTCTGCAAATTCCTCACGTCGTTCAGCGCGTCAAACACCCGGAACACATCCATCCCGTGCTCGGCTGCCTTGGCCACAAACCGCTCCACCACCGTGTCTTCGTAGTGCCGATAGCCCAGCAGGTTCTGTCCCCGCAGCAGCATCTGCAACTTCGTCTTCGGCAGCAGCTTGCGGAACATCTTCAGCCGCTCCCAGGGATCCTCGTTCAGGAACCGGATGCAGGAGTCAAACGTCGCTCCGCCCCAGCACTCCAACGACCAGAATCCGGCGTTGTCCAGGTCCTCGCAAGCGGGAACCATGTCTTCCATTGCCATGCGTGTCGCCATCAGCGACTGGTGCGCATCGCGAAGGATCAAATCAGTAACTTCCAGTATGCGTGTCATGATTGCGTTTCCTTATGAAATCTACCTGTTAACAGGTTGCGCCACAGCGCCCTTCCGGGCTGTGACATCCATCACAAAACATCTTGATTTGCCTACGCCCGCGCGGTGATGCCGACCCTGTCACTCAGCCGCCGTGACCTTTTTTCTCGTCAGCCCGTCACTTCCGCAGCCACCCCCGTTGCTCTCAGTCGTGGCCTTCCGGACGCATCCACATACAACAAATGCCCTACGTTCTGACTTTATCATTCCCCGCCCCCGCCCCAAAAATCCAGCTTTGCTTTCCCCCGCTTGCCGGGCCAATTGCGTTCCCCGTTTTAGGCGCAGCAAAACGGGCCGTGCTCTTCACGCGGCCCGTCGGTAATTCAGCTCTCCCATTGTTTCTTACCGCAACGTGAAGCCCGCCGATAATCCCGAAGGATTGTTCACCGTCACCGTTGCCGGCCGCGTCGTCGCATCTGCGGCGGTGATCGTTACCGCCAGGGCTCCCGGACTGTCGTAAGCCGTCGTTCGGTTCGCCGCATTCCACCGCGCCGCCGAACTCGCTACAAAGTCTGTGCCCATCAGCCCCACGGGATAGCTTCCATTCACCGCTGCGGCCGCAACCGTCACCCTCGTCACCGTCGCCACCGGAGTCGTGCTCATCACCACCAGCGGCACCGCTGCCGAAGTTCCCGCCGGCGCACTCAGGTTTGCCACCGTCACCGATGCCACGCCTTCGCTCGCAATGTCGGATGCAGGGATCGTCGCCGTCAACTGCGCGCTGCTCACAAACGTGGTCGCCCGCACCTGCCCGTTCCACAGCACCTTGGAGGTGGCCGCAAAGTTCGCGCCATTCACCGTCAGCGCAAATGCCACTCCGCTCTTGGTCGCCGCGTTCGGCGAAAGCGAAACCACCAGCGGCAGCGCCGGATCATAGACCACCAGCACAAAGCTTCCCGCCGATGTCAGATCCCCAGCGTCCCCGCCATAGCTGGCCGTAACCGTGTATTCGCCCAGTCCCAGCCCGTTGGCTGCCGTCGCCTGAACCCCCAGCGTCGCCACGCCGGAAATCAGAGGCGCCGTCCCCAGCGTCGTCGCTCCCGTCTTGAACGTCACCGTCCCCGTAGGAGTTCCCGTCGTCGCCGTTACCACCGCCGTCAGCGTCACCGTTTGCCCGCCCGCCACTGGACCGCCCGAAACCGTCGTCGCCGTCGCCACCGGGGCCGCAACCACCGTCAGCGTCATTCTTGCGCTTGACAGTCCAAACGATGAACTGCCCCCATAGCTCGCCGTAACCGGGTAAATGCCCGTCGTGAATCCGTTCGCCGTGCTTACCGATAGATTGCTCAGCGTTGCCGACCCGCCCGAGATCGATGCCGTTCCCAGCGTCGAGGTGCCGATCAGGAATGTCACAATCCCTGAGACCGTGCCGCCCGCCGGCGAGCTCACATTCGCCGTCAGCGTCGTCGCCAGCCCGAGCGGTACCGTGGCCGGCTGTGCGCTCAGCGTCGTTGCCGTGCTCGCCAGCGCCGTCGATGCAAGCGCCGTGTACAGTGCTCCGCCGTCAATCGACCCCAGTCCCGTTACCAGGTCGTAGCCCGTCGTTGCCACGTATCCCGCATACGTTCCCGTGCAGTAGGAATTCACCGCGCACGGCGCCAGGTTGTCTCCGCTCGTAATGTCGTGGAACACCTTGGCATAGGTTGTCGGGTTCTTCGCCAGCGCATAAATCGTCGGATTGATCGGCCCCAGCAGTCCATATTTCTGCACCAGCAGCGTCAGCATCCCTCCGAACGAAGGCGAACTCGCCGACGTTCCACCAACCGACGAGACGTTTCCATTGACCGCAACCCTGAACCCGCTCACGCACGTCGATCCCGGATTGCTCGTCGGCGTACCTGTCGTTATATTGAAGTTCTCCGTGCATACCAGGTATGCGTCGTGATACTGCGATGCCGAGAACGACACATCCGGCACAAAGCGCATGCTCGGCCCCGTGTAGTTGCTCGGAGCCCATTGCCAGCTCGGTTCGGCATACAGGACGCTCACCCCGCCGCCGGACGACGAAAGCGATCCCGCCAGGGACGAATCATTCCACGCCACCTCCGGGATGTACTGCCTCGCTGAGTTGATGACGTCGACCGAGCCCGCCGTCCAGTACGCATCCGTATTCAGGTCAGCCACATCGCCGCTGAACGTCGTTCCCCCTACCCCCGTCACATAAGGACTTCCCACCGGCCAGCTCACTACCGCGCCATAGTACGAGTCCGCGTATCCGTTGTCTTTGCAGGCTGCCCCCGAGTCGCCCGACGAGTTCAAAATCACCTGCCCCTGTAGCGCCGCCTCCTGCAAGAAGGCGTCCACCGCCGTCAGGTACGCAGGAGAGCTCGCGATGTCCAGCTCGCAGCTTCCGTAGCTCATGCTGATCACAGGCAACACTGCGCCATTCACCGAGTAGGCCGCAATCGCATAGGTCAACGCCGAGATTACGTCGTAGCTCGTATCCGACGCGCTCGCGTACACGTAATCCACCGTGGCGTCCTTCGCGATGCCCCCTGCCCACTCCACGTCCAGGTTGGCCTCGATGATGTCAGCTATGCTCTCACCCGCAAGGTCCGTACAGTCCGCGCTGCTCATGCATACCATGGTCAGCTTCGTCGGTGAGAGCAACGCCCCCGCCCGGAAGATGTCAATATCCGACTGCGGAAAATACGTCTGTCCCACCACCCCCACGTGCATCCCCGTGCCCGTGTACCCTGCGTTGTAAATCGCGTTCACGTTGTAAATCGTCGCCCAGTCTCCCGGCGACAGAAAGTGGCTTCCGGAAACGTGGGAAGTAAACTCCGGAGTCAAATTCGCTCTCTTCACCGCGGGCTTTGGACGGAAGCCGCTCATCCCGCCCACATGCGTCACCACTCCCGCCAGCGCCGCCGGAACCCATACCTCCGTAGAGTTTGCGATGTGCCGCTCTCCACCGGACGTATATTCGTGCACCTGGGTCCGGAAAGTCGTCTCCACCTGGCCCGCCGTTCCTGAGAACATGATCAGGTTCCGCGCCGGAGCCACCAGCCGCACTGCGAAGCCCTCCGATGCCAGCCACGCCGTCACCTTTTGCACGTCCGCGTCCGTCAGTCCAAATCGCCGTCCATACTCTGCCTGGGTCAGCCAGTGGTGATAGAGCGGCGACTGGGGACTCATCTGCCCTTCCAGCAGTGTCTTCGCCTCCGTCTCTTGCGCCGCGCTCAGCCCGATGTTCAGCATCAGGTCCATCCGCATCGTCGCGCTCACCGGACCAAGGTCGTTCGCCTGCCGTGTCTGCGGATGCACCGAGCCTGCAATTCTCGTCACCGCGCCCGAGCTGATTTCATGCGCAATCCGGTCCGGTCTCGGCTGGCTGTTCTGTGCCGCCGCCGGAATCACCATCGCCGCCAACATCGCGCACACCGCAACCCACGAATGGCGGTTGCGTCTTTCACCAGAATTCAGCCCGTTCCAGGTCTTGCTCAAAATCATCACGAAGAAATCCTCTCGGGAAAAGGGGGTCGCCGAACAAGTTCCGCCGGGCTCAAGCTGCAATCAGAGTTCCTCCTAAAACCTTAACGTGCTTTGCTTCCGGAAGCCATCAATCATTCGCCCCCCCTCGAAAAACGCAAGTCCTGAGTAACCAATCCCAGCCCGTCGATGTGCCATCCGTTCCTGTCCATATCCCCTTCCCATCGGCAATCCATCCGCTTTCCTGCGCAGAAAAGCCGCACCCTCAGGCGCG
>CAILAZ010000094.1 GCA_903832295.1 uncultured Acidobacteriota bacterium
GCGGTACGACACCGGGAAGCCCCGAAGCGTTACGCGCTGGCGTGCGTGCATCTACGGCTCTGGCCGTTGGGCCTAAAACTGCCGAGTTGATTGCCAAAGCTGGCCCCAGGGCCATCACGGAATCGGCCAAGTCTGGATTGCGTAAGGTTACAGGCACGACTCCCAAAGTGGTGAAGTCACACGTTGCCGAAGTCGAGAAAGCGAATCTCGAAGCGCAGGGCAAGCATGGCGCGGAGTTAGAAAAATCCAAGTCGGAGTTTAAGAAGAACGTCCAGAAACACGTCGAAGAAAAGGCCAAAGTAGAAGCCGCCCGAGCGGAGGGCAAGCGCAAGTTTGAGACGGAAAGCGCCAAGCAGAAAAAGATTAAGGAAACGGAAGCGAAGCGAGAAGAAGCGCACAGGAACCTGCAAGCTGGCATCGAGACGGCCCGTGAGAACGCCCGCAAGATTGGCAATGAGAAGTACGCCGCCGTGAACGAGAGATTGAAAAACCAGCCAGCGGAGCCGAGCAAACTTGTCACCGCCGTTCAGAACTCCATGTCTGAAATCAAGGGCACGGACGTTAAGCCGCAGATTTTCAAGAGCATCGAAGATCGGCTTATGAATGAGAATGGGGTTTCCTATCAGGACTTGCAAGGCTACTACTCCGAACTCGGCAAGGAACTGATGAGGGGGACACTCGATGGATACCTGTACCACGCCTACGATTCCCTTCATGAAGCCATCGGAAACGAAATGCAGCGCATTGCCGACAATAACGGCATGGGTGCGGAACTGACTGATGCCCGCAATTACTGGCGGAGGATGAAGCAGACGTTTGGCAAGTCTCATATCACAACGGACGAAGCGACTGAGGCGTTGAGAACGTCTGACCCTACGCGATACGCGGAGACGATTCGGAAAAAGAGAATCAACCTGCAAGGCTCATTCGATCCCCGCTTGCCGGGACTGTACCAGCACGTTGAGAATCTGAAAACGGGTGCCGAGTCATTGCCAAAGCCTGTACCTCAACGGGCATTGACGGCGGAACTCATGGAGTCACAGAAGGCCGCTCCAAAGCCGCCGAAGCCTAACTACCCTACTGCGCCGGAGCCGCAGAAAGTACACAAGGCAGACGTGGAGATTGCGAAGCGGGATGCTTTGCAGGAAGATGCCGGATGGCTCGACAAGCAAGCCGTATCAGCGGCCAAGTACATGATTCTCCTTCGCGGAGCCTACGATGCCATTCACAAGACGGTCAACGTCCCCGGCGATATATCGGCAGGTGTGCTCACCTATGCTGGCATGAGGGCGATAGCCGACACGCTCCGCAACCCGAAAGTTGTGGAGATGCTAGGCAAGATGACCGAACAAGACCTGGCGGCGATTCCCGAGGAAATGCGCGGTGAGGACTTGAAAAACATCGTCTTTGAAGCCCGGAAGCAGGGCATCAAGGTTTCCCCGGCGCTTTTGGCTGCGGTGGGTGCTGCGGGCAATCGGCCCGAAGGCGACAAGACCAAAAAACTGCGGGAGATTCAGAACGCCCAATGACCACTTCCTCCATCCTGAGAAGTGATGATTCTTGCCGCCTACGAGCGCATTACAGCCTCCGGTGGGAGGTTCCGGCAGTTACCCCCTATGAAATCCTCCGCAGGGCCGTGGAGAGCGGTTTACGCGCCGAATCTGAGGATTGGGCCAAGCACGCCTCCGACATGGCGATGAAGATTGCCTGTGAGAACACGATAGACACTTCCGAGACTGACCTGTTGAGCATGGCAAAACACATTGCCGCCCTCGCTGAAATGATTGTCTGGATACTGCGCCCGGAGAACGCGCCGTGGGAATCTCCTGAGCCTGTCCAGATTGGCAATCACACATGGGAGCCAAGTTGCTTCTTCGGGGCCAACGAATCTGAATTGCGCCAAATTGTGATTGTGGACAGAATCAACGAATTGAAGGAATTGGAAATCCGCAATTCATGGGATGTGCGGGGAGAATCGGCAATTTACAATCTCCCAATTTCCGTGATTGTGGTAATTGTCGGTCAATTGCGAAATGGGAAATGGAAATCTCCGCTGACATTTGGCTATCGGCATCCAAAAGCGAAAGATTTGAGATTCAGAAAGCGGGATGATTCTCAATTCGCAGACAATTGGACAAGGGTGTTTCGTGAATTGGACGACTCCACGACTGAGGAATGGTATGACGCAATTCTCAGGGATGGAGTTTTGACGGAATGTTTCACCGTCCTCCCTGTCGAATGTCCTACCGATGCGGTGCGGATTGTTGAATTAGCGGAAAGCAAATTGGATAGGATTTACGACTCGGCTGAGATTCCCGAACCCCAACCGAGCCAATGTTTTCAGAGAATCAATCCTTGCCCATATCGCCATTGCTGTGCGGAAGGCCCATCAGAGGCGGCAGGGTTCACTAAATTGCCGTGCGCTGTGCCAGAGTCCGATTCACTCCATCGCCTTCCACGAAGGGAGAGCCATGTTGCGGCACGGTAGGCGAACTGCTGATCCCCTCGTAATGCGGAACCAACGTAGGCTGTCCGCCGACGGCAGGAGCCTCGCCGGTAAGCTGGCGAATCAGGCCGATGCGGTACTGAATGTCCTGCTCGATGGCGTTGACGTTCTGCGTGGCAATCTGAAACTCGGTCTGCGCTTTGGCAAGTTCACCCTGGCGTTGCAGCATGGTTGTGCGGAGAGTGTCGCGCTGGTCAACGAGATTGACAATCTTTCCCTTGAGTTCAATCACGGCGGGATCGGGCGGTGCGGGCGGCTTGGGAGCGGTATTGACAGGAGCGTGGCGCGTGTACTTGCGCTTCGGCTTGTCACCGCCAACGGCTTTTTCTTCACTCATTTTCTTCAATCCTCCTACGCCAACTGTACGCCAAGTTGGTTCATGTTGGCAAGAACAATGAGACAATGCAATTCAGGAGCGGCATGATGCGGAAGATACTATTTGCGGTGTTGATTCTCTCGGCGGCTTGCTTTGCTCAAAACGCGGCAATTACTGGTTTTTGTCAGCAAGGTGCCACGCAAGCATCCGTTTCTGGCATGAAAAGCAGCAACTACTTGCAGGGCGTAGTGCCGTACTGCACCGTCACCGTGTACTTTTCCGGCACAACCACTCCAGTCTCCATCTACTCCAACGTATCGGGCACGTCTCTCTCCAACCCCTTTACGGCGACCCCTACCGGGCAGTGGCTTTTCTACGCGCCACAGGCGGTGGCCTATGATGTGGTGATGAGTGGAGGGTTGAGTCCGAATACATACGTCACTCCGGTAACGCTGACAGGAATTATCGTAGGCGGTTCGGGTGGCGGCGGTGGCGGTGGTGGGTGGCCGACAGTGGCAGGTATTCCCATTTGGGTGAGCGGCACATCGTGGGCGGGAGCCTACAACGCGACGAATCCTATTCCGGCAAACTACGTTACCAACCCTCTGAATCAGAGCACAACGGGCAATGCGGCAACGGCCACACAACTTTCCACGAATGGCACGTCACTTCAAGTTTGGGGAATGAATAGTGGAGCAACGGCGCAAGGGTGGCAGACGGTGGCAACGGGGAGTTCGACTCCTGCCTACAAAGCATCGTTTACGGGCCAGACCTCGATTACTATTCCATCCTCGACGCATGGCTATGCGACCACCGCGCTACTAGTGCAGTGTTACGACACGTCAAGTCCGGCGAATCTGATTATCTCGGCGGTATCGGTAAGCTCCACTTACACGGTCACGGTGACGAAC